>JAGPJL010000088.1 GCA_018054455.1 Parabacteroides sp.
CGGATACCATCATATGAACGATAACTAGATGCGGTCATCTTATAACCAAACTGAGATCTGAAAACCAAATTTTTAATCGGTTGAATTTCCAAATAGGCACTTGATTGTAAGGCATAATTTTTAGACAAGTTTAATCCCCAGCTAGACAGAGCTGTTCCTGCAAGTGGGTTACCTGTGTTACCATCAAAATCCCAACCATTATTTACCTTATCGTCATAATCATAGAAGTTACCTTCTTCATCATAAGCAGGAAGTAATGGATTACCAACCAACAAATTGTGGATTGAATTACCATATATATTACCAATCGCAATACCTGACTTGGTATTATAGTTGAAGTTTAATGTTTCACCAATCTTAATCGCATCAAAGTCTTTTACTTTTAGTAATACATGATCAGAGTTGATACGAGCGGTATACCTATCATACTGAGATTGAACAGGCTTTCCTAAAATACCTTCCTGAGATGTATAAGAGAAACCTAAAGAAAATTTCGATTGCTCTGTACCTCCGGCTAAATTGATAGCATGATTCTGAGTTGGAGCTGCCTCATTATAAGACTCTTTCAACCAGTTTGTTCCTTGCCAGGAACCATCCATTATTGAATTGTAAAGAGTGGTTGGAAGAACATTTGCCCAATCATAACCTGGATTCGCTTCGTTAAAACGAGTTTCATCCATCATTGTCATATATTCTTTCGCTTTTAACAAAGAAGGCATATTAGCCAAATACTGTGTTCCGTAATAACCATCATAAGTAAGCTGCAGTTTACCTGCTTTACCTTGCTTGGTAGTTACTAAAACCACACCATTGGCAGCGCGTGCTCCGTAAATTGCAGCAGAAGCTGCATCCTTCAATACGTCGATTGACTCGATATCGGAAGGGTTCAGCGCATTGATATCACCACCAGCAACACCATCAATTACATAAAGAGGTCCGGATGAACCAATAGTACCCAAACCACGAATAACCACTTTGAATCCTTCACCTGGCTGACCTGAACTCTGTGTGATGTTCACCCCTGGAGTTTGACTCTGTAAAGCTCCCAAAGCATTCGTTGTGCTTAATTTCTGCAGATTATCGCCGCTTACCTGTACGGTAGCACCGGTAACCAGTTTCTTTTTCTGAACACCATAACCCACAACCACTACTTCATCCAGTGCCTGAGAGTCTTCTTTTAAAACGATTTTGTAGAGAGAAGTTCCTGAAACCACTTTTACCTGTTGGCTAAGATAACCAATGTAAGAAATGTCGAGAACTGAATTAGAAGATACGGTTAACTCAAAGTTTCCATCAAAATCTGTAACTGTACCGTTGGTTGTACCTTTTTCGACAACGTTTACCCCGATTAATGGTAATCCGTCGGCTCCTGAAGTAATAACACCCTTAACCTTTGTGCTCGTTTGAGCCATTGCCGGAAGGCAATTTACCAGCAAGAAGGCTGTAACAATTACCATCTGCATAAGCCTTGAAGACAACTTACGCAAAGAAAATGTACTGCATTTTTCTTCCATAAAGAACTGATTTAAGTTGATAAATAATTAATGTAATGTGTAAATATCATTAGTGAACATCTGTCAAAGACATCGTGTCCTGACTTGGTCAACAATTTCTGAGCAAAAGTATGGAGAAGGATATGAAACTTGGGATAGGTAATGTAAAACAACAGGGACTGTTTTGTTTCAAAAACAAAAAAAACGTACTTTTTCTTTATAATTATGTATCATTTATTTAACAAACACATAATTCATAAAATGTCACCAGAAATACAACCAACTACTATATGCCTGATTAACAGTAAAATAAAAAGGGAAAGACCGAATTTACCCGTCTTTCCCTTTAAACATATAAAAACAATTTCTAATTTTTATTTTTTGCCTTTCTGTTGCTTCTTCAATTGCTCCTGTTGGGCCTTTTGGGCATCTTCGAGACGTTTCATAAAACCTGATTTTTTCTTTGCAGGCTTCTTTTTATTTTCTTCAAGTTTTAACAGTAACTTTTCTTCGTTAATGGTATATCTGAAAATCAACGTCTGAACAATAGTAATTAATGTAGAGATGAAGTAATAGTAGCTTAAGCCCGAAGCATTCTGATTAAAGAATACGAGGAACATAAGAGGCATCATATACATCATTGCCTTCATACCCGGCATCTGTTGCTGACCGGTATTTGTCTGATCCATATTAAACTTAGTATATATAATGTTTGTGATAGTCATCAACAAACAGAACAAACTAATATGGTTACCAAAATAAGGCGTTATTAAAGGAATATTGGTTGTCCAGCTAATAACAGCATCATATGTGGAAAGGTCATGCGCCCAAAGGAAGCTTTCGTGACGAAGTTCGATTGAAGACGGGAAAAACATATACATGGCAATTAAAATTGGCATCTGCAGTAACATAGGCAAACATCCGCTCATCGGACTTGCCCCTGCCCTGCTATACAACTCCATTGTAGCCTTCTGACGTTCCAATGCTTTATCCTGTCCCGGAAACTTTGCATTAATTTCTTCAACCTGGGGACGAAGAACGCGCATCTTGGCCGACGACATATAAGATTTATATGTAAGAGGGAAAAGAATAAGTTTTACAAGCAGCGTAAGCAAAAATATGATAAGACCGTAACTACCGATGAAGTTACCAAAGAAATTAAATAATGGCAGGATAAAATACTGATTAATCCAGCGGAAAATACTTGCTCCAAGTGGTACAAGATTATTCAAATCCAACTTATCAGCGTTTTCGACACCCTTATCATAACTTGTCAACAAATTATATTTGTTTGGTCCAAAGAAATAACGCAACGAAGTTGCCTTTTCTCCTCTTAAATCAAAGGGTATAGAAGTCGTAGTTTTGCATTCCTTAATATACTTACCCTCGGGAATCAACTCGGATGCAACATTCGTTGCCTCGAAGCCGTCTTCAGAGATTAAAACAGTTGAGAAGAACTTATCTTTATAGGCAACCCATTTCAAACGATTAGAAAGTTGCTTGCTGTCGTTTTTGGTTTCGCTCAGGTATTCAACATCATCTGCTACAAATTTATAATATACTGCAGCATACTGATCTTCGAATTTACGACCTTTCTCCTGTTGACGAATTTTTTGATCCCAGTTTACATCCAGTGCATTTGTACCAGGTGCCAATATGCCGTTTAAACCAGTACCTTTAATATCCATATGAAGCATATAGTCGTCAGGCGTCAGCGTATAGGTAAAGTCCAGATAACTTCCTTCTCCGGCAGACAAACGCATCACAAGAGATTTTGAATCTTTACCCGGAATAGCTTTAAAATACATACCCGCTGTATTTACAACACGGTTAGTCGATGTTACCAATGTAAAATCCAACAAGGATTCATCTCCTTCAAAAAGTATCAAAGGTAAAGAATCGTGTGTTTTATACTCTTTCAAACGAGCAGAGTAAACTCTTCCGCCTTTATTAGAAAAACGAAGCTCAACTTTATCATTTTCAAGTGTTGTAAACTGTTCTTCTCCAGTTACAGATTCAGCAAAAACGCCAAATTCTTTTTGGAAATGAGCCGCACGAACCGAATCAGGCTGACCGGCAAGTGAATCAGGTACTGTTGCGAGCGAAGATGCTTGTTTCTCTGTCTGTACCAACTGACTGGCTTGTTCAATCTTTGCGATTGAATCCTGATAACGGCGCTGAGCTTCTGCTTGCTCAGGAGAAGGCTGATTAAACCAACTAAAAGCAAATAGAACAACCCCTATAAGCAGAAAACCAATTAAAGTGTTTTTATCCATTTATTATTGCTTAAATCTTATTATTAGTAATAGCCGCTTTAATAAAGCTTATAAAAAGAGGATTCGGATTAACAACTGTACTGTTATATTCAGGATGATACTGAACACCTACAAACCAGTTTAAAGAAGGAATTTCAACCACTTCCACCAAATTGGTATCCGGGTTAGTTCCCACACATTTCATACCAGCAGCTTCGAATTCGTCTTTATAACCTCCGTTAAATTCGAAACGATGACGATGACGTTCCTGAATGTGCTCCTTACCGTATGCTTCGTAAGCTTTTGATCCTTTTTTAAGATTACAATCATAAGCACCAAGACGCATAGAACCTCCAAGATTGACAACCGTCTTCTGTTCTTCCATCATATCAATTACCGGATGAGGTGTATTAGGCTCCATCTCCGTCGAATTTGCATCTGCATATCCTAGTACATTACGGGCAAATTCAATAACCATACATTGCATTCCAAGACAAATACCAAACAAAGGCTTGTTGTTTTCTCTGGCATACTTAATAGCCGAAAATTTACCTTCTATACCGCGCTGGCCAAATCCCGGGGCAATAATAAGGCCATCCATATCAGCAAGTTGTTCTGCAGCATTTTCATCTGTTAGTTTTTCCGAATGGAAAAGATGAAGATCTAGTTTCCGATCATTATATATAGCAGCATGTAGTAAGGATTCATCGATTGACTTGTAGGCATCCTGCAATTCAACATACTTTCCTACCAATCCGATTTTTACCGTTTCTGTTGCAGCCGTCTTTTTGTTAAGAAAATCCTTCCACTGCTTTAGATCGGGAGTTTCACCCACTTCCAAACCAACTTTCTTTAATACAGCCACATCCATTCCCTGACGTTGCAACATTAAAGGTACCTCGTAAATAGTTGGTACATCAACAGACTGAACTACACACTCTTCAGCCACATTACAAAATAATGCAACCTTACGTAAAATATCAGTTTTCAAAACTTGCTCAGAACGTAATACCAGAATATCCGGCTGTATACCTAACTCTTGCAATTGTTTTACAGAATGCTGAGTTGGCTTCGTTTTAAATTCCTTAGCAGCTGCAATGTAAGGCACATAGGTCAAATGTACATTCAAACAATTTCTACCTAACTCCCATTTTAGCTGACGAACGCTTTCAATAAAAGGAAGAGATTCGATATCACCTACAGTACCACCGATTTCTGTAATAACGAAATCGTATTTATACTTAGTTCCCAATAACTTCACATTGCGTTTAATTTCATCTGTAATGTGAGGAACCACCTGAACTGTTTTTCCTAAATAATCACCTTTACGCTCTTTGTTTATAACGTTTTGATAAATACGTCCAGATGTAATATTATTTGCACGAGTTGTCTGAACATTCAAAAAACGTTCGTAATGTCCAAGGTCAAGATCGGCTTCATGTCCGTCTACTGTCACATAACATTCTCCATGTTCATATGGATTTAATGTACCAGGGTCAACGTTGATGTAAGGATCAAATTTTTGAATAGTAACCTTATAACCTCTTGCCTGAAGCAACTTACCCAATGATGCGGAAATAATGCCCTTACCCAAAGAAGAGACTACCCCACCCGTAACGAAGATGTACTTTGTATCTGCCACGATAGTAATATTTTAATTTTTCAGTAAATACATACTCATATTTCAATCTGCAAAGTTAACCATTTTCGGAGAAATTCAATCATTTAATTGTTACATTTATAGTTGAATGTTGATTTCCGGATTGTTAACAAGATAACATTTAACATTGAATAACCTATAATTAATACACAACAACAATCTGTTTACCAATCAACTATAATTAAAAGAAAAAACAATGAGGGTGTTATAGGATGTAAAAATGTAGCTTGTTTCATTCTTTTTTTATAAATTCGCCTCCTGTTTATCAAATAAATGTAAAGATATTATGATGATGAAAAGATGTACAATGGTATTAGTATTCATGCTTTTACTGATAAGCGTTAACGCAACTTCTCAGGATATTACGAGTTTACCAGACACGAGTACCACAGATTCAATTCAGGTTTTGGATCAAGACACAATAAACACAGAGACTCCTCAGTCTGATCTAAACAAAATTTCAGATTTACGCTCGCAGTTTGAAAAGCAAAACAGCTCGTATTCGGCTCCGGTTCAGCCGGGAGAGTCTTTGAAGAGATTCATAAAGAAAGATAGCATCGGACTATCCGAAAAGGCTCTTTATTGGGCGCGGTATGCAAGAGATGCCTCCATGCTGATTAATGAGAATGCAACTTTCAAAGACACGGTAATTGTAAATCCAATTTTCATGACACCGTTGTTTAAAGGGAATATTCTTCCTGAAAATCTCTCTTTTTATAATTTCAATGTACTGAAAACAAAAGATCCATACAGTCAGTATTATAAATCAGATTCAATTTTCAAAGATGAATTGAGACTAAAGGGGATTGAAGAAATGGCAATCCTATATATTGAAAAGAATAATCCCGAAGATTTTCGTTACACAATAAATGATCTGCCTAAAGACGTAATCAGACCCAAAGAGATACAAAAGGATCCAACGGAAAATCTATTGTCTGTTTCCAATGATGCCAACTTCAATGATGTTAGCGGGCCGGGAAGATTCATACCCGAAAGAAGATACTGGAAATCTAATTTTGAGAGTGCCATACAGTTCTCGCAAAACCATGTGTCGGCCAACTGGCATAAAGGAGGGAGCAGTAACCTGAATGTATTTACAAGGAATTACCTGAAATACGACTACAACAAGGATAAAGTGCAGTTTGCAAATGAGGTGGAAATGAAATTAAGTTTTTATAATGCACCAAAAGATACAATCCATGATTACAAAATTGGAGACGATGTGTTACGGCTTCACAGTAACTTAGGTTATAAGGCCTTTAATAAATGGTTTTATACGTTCGACGCCGAATTCAAAACGCAGTTATTCACTAATTACTCGGAAAACTCAACAAAACAATTAGCCGCATTTCTATCTCCGTTTTCTGTTAACGTTGGGGTCGGTATGAAATACGAGCTTAGTAAGTCATTTAAGGACAAGCATAAAAACCTAAAACTTACAGTCAACCTGGCTCCTGCTTCTTTTACCTATTTATATAGCATAAAAGATGATATTGATCTGGCTCGCCACGGATTCAGAGATAACAAGCATAGTCTGAGCAAGTTCGGTTCGACCGTTCGTACCGATTTAGCATACAATATATCCAGGAATGTTAACTGGCAATCAAGGTTTTATTACTTTACCAGTTACGACCAGGTAGTAGGCGAATTTGAAAACACACTAACGCTTGCTATCAGCAGATTTTTCTCTACCAGAATTTATCTTCACTTACGTTTTGACGACGGAGTGAGTAAAAAAGAGAACATTGACAGCTATTTCCAAATGAATGAGCTTTTAAGCTTCGGTTTTAATTACAAATGGTAAGTAAATTTTAAAAAAACACCATATAAACTTTGTTAATCATGATGCAGTTCCCAAATATTCCTTACTTTTGCCGCGAATTGTAATGTCGAGTTTACAAATATGAGCGAAAGTATAGATCACATGGGGATTATCGAAAAGATAGATGGCAATCTTATATCAGTAAAGATTGTTCAGCAATCGGCTTGTTCCGGTTGCCACGCCAAGTCTATGTGTACAGCCTCGGATAGTAAAGAGAAAATCATTGAAGTGACCGATTATTCCGGTAAATTTAATGTAAATGATACCGTAATTGTTTGCGGAGAAAGCTCTCTTGGATTACAGGCTGTACTTTTTGCATTTGTTATTCCTCTTATCATTATTGTTCTGACTATTGCTTTAGGGACAAATCTACAACTAGCAGAAACAGAAAGTGCTCTACTTGGTTTATTTGCTGTAGTACCTTACTATGGCATTTTGTATATGTGCCGCAATAAGCTAAAAAAGAAATTTGTTTTTACCTTAAAGAAAACTTAATTAATATATACCATGATTTTGATTGCTGTTATTTCGCTAGGAGTAATTGGGGCTGTTGGAGCCATCATTTTATATGCTGCTTCCAAAAAATTTGAAGTTTACGAAGATCCGCGCATAGCTCAGGTGCAGGAAGTTCTGCCTGCTGCAAACTGTGGTGGCTGCGGATACCCGGGATGTAGCGGATTTGCTACTGCCTGCGTTGGTGCTGATACATTAGAAGGACTATTTTGTCCGGTAGGTGGAGTGGATGTGATGGGAAAAGTTGCCGGTATTTTAGGTAAAGAAGCAACTTCCGCCGATGCGATGCTGGCCGTAGTACGCTGTAATGGTACCTGCGAAGCCCGTCCAAAAATCAACCAGTACGATGGAGTAAAAAGTTGCGCTGTAGCGTCCAGTCTTTATGGAGGCGAAACAGGCTGTTCATTTGGCTGTTTGGGTTTTGGCGACTGTGTAGATGTATGTAATTTCGATGCAATCTTTATCAATCCGGTAACCGGAATTGCTGAAGTAATTGAAGACAAATGTACATCCTGCGGCGCTTGTGTAAAGGCTTGTCCGAAAAATCTGATCGAGCTTCGTAAAAAAGGACCCAAATCCCGTCGGATTTTTGTAAGTTGTATGAATAAAGACAAAGGCGTAGTTGCTAAAAAAGCATGTTCAAACGCGTGTATCGGCTGTTCGCTTTGTTTTAAAGAATGTGCCTTCGATGCCATAAAAATCGAAAACAATCTGGCCTACATCGATTATAACAAGTGCCGGCTATGTCGTAAATGTGTTGATGTTTGCCCAACAAATGCCATCCATGAACTAAACTTCCCTCCAAAGAAAGAGAAAAAAGTAGAAGTAGAAGTAACCGAATAAAATAATTCATAAAATCTAATTATATGCTTAAGACATTTCGTATCGGAGGAATACATCCACCCGAAAATAAATTGTCTGCCGGAAAACACATAACTGCTCTTGATATCCCCAAACAGGTTATCATACCCCTGGGCCAACACATCGGAGCACCTGCTCAGGCGTTGGTAAAAAAAGGAGACCTGGTAAAAGTTGGAACACTTATTGCTAAAGCAGGTGGTTTTGTTTCCGCCAACATACATTCGTCCGTTTCAGGCAAGGTTAATAAAATTGACAATGCACTGGATTCCAGCGGATACAGAAAACCGGCCGTTTACATTGACGTTGAAGGTGATGAATGGGAAGAAACCATTGACCGAACCGAAACTATTATACGTGACTGCAATTTATCTTCGAAAGAAATTGTTGATAAGATTGCGGCCGCAGGTATTGTAGGATTAGGCGGTGCTACATTCCCTACACAGGTAAAGCTTTTACCTCCTCCGGGAACTAAAGCAGAAGTACTTATCATAAACGGAGTGGAATGCGAGCCGTATCTAACTTCCGACCATTCGCTTATGTTGGAAAAGGGGTTAGAAATTCTGTCGGGCGTAAGTCTGCTGATGAAAGCAACAAATGTTTCGAAGGCTATTATAGGAATCGAGAACAATAAACCCGATGCCATCAATCATTTTAAGAAGCTGGCAACAGAATTTAAAGGGATTGAGATAGAACCTCTTAAAGTTCAGTATCCACAGGGTGGAGAAAAGCAATTAATTGATGCGATTATAAGTAAACAAGTAAAGAGTGGTGCGCTTCCCATTTCCGTGGGAGCGATTGTACAAAATGTAGGTACCGCATTTGCTGTGTACGAAGCTGTACAGAAAAACAAACCTCTTATCGAACGCATTGTAACCGTTACAGGTAAAGGGGTATCCACTCCCTCAAATTTCAAGGTACGTATCGGAACGCCGATCAGTACGCTTATTGAAGCTGCAGGAGGAATTCCCGAAAATACAGGTAAAATTATTGGTGGCGGCCCTATGATGGGTAAAGCTCTTATCAATGCAGAAGTTCCGGTTACAAAAGGAAGTTCGGGTATATTGATTCTGTCGAAAGAAGAGTCTGTTCGCAAGCCTGTGTACGACTGTATCCGTTGTGCGAAATGTGTAAAAGCATGCCCAATGGGACTAAATCCAAGTCTGCTTATGAATGCGACTGAGTTTAGCGAATGGGGACTTGCCGAAAAGAATTTTATAACCGATTGTATTGAGTGCGGTTCCTGCAGCTATACGTGTCCGGCTAATCGTCCGTTACTGGATCATATTCGTCTGGGTAAAGCCAAAGTGATGGGAATTGTAAGAGCAAGAAAGCAATAATTAAGCGTTATCATGGAAAATAAATTCATTGTATCTCCATCGCCACATATTCACGGCGGCGATTCGATAAGTAAAAATATGTACGGTGTACTGATCGCCCTGGTTCCGGCGTTTCTGGCATCCCTTTATTTCTTCGGACTTGGCGCACTGGTGGTTACAGCAACAGCTGTTATTGCTTGTGTTTTGTTTGAATATCTTATCCAAAAATTTCTGTATAAGAAGCAACCAACCATCTGCGACGGATCGGCCATTCTTACCGGATTGCTGTTAGCCTTCAACCTTCCGTCCAATCTTCCGGCCTGGATTATTGTTATCGGAGCTCTTGCTGCTATCGGCATTGGTAAAATGTCGTTTGGGGGATTGGGAAATAACATTTTCAACCCTGCATTAGTCGGACGTGTATTCCTTCTAATCTCGTTCCCGGCGCAAATGACCACCTGGCCTGTTCCGGGTAATCTTCCCATGAGTTACACAGATGCCGAAACCGGAGCTACGGTTTTATCGGCTCTTAAACAACATGCCGGAGAGCTTCCAACCTATTCAGATATGCTTCTGGGTAACATGGGGGGTAGTTTAGGGGAAGTTGGAGCGATTGCCCTTCTTTTAGGATTGGCATTTATGCTTATCCGCAAAATTATTACCTGGCACATTCCGGTTTCAATTATCGGAACAGTTGCTATTTTTACAGGCATAATGTACTTAGTTGATCCTATTTCCTATGCAAACCCGCTGATTCATATTCTTTCGGGTGGTCTGCTGCTTGGTGCTATTTTTATGGCGACCGACTATGTTACTTCGCCGATGAGCACCAACGGGATGCTGGTTTACGGAGTAGGTATTGGATTAATTACTACTATAATTCGCTTATTTGGTGCTTATCCCGAAGGGATGTCGTTCGCGATTCTTATTATGAACGCGCTTACTCCGCTGATTAACACCTATATTAAACCTAAACATTTCGGAGGGAAATAAGCATGGCTAAATTAAAATCTACATTACCAAATATGTTGCTGTCGCTTACCATTATATGTGGTGGTGCCGGAGCTATCCTTGCGGGAGTAAACGACTATACAACCGCGCCAATTGCTGCAGCAAAAGCCGCAGCTCTCGAAACCGCGATCAAAGAGGTTACTCCTCCATTCGATAACAATCCTACAAAAGAATCTTACAAAGCGGCTACAGCCGAAGGGGACTCTCTATTGATTTACCCAGCAAAAAAAGACGGGAAGCTTATTGGTGTTGCCGTTGAAAGCAATACGCAAAAGGGTTTTTCGGGCGAGATCAAAGTAATTGTTGGCTTCGATGCCGATGGTAAATTATTTAATTACTCGGTGCTGCAACATGCCGAAACTCCCGGACTTGGAGCTAAAATGCAGGAGTGGTTCCGAATGAACAAAAATAAACAAAGCGTACTTGGCCGTTCTTTATCGGACGGGAACCTGCAGGTTAGTAAAGATGGAGGAGATGTGGATGCCATTACGGCTGCCACTATTTCGAGCCGTGCTTTTCTGGATGCAGTAAACCGGGCCTATAGTGCCTATGCAGGAACAAAAGAATGGGATGGAACATCTGGTGCCACAACCGATTCTGCAAATCAAGAAGAAATTTCACAAACTGAAACAGAAAAGGAAGGAGGAAATCATGAGTAATATGAAAGTTCTTACGAACGGCATAATAAAAGAGAATCCCACGCTTGTACTTTTACTGGGTATGTGTCCTACTTTAGGAACTACCTCGTCGGCTATGAATGGATTGGCAATGGGACTTGCCACTTCTTTTGTACTGATTTGTTCAAACATTGCCATATCGGCACTAAAGAATCTTATCCCCGATCAGGTACGTATACCAGGATATATCGTAGTTATTGCGGCATTTGTTACCGTGGTTCAAATGTGCATGGAAGCATTCGTGCCCGCTTTATATGCGAGTTTAGGATTATTTATCCCATTGATTGTAGTAAACTGTATTGTATTGGGACGTGCAGAAGCTTACGCTGCTAAAAACGGAATCGTTGCTTCGGCATTCGACGGACTTGGAATGGGGCTTGGCTTTACATTTGCATTAACAATTCTGGGTACTATAAGAGAAATGTTTGGTACAGGAAAATTCTTCGGCTTTTCATTCATGCCGGAAGAATTTGGGTCACTCATCTTTGTACTGGCTCCGGGAGCCTTTATTGTATTGGGATATCTGATTGCAGTAGTTAATAAGTTACGTAAAGTCTGATCATTAAAAGAAAAAGACTATGGAATATATTTTAATTTTTATCACAGCCGTCTTTGTTAACAACATTGTACTGGCTCAGTTCTTAGGAATTTGTCCTTTTCTTGGTGTATCGAAAAAAGTAGATACGGCAGCAGGTATGGGTGCAGCAGTTACATTTGTGCTTACCATCGCCACAATCGTGACTTATCTGGTGCAAAAGTACGTATTGGATGCCTTCGGACTCGGTTACTTGCAAACTATCAGCTTTATTCTGATTATTGCTGCCCTGGTTCAAATGGTCGAAATCATTATTAAGAAGGTTTCACCTCCTTTGTATCAGGCACTTGGCGTATTTCTTCCGCTTATCACTACAAACTGTGTTATACTTGGTGTAGCCATTCTTGTTATTCAGAAAGATTATAACTTAATGCAATCTATTGTATTTGCAATCTCGACAGCCATTGGATATTCGATGGCCTTGATTATCTTTGCAACCATTCGCGAACAGTTAGCCCTTACACGGGTACCTGACGCTTTAAAAGGAACCCCAATCGCTTTGATTACAGCAGGCTTGCTTGCTATGGCATTTATGGGTTTTTCGGGGGTTGTATAACGTCAAAGCTAAAACAATAGAATTTAATTAAAAAGAAAATGAAGACAAAAATTTTGGTAACCGGAGGCACAGGTTATATCGGCTCGCACACAGTAGTCGAGTTGCAGAGTGCCGGATATGAGGTAGTGATTGTTGACAATCTATCAAATTCGAATGCTGATGTTGTAGATGGTATTGAAAAGATTTCGGGTATCCGCCCTTCTTTTTATGAAGTTGACTGCAACGATAAAGCCGGATTGACGAAGGTATTGTCAGAAAATGCAGGTATTAAAGGTATTATTCACTTTGCGGCCAGCAAAGCGGTGGGCGAATCTGTACAACAACCATTGAAATACTACCGGAACAATCTCGTGACTTTGATCAATCTGTTAGAGCTAATGCCTGAATTTGGTATCGAAGGAATCGTATTTTCTTCTTCTTGTACCGTATATGGTCAGCCAGACATTCTTCCTGTAACAGAAGATGCCCCTGTAAAACCAGCTATGTCTCCATACGGAAATACAAAACAGATAAACGAAGAGATTATCAAAGACACCATCTATGCCGGTGTACCTTTCAAAAGTATTATTCTTCGCTATTTCAATCCAATTGGTGCTCATCCAAGTGC
>JAGPJL010000089.1 GCA_018054455.1 Parabacteroides sp.
TCAGAACAGGGACCACAAGGACCTGTATCGCCCATTTCCCAGAAATTATCATGTTTGTTTCCATTAATGATACGATCTTTCGGTAAGTACTGCTCCCAATAACCAGCAGCTTCGTTATCGCGCTCCAGTCCTTCTGCAGGGCTACCTTCAAATACAGTTGCATATAAACGATTGGGATCTAGCTTTAAAACTTCGACCAAATATTCCCAGGCCCAGTTAATGGCTTCTTTCTTGAAATAATCGCCAAACGACCAGTTGCCCAACATTTCGAACATGGTATGATGGTACGTATCATGACCTACTTCTTCAAGGTCATTGTGCTTGCCGCTCACACGAAGACATTTCTGAGAATCCGCGACACGGGGATACTTTATGGGTACATTTCCCAATATAATATCTTTAAACTGATTCATCCCTGCATTGGTGAACATCAATGTGGGATCTCCCTTTATAACCATGGGGGCAGAAGGCACAATCTGGTGTTGCTTTGTCGCAAAGAACGTTTTAAATGATTCGCGGATTTCTTTAGCTGTCAACATATTCAATAATCTATATTCAAGTTGTCGTTAATATTCTGAAAAACAATTTGCAAAAGTACCATAAATTCTTATTTTTGCACTTAGTTCACGCAATAAATATTCAATGAAACTATTCAAAAGCCGGAAAACATACTATTTATATAATCCTAACACACTTAATTACGAACGGGTTTATCCTTCGGCAAGGGATCGTTTCGTAATTTTATTACGGCATCTTAGTATTGGGATTGCCATTGGCATCGCGACTTTTTTCATTATGATTTACGCTGTAGAGTCTCCAAGAGAGTCGCTAATGCAAAAAGAGAATAAATTACTTCAAACACAGTATGAAATTCTCTCTCTTCGATTAAACGAAGCCCTGGATGTTTTAAACGATGTTCAGCTAAGGGACGAAAATTTATACCGGGCTATTTTTCAGACAGAATCTATTCCGGAATCTGTGAGAAAAGCAGGTTTTGGAGGAAGTAACCGATATGAACACCTGCTGACTCTTTCGAATCCGGAGCTCGTTGTATCTACAACTCAAAAGATGGATATGCTCAGCAAACAGCTGTATATTCAGTCTAATTCGCTGGAAGAGCTTATCAATTTAGGAAAGAATCAGGAGGAACGACTTAAATGTATTCCGGCCATTCAGCCAATCTCAAATAAAGATCTCAGACAAACGGCTTCTGGTTACGGGATGCGAATTGACCCAATTTACCGTACCCCCCGTTTTCACTCGGGAATGGACTTCTCTGCCAGACAAGGCACCGAAATCTATGCAACAGGGAATGGGGTCGTAACCTTTGCTTCATGGAAACAGGGATATGGGAATTGCTTGGTGATTAAGCACGGCTTCGGATACCAGACACTCTATGGGCACATGGATAAATTTAAGGCTCGTGTAGGACAAAAGGTAACCAGGGGAGAAATTATCGGCACCGTGGGTAATACAGGAAAATCGACTGGACCTCACCTTCACTATGAGGTTATGGTGCGCGGGAAATATGACAATCCATCAAAATACTACTTCATGGATCTGACGCCAGAAGAGTACGACCGGATGATTCAGATTGCAGAAAATCATGGTCAGGTAATGGATTAAATTTAAAACAAGCACAATGGGACTCAAGAAAGACAAGGATGTTAAGATTTATTCTTCCATAAGTGAGGTGGCTCAGATATTCGGAGTTAATGAGTCTACGCTTCGCTTTTGGGAAAAAGAATTCGATATTATCAGCCCGCGAAAAACGGAAAAAGGAACCCGCTTTTACAAAAAAGAAGATATCGATGCGGTTCGCCTTGTTTATCATCTTGTAAAAGAAAGAGGTCTTACTCTTGCCGGTGCAAAGCAAAAGCTGAAAGACAACAAAGAAACAGTTATTCAACAGGAAGAAATTGTAACCAGGCTGAAGCAAATTAAAGAAGAGTTGCTGGATCTGAAGGCTGCATTCGACGCATTACAACCCGGAGAGTAATAATATCAGGCAATTTGGGTTCGATAAATTAGCACAGAATAGCGAAAAATTGTACATTCGCATCCTATTTATAAAAAGAAAGAAACATGGAAATATCAGGTAAAATAATTGCGATTCTACCCATGCAAGGAGGAACCAGCAAGAGTGGGAATGAGTGGAAAAAGCAAGATTACATATTGGAAACTCATGATCAATACCCTAAAAAGGTTTGTTTTAATTTATGGGGAGAAAAAGTTGATCAATTTGCCATTCAGTCAGGAGAAGAATTAACAGTTTCTTTTGATATTGAAAGTCGTGAATTTAACGGCAAATGGTATACCAATATCAACGCGTGGAAGGTAGACCGGGTTGAATCAAATCAAGGGACTTCGGCTGCCGGCCTAACCCCGGATAATTTTGCAACCGGAGCTGTTCCTACAGCACCTGATTTCGGACCTGTAAATCCTATTGACGATTTGCCTTTTTAAGGAAGGATTCGTTGATTTTTTCATAAAACACAAAACAGCCCCGCTATTTTACTAGTAAATAACGGGGCTGTTTTGTGTTTAAAGCTTAGTCGGCCACCCGACCTACTGATTTTATATTTTTAATTTTGGAAAGGGTAACGCACATTTTTTGAATATCCTCCACATCGTGTACTTTCATCTTGATTTTTCCTTCAAAAACACCATCTTTGGCTTCAATCACCAACCGCTGAATGTTTACGGAGAATTGTTCTGAAATCGTTTTCGTAATCACATTGAGCACACCAAGGGAGTCAATGCCTTTTACTTCGAGCGTTGCCTCGAACGAGGCACTTTTATGACTACTCCACTCTGTAGACAAAATCCGTTCGCCAAAACTACTTTTCAATCTTACAGCTATAGGACACGAGCGTTTATGTACTACCACATTCCCGTCATCGTTAATGAATCCAAAAGCATCGTCACCGGGAATCGGTTTACAACAATCGGCAATTACATAATTTCTTTCAAATGCTTCCTCTCGTAATACATAAGGTTTTGTTTTATCATATTTGGGCTTTTTGGAATCATCCGGAATAGGAAGTTCCTGAGGCTTATTTGATCTCGGAGCAACTCCGAGCGCCTGTTTTACATATTTAAAAAGAACATTATCGGTTTTCTCCTTGAGAAGCTTCTTTACATTATCGGGCAATACAACGTCTCCCTTTTCAATGGCGTAAAAGAATTCATCCCGTTTTGCAAAGCCGAAGTAAACCGACAACTTTTCAAGATTAGTCATGGTGGGTTCCACTTCTGATCGCTTCAACAAATTGGTTACTTTGATTTCTCCAGCCTTTGACAAGTCTTTTCGCGAACGTTTCAGCACCGCATCAATCTTTGCACGGGCACGGGCCGTTGTTACAAAATTGAGCCACTCCGGATGCGGCTCCTGCGAACGGGATGTAAGTACCTCCACCTGGTCTCCGCTTGAAAGAGAATGACTAAGAGGAACTAATCTGTGATTTACTTTGGCTCCGATACAATGAAATCCTATATTGCTATGTAACGCGTAAGCAAAATCTAAAGCGGTAGCTCCCTGAGGTAATGTTTTTATATCTCCCTTAGGTGTAAATACAAATATTTCGGATGAAAAAAGGTTCAGTTTGATAGTATCCAGAAAATCTAAAGCGTTCGGATCCGGACTTTCCAATATTTCTGTAATGGTTTGCAGCCACTTATCAAGTTCGGTATCTTCCTCCACATTGTTTTCTTTGTATTTCCAGTGTGCAGCAAAACCTTTTTCTGCAATGTCGTCCATTCGGCGGCTTCGAATCTGAATCTCCACCCATTGACCATCAGGTCCCATAACAGTAAGGTGAAGCGCCTGGTAACCATTGGCCTTGGGACGGCTTACCCAATCGCGGATGCGATCCGGGCGGATCCGGTAAACATCAGTTATGGCAGAATAAATATCCCAGCATTGATTTTTCTCGTCTATCCCTGGAATTGGATCAAAAATTATACGGACAGCAAATATGTCGTAAATATCTTCGAAGGTTACCCCTTTAGATTCCATCTTACACCATATGGAATAAACCGATTTAACCCGGTCGCGCATTTCATAGGTAAGCCCCATCGTACTTAGCTTACTATTTACCGGAACCGCGAAGTGTTCATACAGTGCTTTGCGGGATTCTTCCGTTGCTTTAAGCTTGGCTTTTATAAAATCGTATTCCTGGGGATGTTCGTATTTGAAACTAAGGTCTTCTAATTCTGTTTTGATTGAGAATAACCCAAGGCGATGCGCCAAAGGAGCATAAAGGTAAAGCGTTTCGCCGGCAATTTTAAATTGTTTGGCTGGCAGCATGGAACCTAAAGTTCGCATATTGTGAAGGCGGTCGGCTATTTTTATAAGTATAACCCGGATATCATCACTCATAGTGAGCAATAACTTGCGGAAGTTTTCTGCCTGAGCCGATGCTTGTTCTCCAAATATACCTCCTGATATTTTGGTAAGTCCGTCCACAATCTGAGCTATCTTTTCGCCGAACATATCACGGATATCGTCCACTGTATATTCAGTATCCTCGACTACATCATGGAGCAGGGCAGCACTAATGGAGGTAGATCCTAAACCCATTTCCCGGCAAACTACACGGGCAACAGCAAGAGGATGAAGAATATAAGGCTCACCCGAACGTCTCTTTACGCCACTATGTGCCTGATTGGCAAAGTTAAAAGCCTTTGTAATTCGCTCAACTTTCCTCCTGTGATTAGAATTCAAATAATCATTCAGCAAGTTTGAAAATTCTTCCTGAATCACCTGCTCATCTGCAGATAATATTTCGTTTGTATCGTTCATACTCACCACCTCCTGATTAATATACCATTGGTACAAATATACAAATATTTGTCAAAAAGGCGTAAATGAAGCTGAAAATAGTTTAGACTACCGGGATTTTCAACACCTGACCAGGTCGTATATCCGAATTAGCCAAACCATTTGTTTGCTGAATAACACGAGCAGTTACACCCGGATACTTTTTTGAGATTGTATAGAGTGAGTCGCCTGACTTAACTTTATAAGAAACGAAATTATTTCCAGCGTCTTTCTTTTTACTGTCTTTTACGACAGGATCACTCTTATCCGGGTTCATTTTGGTTTTGCTTCCAGTATCAGCTGGCTTATCCGCCAATCTCACACCTCCATTGTCTATAAACAAAATGAGACGTTTTCCTTTGGCAAGTTTCGATGATTTTAATTTATTCCATTTACGTACATCCTTGGCAGAAACGCCATAGCGATTTGAAATGGTATAAAGATTCTCCCCTCTTTTAACCACATGAGTTACCCTCTCGCGGGTATCTGAAGTTTCAGTTTCGCCATTTACCGCATCAGGGATAAGATTGGCAAGAAATTCTTCGGCACGGTACTTACTGATTGAGTCTTCCATATCTACGAATGCATATGAATCGGAAGCAGAAAGTTTCAATACGGCAGGCGCTGAATTGCCGGGTATAATATCTCGTTTATATTGAGGATTTAGAGCTCTTAGCTGCTGAAGATCAACGTGAAGCACATCAGAGACCTGTTGCAGGTGAATCATTTTATTGACCATCACTGTATCAGTGGCAAGAGGAAGTGTGGTTTGAACCGGACATAGATTATGATCGCAGAAATAGTTCATAATGTAATTTGCGGCAATAAACAAAGGCACATACGAGCGTGTTTCCTTAGGCAGATAAGGAAATATTTCCCAGAAATCCCGCTTGCCCCCCGAACGGCGAATGGCTTTATTTACGTTACCCGGGCCACAATTATATGAAGCAATCACAAGATTCCAGTCTCCGTAAATGGCATACATATCTTTAAAGTAACGGCATGCAGCATCCGTTGCCTTTACAGGATCACGACGTTCATCCAACAAACTGTTTATCTCCAGGCCATAACTTTTACCCGTAGGAAGCATAAACTGCCAAAGACCACAGGCTCCTACACGGGACAAAGCAACAGGATTTAATGCCGATTCAACGACTGCAAGATACTTTAGTTCCAAAGGCAATCCATAGGCATCAAGCTTTTGCTCTATCAAGGGAAAGTAGAAATCGGCCATTCCCAACATATACCTCACCAATCCTCTTTTACGGCCTGCATATAACTCGATGCAATTACGTACAATTGGATTATAAACCATAGGAATCATTCGCGGCAATCGCTGAAGGCGATCTAAATAAACAGAGTCCGGAAAAAAAACATTAGACTCAGCGTCTTCACAAAAATCTTCGCTTTTAGTAAAATACTGAACATGCCATGAATTAAGCAAACTGTCTACATTGGCATCCAGGCTTTCCGGAATCATACCAACATCCGTTGTAAGAGAATCTGCCGGCAAGTTTTCGTACAGATGATTCTCTTTCTGGGCAAAAGCCAGAGAAAGGGTCAGGCATATACCAGACAGTGCAAGTAGATATTTTCTCATACAATTTAAAATTTTATGCTGCAGTTCAAACCATAGGTTCTTGAACTATAACTTGTTGGCTGTGTCATCGTAGGTTCAACCCTTAATGATAAATCCGGGGAGATATCAAAATCAAACAACTGGGCGTCTACATAGGCATCAATCATCGTAATGAAATAGACGCCAACAGTAATGATTATACTTAAATCGCGGTAACGGCGGAAATAATCTTTCCGGCTCTTTAACGATTCCTTAAAATTCGTATCCTCAATATACTGCTCAGGATCGGCATTAGCTGGTAAAAAGTTTATCCAGCTATTGTTCGTTTCCGGATCTTCACTCATAATATCCATATAGGCCTGAGAATAGTCGCTGTAATTCCGGTTATTCCAAGAAATTGCGTACGCGCATCCCATAAAGGCTCCGTAAACCAAAGGCAGTTTCCAGTATTTACGGTTATAAATCTGTCCTAATCCAGGGAAAATAGCCGAATAAATTACGGCCTTCGTAGGATTAGGTTTAAAAGCCGGGAGCTCCATTCCCGGAACCGGCAAAGAATCGGCTGCAGCCATTACGGCGGCGACAGTCGAATCGGGCACTGCTGTCTGCGTCGTCAGCGAATCCTTATTCAGCGTCTGTGCAAAAGAGTTCTGAGGAAATAAAATCGCCAGAAGCAAACTACCTAATATAAAGTAATGTAATACATATTGAATCATAAGCTCGCCTTATCGTTTCAACTTATCTAAAAGCATAATAAGCTTTTCCAACTCATCTTCCGAAGCAAAAGGAATGGTGATTTTACCTTTTCCTTTGTCGTTGCAGGATAGGTCCACTTTGGTATGAAAGAATCTGGAAAGATGTTCTTTCAACATCTTATATTCTTCCGGGAGTAACTTTTTCCTGGGTTTTTCGGTCTCCTGTGTTTCAGGAGAAGTAACATCGGCAGCATGACGTACCAATTCTTCTACCTGACGAACCGAAAGGCCATCCTGAAGAATTTGCTCGTACAAAGCAAGCTGAACCTCGGGATCTTGCACAGAGATTAATGCTCTGGCGTGTCCCATATCAATTTTTTTATCTTTCAATCCAACCTGTATTTCGGCAGGAAGTTTTAGTAACCGCAAATAGTTGGCTATAGTTGCCCGTTTTTTCCCGACACGTTCGCTAAGCTTTTCCTGAGTAAGCGCGTAGTTGTCGATCAGCTTCTGGTATGCCAGAGCAATTTCAATAGAATTTAGATCCTCGCGTTGTATATTCTCGATCAGAGCCATTTCCACCACGTTTTCGTCGGCCGCCGTTTTGATATATGCCGGAATCTCTTCGAGACCCGCCTTCAGGGAAGCCCTGTATCGGCGCTCTCCCGAAATAATCATATATCTGTCGGGACCCATTTCTTTCAGGGTAATGGGTTGAATAACTCCCAGTGAGCGTATAGACGTAGCTAACTCTTCCAATGTTTCTTCTTCAAACATTGAACGTGGCTGGTCTGGATTGGGTTGGATTTTCGACAAAGCGATTTCACTGATAGACGATGAACCTCCTGTTTTTACGTCTTCCATGGTTATTAATGCATCCAGTCCGCGACCCAACGCCGATCTCTTTATTGCTGCCATATATACTTTCTATCTTCTATTATTTATTTTTCTCTATTAATTCACTTGCCAACTGCATGTGGTTAATTGCACCCCTCGATTCCGCGTCGTACAATAACGCCGGAATACCATAACTGGGGGCTTCGCTTAATTTAATATTCCTTTGAATCACAGTTGTAAATACCAGTTCACGGAAATGGCGCTTTACTTCTTCATAAATCTGATTGGCAAGACGAAGGCGCGAATCATACATAGTCAGCAAAAAGCCTTCTATTTCAAGTGAAGGGTTCAACTTCGACTTAATGATTTTAATGGTATTCAGCAGTTTGCTGATTCCTTCCAGCGCAAAATATTCACATTGCACGGGTATAATAACAGAATCTGCGGCTGTAAGCGCATTAACCGTAATCAATCCCAACGAAGGAGAACAGTCGATCAGAATGAAATCATACAATTCTTTCAGGGGGATCAATACCTGCTTCAATATCTTTTCACGCTGATCAAGATTTAGCATTTCTATCTCTGCGCCTACCAAATCTATATGTGATGGAATAATATCCAATCCTTCAACTTGCGTATTCGAAATAGCTCCGCGGGCATCCACTCCATTCACAATACATTCGTAGATGGATACTTCAACATTACGGATATCAATCCCTAATCCGGATGACGCGTTTGCCTGAGGATCTGCATCTACTACCAACACCTTCTTTTCAAGTGCAGCCAAGGATGCAGCCAGATTAATGGTAGTGGTTGTCTTTCCCACTCCCCCCTTCTGATTTGCCAAAGCGATAATTTTTCCCATATTTACACGTTTAATTCGATAGCAAAACTAAACATAAATCACTAATTCAAATCCTGTTAAAGCAAAACAATCACTGGTTTGTTGATAAGTTGCCCGAACTGTTGATAACTTGCAAATATAAACAGAATATATCGAATAACCTTTTCTCCGGTCTACTCAGACTCTTTTTGGGGCTTTTTATTATTCCGAAGACTCTCAATCATTAGTCCTGCAGCACGGCGTGAGGCTCCCGGCTTACCAAGTATTTCGATTACCTCATCGTAACCTGCGAGCATATTGTTCCGGTAAACGTCATTCCTGATAAGCCTGTTCAATTCTTCACGAATCGAATTACAAGAGAACGAATCGGCAAAAAGTTCCTGCACAACTGTTCTTCCGGCAATCAGGTTAACAAGAGAAATATACTTTATATGAAAGAAGTTAGTAAAAACAAACTTAACAAGTTTTTTTGCAGGCGTCTTATAACAAACAACCTGTGGAACACGAAACAACCCTGTTTCGAGAGTTGCCGTACCCGATGTTACCAATGCAGCTTTGCTTTGTTGCAATAACCTATAGGTCTGATCAAATACAATCGAAGCCTTATACTTTCCAATAAATTGCTGGTAATAAGCCGGATTAATTCCGGGAGCACCGGCAATCACAAACTGATGGTCGGTAAATCCGGCAGCAGCCTCAAGCATTGTAGGGAGGTTATCTTTTATCTCCTGCTTTCTGCTTCCGGCAAGAATGGCAACAATTGGCTTGTTCCTTAATCCGTTTACTTCTTTAAACTGATCGAAAGTTTCATCTGCATATGATCTGTTTGCGACAGAATCTACAGAAGGATTCCCCACGTAGGTTACCTTGTAATTGAGCTTTTGAAAGAATGCTGGCTCAAAGGGCAGGATACAATACATCCGGTCCACATACTTTCTAAAATCTTTGATACGATATTGTTTCCATGCCCAGATCTTGGGAGATATATAATAGTATACAGGAATTCTCAACACTCTCTTTACAAACCGGGCAATTTTAAGGTTAAATCCGGGATAATCAACAAGAATAACCACATCAGGTTTATAACTTCGAATGTCTTCCTCGCAGGTTTTCATGTTTCCCAAGATCGTTCGCAGGTTTAGCAGTACCGGTATAAAGCCCATAAAAGCCATATCACGGTAGTGTTTAACAAGCACACCCCCTTTTGAAGCCATAAGATCTCCTCCAAAGAAACGAAATTCCGCTTGTGAATCCATCTCTTTTAGGCCCTCCATCAGATTAGACGCATGCAAATCTCCGGAAGCTTCTCCTGCGATCAAATAATATTTCATTGTTCGTCAATTTCCCATTCCTTAATGTGAGTCAGGTATCTGTAATCCGTAACATCAATTTTACACGGCACAAGAGATGCATATCCGGACTCAAGTGCAAGGGTGTCGCTATCATCATGAACAGGAAGATGATTCTGAAATTCTCCCGTTAACCAATACACCTCTTTACCTGAAGGATTCTTCAGGCGAAGAAACTCTTTTACCCATCGTCCATCCGCCTGTTTACAAACCTTCATACCCTTAATACTTTGCCCGTCCGGCACATTAAGATTTAGGTATGTTCCTTTTGGCAATCCCTCTTTGAGCACCCGGTGCGACAACTTACGGGCAAGCCTGCAACTTTCAGTAAAATCGGCATCCGGACTCTGATTGGTAAGCGATACGCCTATCGAAGGAATATCAAGTACGCATCCTTCAATGGCAGCTCCCATCGTTCCTGAATAATGTACGCAAATTGCCATATTTGTTCCATGATTGATTCCTGAAACCAACAAGTCGGGTTTCGTTTCAAGCACTTCATTCATTGCCAGCTTTACACAGTCGACAGGTGTTCCTGAACAGCTATACCGGGTAAGACCTTCTTCTTTACTAACAAGTGTATAATGAATGGGAGCGATAGAAGTGATTGCGCTTGACATTCCGGAACGTGGCCCGTCCGGGGCAAATACTACTATATCACCAAAATCACGTAAACAAGCTGCCAACTCATTAATTCCTTTTGCCTGAATGCCATCATCATTTGTAATCAGGATCAGCGGTCTATTGTTCATCATAAATATATACCTTTCTATTTCGTTGTAAAGGTACAAATTATTTAGGTTCTCAACAAGGAGTGGATTCTTTAACATCTTTTACAGGTATGCGCTGCAGCATTTTCATTTTGTTCGCATCTTCTCTTATGTAAATCATATAGTAATAATAAAAAATAAGGTGTTTTATGAAACCATTTAAAGTATTCGCAATTGCTACCGGGCTGATATTATCCACGCTGGTATTTAATTCATGCTTAAGTGACGATGATGATTATTCTTTAGGAAATTACTGGATATCTATCGCTACAGTTGAGCCTCTGACCGACAATAATTATTCTTTGATATTGGATGATGGAACAAAGCTTTGGCCGGCAGCAACCAATTATCCCGGTTATAGTCCAAAGGATGACCAGCGCGCGCTTGTAAATTATACGATCCTCTCCGATTCCGTTCAGGGATACGATCACTATATCAAGGTAAACAGTATTCAGAATATTCTAACAAAACCTATCGCCTCACTAACATCAACAAATGATGCTGATTTTGGAAATAATCCGGTTAAAATTATCAATATGTGGGTAGGCGGTGGCTATCTGAATGTTCAGTTTGGCTTTAATTACGGAGGGGCAAAACCTCACTTTATAAATCTGGTTCGGGATACGACTCAAACGTCCGATCCTAAAATTCTTGAATTCAGACACAATGCGTATGATGATCAGGCAATGGTAGCCAAAGAAGGCTTGGTTGCTTTCAATCTGAGTAGTCTGATTGAGGCCGGAAAAGATTCTGTAGAATTTACTGTTAAAGTTAAAACGTTCGATGGAGATAAGACATACGACCTGAATTACAACTGGACCAAAAACGATATTGTAAATCCAAAAAGTATTTCAGTTAATTCTTTCGGAGACATTAAATAAAACAACCCTTCCTGCATAACTTTTATTTTTATCATTTAGTTCAGCAAAGAGAGGCATCGTGAAGATGTCTCTCTTTATTTTTCCTTGTCACCTTTCCTATCTTGAGAAAGTAAGTACTTTGTCCATACAAAAATAAAAAATAAAAGAACTAGCGATTGCTACCAGCGAAAGAATATAGGGGAATGCATCTTTAAGTTGCGTATACATGGATCCCAAGTCGTCTTTATTTATCAACAATATAGTTATAAGAGAAATCACCAGAATCACATAACCTACGCCCAAACTAATAATTCCGCCTATAGAAGAGCACTCTTTTACATCTTTTTTACGGATTACTGGTGCTTCTTTTTTAATTAGCTCCATAATCCTGAGGTCCATTCCCTTTGGAGGAATTTCATAACAATCTTTCAATAAGTCCCTTGTCAGCCGATCGGCTTTTTGTTTATTTGTATTCATAGGATGCTTACTATTTCGTGTTTAGTTATAAGCTGCAAAGATTCATAAAAATGTTTACGTGCGCGAAACAATTTTACTTTTATATTTGAAACCGACAAATCTGTTACCTGGCGGATTTCATCAATTGAACACTCTTCAAGATAATATAGAGTTAGCAGTAGCGCTTCATCCTTAGGAATATTTTTCAATCCCTTAGCGATAAGTTCCTTCCGGTCCTTTCGTTCAAGTATTTCAGATGCACAATCAAAGTCTTCGTCTGTGAGGTCGGCAGGAGTAGCTTCATCGTATCCCGAAAACAAGCGTTGTTGTCGCAGCGCCGAGAGAGATGTATGGTAAACAATACGGTAAAACCATGTTGAAAATTTACTCCCGAACTGAAATGAAGGAAGAGCTCTGTACATCTTTACATAAGCATCCTGCACAACTTCCTCCGCTTCTTCCCTATTCTCAAGAATACGAAAAGCAATACTGAAAGCCATTTGCTGATACTTCGTGACGAGGCAAGAGAAACTTTGCGTATCTCCTGCCAGGATGCTTTCTATCCACCTTTGTTCGTCCATGCAATCTCATCAATTTGTATTCGTTGTTTTTAAATTATACTTCCGGAGTATTATCCTTTTTCTGCATAGAACGGATAATGAAGAAGTAGCTCAAAAAAGCAATTCCTCCAAATAGAATGGTCATGATTGCAATCATAAAGTCGCCTGCATAACTATCACGCAACCAGGTTTCACTAATAAACAATCCAAGCATGGCTCCTACAGCCAATCCAACTAACAACAACCCATTTCGCAGAGCTGTATATCGGTTAACCGGTTTTTCAGGATCTTGTAAGACTATTCCTTTTTCAATCATAGCCAGCTTCTCCTGATGTTTAGTCTGTACGCTTTTATATACAATAAGTGAAACCAGTAAAATAGGCAATCCAATCGTACAAATGATTGCCAAAAGAGGTATTAACAAGCCTTCCATAGCGTTTTTATTTTAATTAATTATTCTTGTTACTTATATGACAACAGTAAAAAATATTTGGTTACAAAAAAAATAAAAAAAACTACAAAGATTCTGGTCTTACGCCTTAAAGGTACTATAATTAACCTGGAAGATCAGCCTGTTATCAG
>JAGPJL010000001.1 GCA_018054455.1 Parabacteroides sp.
AAAAGGAAATGAGTAGTTAATCAATAGAAAAGTTTACAGCAATGATAAAACAGATAGTTAAAATGTTATGGTCGCAAAAGCGTAGTAACGGATGGATTTATATTGAATTACTGATTGTGTTCGGAGCTCTCTGGGCTATTCTGGATGCTCTCCTTGTCGACGCAAAAACCTATTATTCGCCACTAGGTTACAATATCGAGAATACGTATCAGTTTAAGCTCGCTAAAATGAACAATCAGGCTCCGGGATATGTCCCGGATTCCCTCATCGATTTATCGGAAGCAGGTTCTTTATTAAAACTAATGGAGCAAATCCGGAAGAATCCGGAAGTGGAAGAGGTTTGCGCTACTTTTTATTCCTGTCCCTATTCCTTTGGAAACTCGTGGACATCAATTGTCCCAACGGAAGAAGCAGATACAACAAAAGCGAACGAAGAGTCTTTTCAGGTCCGGAGGGTTACACCCGAATATTTTAAGGTGTTCCGGGTATTAGATAAAGAAGGTAAAGCTGTAACGCCTCAATTAGAGGGTATTCAAAATGCGGTTGTTCTTTCTGCCGATCTTGAAAAACAATTCTATCACAATCAAAGTGCGAAAGGCAAAAAGGTTTCATTTCGTGGACAAATTGATGGAAATCAGGTTGCTGCTGTCTGCCAGCCCGTACGACCATCAGATTACGAGATAAGTGCTCCTTGTTTCTATCAGGTATTAACCGGAAAATTGCTGGAAGAATACGTTGGATACTTCGGAGCCCAGCAATCAGAGTTTTGCGTACGGATGAAACATGCCAAAACAGAAGAGGATATGAACCATTTCCTGGAAGATATGGGCGACAGATTAACCGTAAATAATCTCTATGTATATGGGGTAAAGAAGTTAAGCGATCAACGGAGTCAACTGCTAAGCTACCGCGAGCGAAACATGAAAATTAAATTTTCGCTAATGGCATTCATGCTGATAAATGTGTTTTTCGGTATCGTAGGTACATTCTGGCTGTGGACAGAAAACCGTCGTAGTGAAATTGGACTTCGAATGGCTGTCGGATCAAGCAAGTTCAAGCTGTATAAGTACATGAATCTGGAAGGTATTTGTCTTTTTTCGCTCACAATTCCTTTTGTAATTCTTTTTGCTGCGAATATGGCCTATTTCGATATTATGGATACAGCCCGATTACCTCTTTCATTTTGGCGTTTCTTGCTACCCATGGGTAGCGCCTGGCTCTTATTGGCTGGCATGATTACTATTGGAATATGGATTCCGGCAAGAAAAGCGGCAAAAATGGATCCGGCAGAAGCCTTGCATTACGAATAGAAAATTATAAAGTATAAATAATAAAATAACATAGTCATGATTAAATTAAATGGGATTAATAAAGTGTATCGTACAAAAGAGATCGAAACACAGGCTTTGGAGAATGTAAATCTGGAAGTAAAAAAGGGTGAGTTTCTTTCTATAATGGGTCCTTCGGGATGTGGAAAGTCTACCTTACTTAATATTATCGGGTTATTGGATAACCCTTCATCGGGCTCAATTGAGATAAACGGAATTGCCACCGAACAGATGAAAGACAAACAACTGGCGGCTTTCCGTAATCATAATCTTGGCTTTGTTTTCCAGAGTTTCCATCTGATCAACTCGCTGAATGTGCTTGATAATGTGGAATTGCCTTTACTGTATCGCAACGGCTCTTCTTCGGAACGCAGAAAAGCAGCCGAAGCGGTTTTAGAGAAAGTGGGATTAAGTCACCGTATGCGTCATTTTCCTACCCAGCTATCCGGAGGACAGTGTCAGCGTGTTGCCATTGCCCGTGCCATTGTAGGAAATCCCGAGATTATTCTGGCGGACGAACCTACAGGTAACCTTGACAGTAAAATGGGTGTCGAAGTAATGGATATCCTGCACAGGTTAAATAAGGAAGATGGTCGGACCATCATCATGGTCACACACAATGAGATGCAGGCTCAGCAGACCAGCCGGACAATTCGTTTCTTTGACGGACGCCAGGTTCAGTAAAATCAGAAAAGCATGTATAAACAATATTTGAAACAGGCCTGGACCTTGCTTAAGCAGAACCGCTTTTTCAGTGCAGTATATATCATTGGCACCGGACTGGCTATTTCCATGGTAATGGTTCTTGCAATCGTATTTCATATCCGCACGGCCAATATGGCGCCGGAAGCCGACCGCGACAGAATGTTGCTGGTTCCCCGTGCCGCAGCTATAAGCAAAAATGAACAAGGTATGTTCAATTCAAACCTATCCCCAAAAACAGTAAAGGAATGCTTTTATACACTTAAGACTCCGGAACTTGTGGCTGTTGGCACAAATCCTGATAATTTAAACTATCTGCTTGGAGATATCTACGCCAAACTTCCGGGAGGAACAGATCAATATAAGAGTATGGTGATGTGCACGGATGCGAATTTCTGGAAAATGTTCCATTTTAGGTTTATTGACGGAAACGGCTACCCGGAAGAAGATTTCCAAAGTGGTATGCGCAAAGTGGTTTTAACAGAGACAATGGCCCGGAAGATTTTTGGTAAAACAACTGTTGCGGGCATGCCTGTGCTGGTAAATGAGGTCGAATATAGAGTGAGCGGTGTTGTAAAAGACGTTTCATCTGTAATGTCGCTTGTCTACGCCGATATCTGGATTCCGTATACAACTTTGTCGTCTGTGACAGAGAGTTCGAATGCCGAGAATATTGTGGGATCATTACAAGTATATATCCTTGCCAGAAAGGCAGCCGACTTTCCCATAATTCGCAAGGAAATGGAGCAGAAACGGTTACTTTATAATGTCTCATTAAAGGAATATCAGTATGAGTTCAGAGATGGCATTCCATATACTCAAAAAGAGGCCGTATTGCGAAATATGGATTATAGGGAAGAACCTAAAGTTCTTATTTGGAAGTATTCGCTGATTGGATTAATTTTCCTTCTTGTCCCGGCGGTTAATTTAACAGGGCTAACCTCCTCCAGAATGCGTAAACGAATCTCCGAATTGGGTGTTCGCAAGGCTTTTGGCGCTAATCGGAGTACGTTGATCAACCAGGTACTTATCGAAAATCTGCTGCTTACTTTTATTGGAGGTATATTTGGCTTATTGATCTCCTACACATTGATTTTGGGATTAAAAGGCTTGCTGTTAGGGCCTGCCTATTATACTGATATGAGTGTAAATGTAACGTTGGCTCCAGAAATGCTGATCAACGCTCCGGTATTTGCCTACGCCTTTACCGTCTGTATTATATTAAACCTATTCTCGGCCTTTGTCCCGGTATGGAAAGCGACTCGTGTTTCTATTGTTGAAGCTATTAACGATAAATAATGTATATATATGATTAGGCATCTGATTAAAATAATCTGGAATCAACGTAGCGGCAACGGATGGATTATTCTGGAACTCTTTCTTGTGTTTGTATTGCTGTGGTATATTGTAGATTTCTTCACAGTACTGGGAGTAACAGCCTCAACGCCCAACGGTTTTGAGATTCAAAACACCTACCTGGTAAAACTATCCGTACGCCAGCCGGACAATCCCAAATACATCAATTACGGTGAAGAAAGCGAAGAACCGGGTAAAAACTTTTATCGGATAGTAGATCGAATCCGTCAGCATCCCGACATTGAAGAGGTAGGATACGGCAAATGGTCTTATCCCTATTGCCCTTCAAGTATGTCTAGCAGTTACAATAAGGATTCATTACGTTTGCAATGTCAGATACTGGAAGTCAGTCCCGAATATTTTACAATATTCAGAGTCAAACCGGAAAAAGGAGGTTCATCACAGAAATTGGCTGAATCGTTTGCCAACTTATCTGCGGCTTCTTCTTATGAAAAAAACAGACAAGCAATAATTACCCAAACAGTCGAAGAGAAGCTATTCCCCAATACACAAGCAACAGGGAAAGTTCTTTTGAATAAAGATGATAGTCTTCAAATTAAGATTCTGGCGGTAACAACAGTAATGAAACCCTACGACTATACCCGACCAGCGGCTTATATTCTATTTCCCGTAAATAAAGCAGAAACATATAAAATGAATGATCAGGACATTTGGAGTTATTTCGAAATCTATTTCCGAACCAAATCCGGGTTTTCTGAAAAAGATTTTGCTCAAAAGTTTAAGCAAGAGATGAAAGGTCAGCTTGAAATTGGCAATTTCTTTTTAGCCGATGTCAAACCGCTGGAAGCAGTAAGGGATAATTATTTGAAGAATCGAGGAATAACGAGCGGTATTCAGTACCGTATTGGATTTTCAGTTTTCTTTTTGATTAACATATTTCTTGCAGTTATCGGAACATTCTGGTTTCGTATTGAACAGCGGCAATCGGAAATAGGATTACGCTTAGCCGTTGGAAGCAGTAAGAGAAACATCCGCAGTATTATGTTTATGGAAAGTTTACTATTACTACTCATAGCTGCCATACCCGCTTTACTGGTTTGCATTAATCTGCAAAAATTCGAATTTATATCTTCCGAAGACCTGGATCTGACGGTCTGGCGTTTTTTAGGTAATACTTTTATAACAGGAGGATTGCTGGTTTTAGTGATCATGTTTGGCACATGGTATCCCTCGTTTAGAGCGTCTAAGGTGAGCCCGGCGGATGCCTTGCACTACGAGTAACCAGCCATAAATATTTTAATAAAAACTGATTTAGGTCAGGTCCATCAATGTTTAATTTAAAAATAGAATATAGATGAAACAAATTAATTTAATCATACTCTCTCTTTTATGTTCTATTTCATTGGTTCATGGAAGTGAAGCAGACTCTGTTCGTCTTACCCTTCAAGATGCCATTCGTCTGGCTCAGCTTCAGTCGGTGGATGCAGCGGTAGCGCTAAACGAACTGAAGGTTGCCTATTGGGAATACCGTACCTATCAGGCCGACCAGTTACCCGAAGTAAATTTTACCGGAACGATTCCTGCTTATAACAGCACGTTCAGCAAATATCAGCAAGGCGACGGATCGTATACGTATATCCGGAATAACTCCTTAGGACTTACAGGAGGGGTTTCCATTGATCAGAATATTGCCTTAACCGGAGGTAAAATCTCACTGAAATCGGCTCTTGACTTTAATCGTCAGCTGGGCGTCGGAGCTTTTAATGAGTTTATGAGTACTCCTATAGGATTAACACTTACGCAACCTGTTTTCGGAGTGAACACCCAAAAGTGGAATCGAAGGATCCAGCCCGTACGCTATCAGGAAGCCAAAGCTTATTACATCGAACGAGTGGAAGAAGTGACCTTGTCGGCTATTTCCAATTTTTTCAACTTGCTGCTGGCTCAGGAGAATCTTAAAATTACTGTGCAGAACCTGGAGAATGCCAATAAGTTATACGAGATTGCCTTGGCAAAAAGAAAAATCGGACAGATTTCGGAAAGCGAACTCATGCAGCTCAACCTTTCGGCTTTACAGGCCAAAGGCAAAGTAACAGAGGCTCAATCCAATCGGAACGCCAGGATGTTTCAGCTTCGGGCATTTTTAGGATTTGGCGAACAGACAGAAATAGAGCCTGTGCTTCCCGAATCACTACCCTCTTTGCGTATGGATTATCAGGAGGTACTCGAGAAAGCCCACGAAAACAATTCATTTGCCAAAAACATTATGCGTCGTCAACTGGAAGCCGATTATTCAGTAGCTTCGGCCAAAGGGAACCGAAGGAGCATCAACCTTTATGCTTCTGTTGGTTACAGTGGAACAAATCCAGTACTTTCAAACGCCTACAACAATCTTAGAAACAGTCAGATTGTGGAAGTGGGGGTCAGTATTCCGCTACTGGACTGGGGGAAAAGAAAGGGGAAAGTGAAAGTTGCCGAATCCAACCGTGAAGTGATCCTTTCGAAAACCCGTCAGGAACAGATGAACTTTAATCAGGATATTTTCCTGCTGGTTGAAAACTTCAACAATCAGGCTGGCCAGCTTTCCATTGCCGAAGAAGCCAGCGTTATTGCAAGGAAGCGTTACAAAACAGCTATCGAAACCTTTCTGATCGGAAAAATCAATATTCTCGACCTGAACGATGCCCAAAACAGTAAAGACGAGGCTGTTCAGAAACAAATTGAAGAGCTTTATCTTTACTGGAATTATTACTATAACATCCGTAGTGTAACGTTGTATGATTTCCTGAACAAAAGTACTCTTGACGCAGAATTTGAAAAAATAGTACGTAACTGACATTTAATTTGTAATTTTGAAAACCAATAGGACAAATATGATTCTGATTATTGATGATGACGCATCTATTCGCTCGTCTCTTTCATTTCTTTTGAAAAGGGCCGGATTCGATACAAAAGCTGTTTCCGGACCGAAAGAGGCTTTGGAAGAGGTGCGAATTATTGCACCGGATTTGATAATGATGGATATGAATTTTACCCTGACTACATCCGGAGAAGAAGGTATTTTGCTGCTGAGGCAAGTTAAAGTATTCCGTCCTGATGTTCCTGTAATTCTGATGACAGCCTGGGGAAGCATTCAACTGGCTGTTCAAGGCATGAAGGCCGGTGCTTTCGATTTTATTACCAAACCATGGAATAACCTTGTTTTACTAAAGGCGGTACACAATGCACTGGAATTAAGTGAGCGAAAGAATACACCACCCATAAGCAGGACCGACGCCGACAAGAAGTTTCACTTTGATAAGATTATTGGTCAGAGCTCATCGTTAATGGATGTGTTGGACACGGTTTCCCGCATTGCCCCCACTACTGCTTCTGTTTTAATAACTGGCGAAAGTGGCACAGGAAAGGAATTAATTGCTGAAGCTATTCATGCGAATAGTCCGCGCATTAAAGATCCCTTCGTAAAAGTGAATTTAGGAGGACTTAGCCAAAGTTTATTCGAAAGCGAAATGTTCGGTCATAAAAAGGGAGCTTTTACGGATGCTTACATTGACCGGACCGGACGGTTCGAAATAGCCAATGGTGGTACTATCTTTTTAGACGAGATTGGCGATCTGGACATGAGCTGCCAGGTAAAGCTTTTGCGTGTGCTGCAAGATCAGACCTTTGAAGTGCTTGGTGACAGCCGTCCACGTAAAGCTGATGTCCGGGTGGTTAGCGCAACAAACCGGAATCTCAGGGAAATGGTGGGCGAACATACTTTCCGCGAAGATTTGTTTTACCGTATTAACCTGATCGGCATTCATTTGCCTGCGCTAAGGGAACGCACGGAAGATATCCCTTTGCTGGCTCGCTTTTTTGCTGATAAGCATACAGAACTGAATAACCTTCCGAATGTTCAGTTTGCGTCGGATGCGCTGGTTTATCTTCAACGACTCCCTTATCCTGGTAATATTAGGGAATTAAAAAACCTGGTTGAGCGGACCATTTTAGTGTGTGGTAAGAATGTAATGGAAGCTGCCGACTTTGAGGCACAAAGCGGATACGTGGCGGAACCAAAGCAATTGACGGGTTCGCCGTTAGGACGTATGACGCTGGATGAGATGGAAAAACAATCTATATTGCAGGCATTGGATCAGTTCGGGGGCAATTTATCGCACGTGGCTGCAGCGTTGGGTATTAGCCGCGCGGCTCTTTACCGTCGACTTGAAAAGTATGGAATCACCTCAGGAAAATAGAATAAGATGAGAATAAAAGCTATGTTTTGGTTATTAACCGCATTGTTGTTGTCTCTTGCGGGCGTATTAAGTTACTTTGCTTTTTATTCTTCTTCGCGTATACTATTTTCTGCAGTGGAATTCCTGATTGTGCTAACTGCTGTTTATCTCTTGTATTTCTATCATCGGATTGTAAAGCCTCTATACATTATCGGCAACGGGATGGATTTACTAAAAGAACAGGATTTCAGTTCACGCCTGCGCAGGGTTGGTCAGCCGGATGCCGATCGCATTGTAGATGTTTTCAATAAAATGATGGAGCAACTTAAAAACGAACGGATACATATCCGGGAACAGAATCATTTTTTAGATCTGCTAATCAATGCGTCTCCTCTTGGTGTAATCATCCTAAACCTCGACAGAAAAATCGTTTCGTTAAATCCCTCCGCGCGGGTTATCTTATCTTTGAAGCAAGAAGAGAATGTAGTTGGGAAGCACTTATCCGAATTTGATTCATTGCTTGCTTCAGAGTTAGTTCGGCTTGAAATGGGAACTCCCCAAATAATCAGGCTGAACGACGCCAATATTTATAAGTGTACCCAATCGTCCTTTATCGACAGTGGATTTCAACATCCTTTTTTTCTTATTGAAAGACTGACTCAGGAGGTGTTCAAGGCCGAAAAGAAAGCCTATGAAAAGGTGATACGGATGATTGCCCATGAAGTGAACAACACAACTGCCGGCATTACATCCACACTCGACTCGATTGAAAACACATTCCGCGAGATGGAAAATTGTGAGGACCTTTGCGAAGTTATGCGAATATCCATCGAACGTTGTTACAGCCTTAGTCGGTTTATCACCAATTTTGCGGATGTGGTACGCATCCCGGACCCTCAACTTCAAACATTGGATTTAAATTTACTTCTTACTTCCGAAAGACGATTTATGGAGAATATTTGCTACAACCGCAACATTGAATTACTCCCATCCCTTAGTGAATCACCTCTTTATGTAAAAGCCGACAGTGTTTTACTGGAACAGGTACTGCTTAATATCATTAAAAATGCCGCCGAATCCATTGGAGATCATGGAAAGATTTACATTCATACGTCCACAAATCCTATTTGCATAGAGATTGCCGACACAGGAAAAGGAATAGACAAAGAAACCGAATCCCGTCTCTTCACCCCCTTCTTCTCCACCAAACCCAACGGACAAGGGATAGGTCTCATCTTTATTCGAGAAGTTCTCCACAAACATAACTGTACTTTTTCCCTTCGTACCGGTACAGATGGCTTAACCCGCTTTCGGATTTTATTCCCTTAAATGCTTCGTATACTCAAACAGAAGTAATAAGATATAAAAGTCTTTGTACTATTTTGTAGTATTTTTTACTGTTATTCGTATGATAATTGTAAAAAATACACTTAATTTGCAAAACCTGATAATCAGCAGAGAAAACCTTGAAAATGTTGACTTTAATTTTATATCGTTATACTTATGAAAAAGCACATCACATTTATTATTTGGCTTTTATGCAGCCATATCGTTATTGGAGCAGGCAAATCTTACATTCTTAAATCTCCGGACGGAAAACTGGAGGTAGCAGTAACTATCGACAAGCAAATTACTTATTCCTTGACACATGAAGGGCAGTTATTACTGGATAAAAGTGCCATCGCCTTGGTATTGGCAGATGGGAAAGAATCGGTATTAGGTAATAATGCACGCGTAAAAGGGAACAAAAACCGATCCATTACGGAAGAAATTGTATCTCCCAATTATCGTGTTCGTTCATTTACAACCAGTTTTAATGAGATCAACCTGAATTTCGATGGTAACTTCGGTTTATTTTTTCGTGTTTACAACGAAGGTGTTGCTTATCGCTTCAATACAAATTTCAAAAACACAGTTGAAATTAAGGACGAAGTAGCCGAATTTAACTTTGACAAAGATTATACAACTTATATGGCGTATTCAACCTCTTCCAGCGAGAAAGATCTTTACGCAATGGCTTTTCAAAATTTATACACAAAAGCTACACTTATAAATGCCAATACAGAAAGTGTGGCTTTTCTTCCGGTTACAGTAGATTATGCAAACGGTAAGAAACTGACGATAACAGAATCCGACCTGGAAGCTTACCCCGGAATGTTTGTAAAAGGTGACGGCAAAAAGACTGCCCTAAAAGGTGTGTTCGCCGCATATCCTTCACGAATGGATTATCGTCCATGGCGTCGCATGAGTTATGTGGCTGAACGGAGTAATGTGATTGCCAAAACTGAAGGAAAACGTTCTTATCCCTGGCGTATTCTGGCTGTTTCAGAAAATGATGTGGATATGCCGGTTAACAATCTTGTATATGCGCTGGCTTCTCCTAACCGTATAGGGGACTACTCTTGGGTGAAATCCGGCAAAGTAGCCTGGGATTGGTGGAACAACTGGGGCATATACGGTGTAGATTTCAAAGCAGGCATCAATATGGATACCTATAAATATTATATTGACTTTGCATCTGAAAAGGGTATTCCATTTATTATTCTGGATGAAGGTTGGTACAATCCAAAGGCTGGAGATATGCTGACTGTTATACCAGAACTGAATTTACCCGAACTTGTTCGTTACGGAAAGAGCAAAAAAGTGGATATAATTCTTTGGACTGTGTTTAATGTCCTTGACGATCAGCTGGAAGAGGCATGCAAGAAATATTCAGAGATGGGAATCAGTGGTTTTAAAGTAGATTTTCTTGATCGCGATGATCAAACTGGCGTTGAAATGGTCTATCGCATTGCGGAAACTACTGCCAAATATAAATTATCGCTTGATCTTCATGGCATTTATAAGCCAACCGGACTTAACCGCACCTACCCGAACATCATTAATTTTGAAAGTGTCTTTGGCATGGAAGAGGTTAAATGGAGTACTGCCGAAAAAGATATGATGCAGTATGACGTAACGATGCCTTATATCCGGATGATGGCAGGTCCGATTGATTACACTCCCGGGGCAATGCGCAATGCGTCTAAGAAAAACTTCAAACCTATCTATAATAATCCGATGAGCCAGGGAACACGATGTCATCAACTAGCTACCTATATCGTACATGACTCTCCACTGACCATGCTTGCCGATAATCCTTCTATTTACAAAAACGAGTCGGAATGTACTGATTTCATTACCAGTATCCCGAACACCGGAATTGAAAAGACGGTTGTTCTTCAGGGAACTTTGGGGGAATATATTGTTACGGCCCGTTGTGTAGGTTCGGATTGGTATATTGGGGGGATGACCAATTGGGATGCACGCACTATTACACTGGATTTTTCTTTCCTTGACAATGGAGAATATGCTGCCGTTTTGTTTAAGGACGGGGTAAATGCCGATGAACAAGCCTTTGACTATAAAAAAGAAGCGATGAAGATTACAGCACAGAGCAAACTTACAGTCCGGATGGCTTCGGGAGGTGGTTTTGCAATTTCTTTACGGAAAATTTGATTTTAAATACAGATCTGAAATTATTATAATATAAAAAACCATTTAGTTTATGTCTGGAAAAATTCTATTGGCATCTGCCCTTACAATTGGCTTATGGGCTTGTAACCTGTCTCCTGTTAAGAAGGCTTCAACAGAACCTATCATTGAAGTTCCTTTTGCAGAAGTTCATCTAACGGATAATTTCTGGTCTCCACGTATCGAAGTGAATCGGACTGTTTCCATCCCTTCTGCTTTTAAGCAGTGTGAGATAAACGGACGTTTCGACAACTTTGCATTGGCCGGGGGACTAATTAAAGGGGAACACAAAGGTGATTTTCCTTTTGACGATACCGATCCGTACAAAATAATTGAGGGCGCCTCCTACTCGCTCGCTGTAAAATATGATCCAAAACTGGATGCTTACCTGGATAGCGTTATCACATTAATTGACGCTGCACAGGAGCCGGATGGTTATCTAACCACCTGTGTTACCAATAAGTGTACGCGACTTACAGGTTGGTGGGGTACTCAACGGTGGGAAAAGATTAATAGTCATGAATTATATAATTGCGGGCATTTATATGAAGCAGCTGTTGCACATTATCAGGCAACCGGTAAACGTACGCTGTTAAGCGTTGCAATCAAAAACGCTGATCTTATTTGTAAGGTGTTTGGTCCGGCTGAAGGACAAAAACATGTACCATCCGGACATCCTATTGTAGAAATGGGATTAACAAAGATGTATAAAGCGACCGGCGATAAAAAATACCTTGATCTGGCCCGTTACTTTGTGGAAGAAACCGGACGGGGAACAGATGGTCATCGCCTGAATGCATATAGTCAGGACCACAAACCTATTCTGCAACAGGAAGAAATAGTAGGACATGCGGTACGTGCCGGTTATCTGTTTTCCGGCGTTGCAGATGTAGCAGCTCTTACAAAAGATACAGCCTATTTTAATGCCATCTGCCGTATATGGAATAATATGGCGACAAAGAAACTTTATATAACCGGAGGAATCGGATCACGCGCTCAGGGTGAAGGTTTTGGTCCTGAATATGAATTGCATAATCACAGTGCCTATTGCGAAACCTGTGCAGCTATTGCCAATGTATATTGGAATCAGCGGATGTTCCTGGCTACCGGAAATGCCAAATATATAGATGTATTGGAACGTGCTTTGTATAATGGTGTAATTTCCGGAGTATCACTAAGCGGCGACAAGTTCTTCTACGACAATCCGTTGGAATCCATGGGCCAGCACGAACGAGCCCCGTGGTTTGGTTGCGCTTGTTGTCCGGGTAACATCACGCGATTCATGGCTTCTGTACCTAAGTATGTGTATGCAACACAGGAAAACAGCGTGTTTGTGAATTTATATGTTGCCAGCCAAAGCAAAATTACGGTTGGTAAAGATACGTTGGAACTAAAACAGGCAACCGATTATCCCTGGGATGGAGCCGTTAAGCTGACAGTAAATACCAAAAACGCTGCAACTTTCGGATTAAAGCTGCGTATTCCCGGTTGGGCTGGGAATGAACCGGTTCCGGGAAGCGATCTCTATACCTTTACAAAGGAATCAAGCCAAGCCTGGTCTGTTTCTATAAATGGAAAAACCTATAAAACAAAACCTACTGATGGATACATTTGCATTGATCGGGAATGGAAAAATGGTGATGTGGTTGAGCTATCCTTACCGATGGAAGTACGCAGAGTAAAAGCTCATGAGAAGGTAGCTGCAAACAAAGGTCTGCTTGCAATAGAGAGAGGTCCGGTTATGTTTTGCCTGGAAGGTGTGGATCAGGCAGACAAACATGTTTTCAATAAATATATCCCCGAAAACAGTACGTTTACTTGTCTGTTTGAGAAAGATAAACTGAATGGCATTATGGAATTGAGTGGTACGGCCAAAGAATTGGAACGTACAACAGATGGTAAAGTTGCAGAAAAGAATGTCTCTGTTAAATTAATTCCCTATTCTACCTGGAATAACAGAAGTAATGCTGAGATGGCTGTATGGATTCCGGCTTCGGCCGATTATTCCCGACCTACTCCTGAGGCTAGTATTTCTTCCCGTGCAAAATCATTTACAATTGTAAGTGCGCCAATTCAAAAAGATGGAATTGCAAAAGAACGCAGAGAATGGTGTTACGGGGTAAACGATCAGTGGAATCCGAAAAATTCGGGAGACATGTCCAAACCTTACCATTATTTCTGGTTAAAAGAGGGATCAGAAGAGGCTATCGAATATGTGTTTGATAGCCCGGAAACGGTAAGAAATGCCCAGGTTTACTGGCTGGACTTTGATCATTACGACGGCAATTACCGCGTTCCATCCAGTTGGAAAATTCAATACAAAGCAGGTAACACATGGAAGGATGTGGATGCTAAAGAGACATATGGATGTAAAAAAGATACTTATAATTCCGTGGATTTCACCCCTGTGAAAACAACCGGACTTAAACTGGTTATTGTATTGCAGAAAGGTGAATCTGGAGGTGTAATTGAATGGAAAGTGAATTAAGAATACAAAACAAAATAGCTAAAATTGAATAGCATGAAAAATATACTGATAGCTGTATTGGCCGGATTCTGCCTTGCAGGTAGCGCACAGACGCACGACGGGGGATATCCCATCTCTCCCGTTCCGTTCACTTCAGTGAAAGTAACCGATCATTTCTGGGGGCAACGGCTCAAAGCCAGTCGGGAAGTAACTATTCCACTTGCTTTCAGCAAATGTGAAGAGACCGGGCGATATGATAATTTCTACAAAGCATCACATCCCAGTGCGGAATACAAAGTGGAAGGTTACCCGTTTGATGATACAGATGTATACAAAACCATCGAAGGAGCAAGCTACTCCATGCAAACCTATCCGGACAAAAAGCTTGATAAATATATAGACAGCGTGCTTACCGTTGTTGCCTCTGCCCAGGAACCAGACGGCTATCTTTATACAGCACGTACAATGAATCCGGCGCATCCCCACGAATGGTCAGGGAGTTCACGCTGGGAAAAAGTGGAAGACCTAAGTCATGAGTTTTATAATCTGGGTCATATGGTAGAAGGAGCTATAGCTCATTACCAAGCTACAGGGAAAAAGAATTTTCTTAACATAGCAATAAAATATGCCGACTGTGTAGAGCGTGAAATCGGAAATAAACCCAATCAGCTCATTCGTGTTCCAGGTCATCAGATTGCAGAGATGGCATTGGCTAAGCTTTATCTTGTAACCGGACAGAAAAAGTATCTTGACCTTGCTAAGTTTTTCCTGGACAAGCGGGGATACACGACCCGAAAGGATATATACAGTCAGGCTCACAAGCCTGTTTTGGAACAGGACGAGGCTGTAGGTCATGCAGTTCGTGCTGCCTATATGTATTCCGGAATGGCAGATGTGGCTGCACTTACAGGTGATACAGGTTATATACATGCCATAGATAAAATATGGGACAATGCGACTACAAAGAAACTCTATATTACCGGAGGTATCGGTGCAACCAGCAACGGGGAAGCTTTTGGCGAAAATTACGAACTGCCTAATATGTCTGCCTATTGCGAAACCTGCGCAGCCATTGGAAACGTGTACTGGAACTACCGGTTATTTCTTCTTCACGGTGAGTCCAAATATTTCGATGTACTGGAGAGGGCCTTGTACAACGGATTGATTTCGGGTGTATCGCTGGACGGAGGAAGCTTCTTTTACCCTAATCCACTGGAATCAATTGGTCAGCACCAGCGCCAGCCTTGGTTTGGATGTGCTTGTTGTCCATCCAACATCAGCCGGTTCATTCCTTCCCTTCCGGGCTATGTATACGCTGTAAACAAAAACGATCTTTATGTAAATCTTTTTATGAGCAATACATCCGACATGAAAGTAAACGGTAAAAAAGTAACGCTTACCCAAACTACAGGATATCCATGGAGCGGAGATATACGCATGGAGGTTTCTCCTAAAGGAAAACAGTCGTTCACATTAAAAATCCGTATTCCGGGTTGGGTACAGGGATCGGTTGTTCCGGGCAATCTGTACTCCTACACGGATCGTAAGCAATTAGGATATAAAGTAAAAGTAAACGGAGAACCGGTAAACGCGACTTTAGACAAGGGTTACTTCAGCATTGCAAGGCAATGGAAAAAGGGAGATGTGGTTGAAGTTCATTTTGATATGGAGCCACGAACCGTAAAGGCAAATTCTAAAGTGGAAGCTGATCGGGGAAAGATTGCTGTGGAACGCGGACCAGTTGTTTATTGCGCCGAATGGCCTGATAACGATTTCAGTGTACTAAGTGTTATCATAAACCGCAAGCCTGAATTTACGGTGGAATGTAAACCGGAATTACTGTATGGAATGGATCAACTGAAGACTTCTGCACAAACAATTGCCTATGATGAGCAGGGTCGCCTTGCTACAAAGGATGTAACACTTACTCTGATTCCATATTATGCCTGGGCACATCGCGGTAGCGGAGAGATGGCTGTCTGGTTGCCGCAAGATGTAAGCGCTACTCGTCCCTCACAACCTGTCACCATTACTTCGAATGCAAAAGTATCTGCTTCAACCCTGATAAAATCCATCTCCGCCATCAACGACGGACTAACGCCAAAAGATGAGAACGATCGTTCTGTTCCCTACTATCATTGGTGGCCAAAGGAAGGAACAACGGAATGGATTTGTTACGAGTTTGATCAGCCTCAGCAGCTATCCTTCAGCACAATTTATTGGTTCGACGATGCTCCATGGGGAGGTTGCCGCGTTCCGAAAAGCTGGAAACTCTTTTATAAAGACAACTCAGGAAACTGGCAACCGATAAATGCCCTGTCCGCCTACGGAACAGAGAAAGGAGAAGGCAACACAGTCCGCTTCTCGCCAGTTACAACTTCAGCCATCAAGCTGGAAGTTGTTCAGCAGGAAAAAAATGCATCCGGATTATTTGAATGGAAAGTAGACTAAAATGAAACTAAGTATATGAAAAAGACAATGATGCTGACTGTACTTTGTGCCGGGTTATCCGGTACACTGTTGCAGGCGCAAGGTACAGCAAATGACTATGCCCGTGCATATTCTTTACCTGGGAAATATAATAAAGCAGTATATTATGGGGATGTAAATCCCCGATGGATGGGAGATACACACCAATTCTGGTATATACGCAACACGCCTGAGGGCGAAAAGTATGTCATCGTTGATGCTGCGAATAAGACTAGCACCGCCATGCCCGACACCATGAAGCAACGTATTCTATCTATAGAAAAAGCTCCCCGACCCTCTCGTTACTGGGGAGAAATGGATGAAGAACGTACCGGCGATTCCATTCCTTCGCCCGATGGCAAACGCATTGGTTTTATCAAAAACAACAACGTATATGTGAGGGAAATTGCATCCGGAGTAGAAAAGGCACTCAGTATGGATGGCGCTCCGGGAGAATATTATTCCGCTTATCTTCGCTGGTCACCCGACTCAAAGAAGATAGCTTCCATGAAGATCCGACCTGCCGAGAAACAATATATTTACTTTGTTGAATCGTCACCCAAAGATCAGCTACAACCTAAACTCCATAAAAGAGAGTATGTAAAACCTGGTGATGCACTGCCTTTCCGCGTTCCTCATATCTTTTATGTGGAAAACGGCGAAAAGAAAGTGCCTTCAACCAATCTTTTTTCTTCACAGTTTGATGTTCACGGACTAGACTGGGCACCCGACAGCAAAAGTCTGCTTTTTGAGTACAACCAGCGTGGTCATCAGGTGTACCGTGTGCTGGAACTTTCTGCCGAAACAGGGAATGTCCGTACAATTATTGAAGATACCAGTAATACATTTGTAAATTACAACCGTCAGTTTCGAAAAGATCTGTCCAACGGAAAAGAGATAGTCTGGATGAGCGAACGCGATAACTGGAACCATCTTTATTTGTATGATCGTCTGGAAGGGAAAGTTAAACGACAAATAACCAAGGGCGAATGGTATGTGCGCGATGTAATAGAAGTAGACGAAAAAGAGCGTGTCATCTATTTCTCTGCCAATGGAATGGTTAAAAATGAAGATCCTTATTTGGTCCGTTATTATCGTATCAATATGGACGGTACAGGACTTACCTGCCTTACTCCGGAAGAAGGAATGCATACAGCCTGGTTTTCGTCCGATAAAAAATACCTGGTAGATGTATGGTCAAAAATTGACGTAGCACCTAAAGCCGTATTACGTAGCAGCGTTGATGGAAAAGTAGTTATGCCACTCGAAGAGGCGGACATTACAGCTTTAAAGGAAACCGGATGGAAAGCTCCTGAAACATTTGTGGCTAAAGGCCGCGACGGCAAAACAGATATTTGGGGTGCTATCTTCCGTCCCACTAATTTTGATCCGAACAAAAAATATCCGGTTTTGGAATATGTATACGCAGGTCCCGGAAGCGCTTATACACCAAAGGCTTTTCGCGCGTTTTACTGGTTTCATCAACAGATCGCGGAACTGGGATTTATAGTTGTTCAGGCTGATGGTATGGGAACTTCCTTTCGTAGCAAGGCCTTTGAAAGTATCATTTATAAGAATTTAAAAGATGCCGGATTTGAGGATCGTATGGCATGGATAAAAGCGGCCGCTCAAAAATATCCGTATATGGATATGGAACGTGTGGGAATCTTTGGAGGTTCTGCCGGAGGACAGGAAGCCATGGCTGCAGTATTGTTTCATCCCGACTTTTATAAAGCGGCTTATGCCGGGTGCGGATGCCACGATAACAGGATGGATAAAATGTGGTGGAACGAACAATGGTTAGGGTATCCGACCGACAGTAGCTATGTGGCTTGCAGCAATGTAGAGAATGCCGGCTTATTAAGCCGTCCTTTAATGCTAATGGTAGGAGAAATGGATGACAATGTTGATCCGGCTTCCACCATGCAAGTGGTGAATGCACTGATAAAAGCAAAAAAAGAGTTTGAACTTGTGGTCGTTCCAGGCAGCAACCACACCTTGGGTGGAGAGTATGGAGACCGTAAGCGTTTCGACTTTTTTGTGAAACATCTGCTTGGTGTAACACCGCCGGACTGGAACAATGAAGAGGTTGCCTTAAAAATAAGGTAATCTATCCCCCTATCACTGCATCGATCCCATATTGTTTGAATAGGCTGATGCAACGTTGCTGAGTTTCCACTGAAGGCGTACTCATCGTTACATTTCCGGGATTATAAACAGATCCAAGTTTTTCGTGTTTGTTTTTGCCTATATCGTGGTAAAGAAGGAGGTTTACTCTCTTTCTTTTCCACGGCAGGCAAGAAAGGAATTCCGCACAGCGCAGGATGTTTTCTTCATCAGCATTTATTCCTTCTATAAGGGGAATACGGATGAAGAAATCTTTACCTGCTTCTGCAATCATTTTCAAATTTGACAGGATGAGTTCGTTGGGTACTCCGCAATACCGTTGATGAAGTTCGGTATCCATGTGCTTTAAGTCGACCAAAAAGAGTTCTGTATGAAGCATAATGGTTTTGACTATTTCCGGACGGGCATATAAGGAGGTATCTACAGTCCGGTGAATACCCTGTTCACCGCAGCGATGAAGCAATTCCGATAATAATTCCGGATGTAGTAACGGTTCTCCGCCACAGAAAGTAACCCCACCTTCCGACTGATCCATGAAAACAATTTCTTTTTCAATCTCGTTCATGATCGAATCCGCCGTATATTCTTTACCGGAAATCTCCATAGCCATGGACGGACAAACCTCCGTACATATACCACAGCGTATGCAAAGTTCCTTTTCAGTAGCAATTCCTTCGGTCGACAATTTCAATGCATGTTGCGGACACGCATTGATGCAAATCTGACAACCAATGCATTTTTTCCGGGTATACAGCTTTTCAGCCCGGCTTGAAATTCCCTCCGGATTATGACACCAGATACACGACAGCGGGCATCCCTTTATAAAGATGGTTATACGGATACCCGGACCGTCGTTTATCGAATATCGTTTAATATCAAATAACAGGCCTTTCATATCAGAAGGACTCTTGTCCGGTACGGGCTATTACATCAGCCTGCAAATCCGCATTCATATCGTTAAAGTAATCGCTGTATCCGGCTACACGGACCAATAAATCGCGGTACTCTTCCGGACGCTGCTGGGCGGCATGTAACGTTTCCGTATCAACTATATTGAACTGAATATGGTGACCACCTAATGAGAAATAGGTACGAATCAAGGCACATAGCTTGATGATATCTTCTTCCCGTTTAAGCATAGCCGGCATAAAACGCTGGTTCAATAAGGTACCGCCGCTTTTTACCTGATCCAGTTTTCCCAAAGACTTGATAACAGAAGACGGCCCGTGGGTATCTGCTCCGTGAGAAGGAGAAGTACCATCGGAGATAGCACGTCCGGCAAGCCGTCCGTTTGGAGTTGCACCCATTACTTTACCAAAATAAACATGACAAGTGGTTGAGAGCATATTTAAATGAAAACATTCGCCCTTTGTATTCGGCTTTCCTTCTATAGCATCATACAAATCGTTGAACACATTCACGGCAATGCTATCTGCATAATCATCGTCGTTTCCAAAAAATGGTGTACGGTTTAAAATAAGCAAACGCAAGGGCTCTTGATTTTCAAAATTGGCATCTATGGCGTTCAGCATTTCATTCATTGTAACCAACCGGTTTTCGAACACATGTTTTTTCAAAGCGGACAAGCTATCGGTTATTGTTCCAAGACCAGTACACTGAATATAAGTTGTATTGTATCGCGGTCCGCAATTATAGTAGTCCTTGCCTTTGGAAATACAGTCGTCGATAAACAAAGAAAGAAAAGGAGCCGGAGCGTATTTGGCAAACATACGGTCTATGTAATTGCTCACCCGAACCTTCATATCCACAAAATACTGAAGCTGTTTAATGAAAGCGGCATACAGGTCGTCGTAAGTATTGAAACTACAAGGATCGCCAGTCTCCAACCCCACCCGTCGTCCGGATACGGGATCAATACCATTATGCAAAGTCACCTCAAGAATCTTTGGCACATTAAGATAACCGGTAAGCACATAGGCCTCCTTTCCAAATGCACCTACTTCAATACATCCGCTGCATCCCCCTTCGCGGGCATCAAGCAGGGATTTACCCTGACGCATCAACTCCTGTACGTAAACATCCGGATTAAAAACAGAAGGATAACCATGTCCCTTACGAATTACCTTACAGCCTGTACGGAGAAACCGTTCCGGTGTCCGGGTACTTATATGGATTGCGCTACCTGGCTGAAGGATATGCAATTCCTCTATTGTCTCGAGCATAATATAAGACACTTCACTCACGCCATCGCTGCCATCACCTTTTATTCCGCCAATATTCAGATTGGTAAAATCATTATAGGTACCACTTTCTTTTGCCGTAATACCCACTTTAGGAGGTGCAGTGTGGTTATTTACTTTAATAAAGAAACAAGACATCAGCTCTTTCGCTTCATCGCGTGATAAAGTACCGGCCTCTGTTTCCTTTTGGTAAAACGGAGCCAGGTGCTGGTCAAAATGACCGGGGTTCATGGCATCCCAGCCGTTCAACTCGGTAATGGTACCCAAATGTACAAACCAATACATCTGAATCGCTTCCCAATAAGATCTGGGAGCATGAGCCGGTACCCAACGGCATACTTGAGCAATTTTATGAAGCTCGGCAATGCGTTTGGGATCTTTTTCCGTAAGAGCCATTTCTTCTGCCAGATCAGCATGACGTTCGGCAAACAGAATGGCGGAATCACAGGAAACAGACATGGCTGTCAATTCTTCTTGCTTGTCTGTAGCCTCAGGATCGTTCATAAAGTCGAGCGTCGCCAATTCGTCTGCTATTCGTTCCTTTAAATCGAGTAACCCAAATTTGTAGACTTTGCCGTCAAGTGAGGTATGTCCGGGAGCACGTTGCTCCATAAATTCGGTAAACATACCAATCTCATAAGCCTCTTTCCACTCAGCAGGAACATGACTAAAGATACGTTCACGTTGTGTCCGGCCTTTCCAGTAAGGAATAACCTCGCGTTCGTACGTGTCGATATCTTCCTGACTAATGGTGTATCGCTGCATTTCACGAGAATTCAGTATTTGCAAGTCTTCCACACTATGGCAAGTCAGCTCCGGAAAAGTCGGAACCGATTTAGGCTTCGGCCCCCGTTCACCCACAATCAGCTCGTCGGCACCAATGTAAATCGCTTTATTTTTACATATTTCGAGGAAGTTGAGAGCTCTGAGAATAGGCACGGGATACTTACCATAGTTATCTTTGTAGAAATTTGTTTCAATTAGCGCGCGTTCAATAGAAAGAGAGGGTGTTGATTCGAAAGAAAGTTGACGCAACCGTTTGATACGGTCGTTCATGCCATAATTATTTGTGGATGTATTCATTGTAGTAAGAATGAAAATTATTGATAATAAACAGCGGAAGGAAGCATCACCTCCAATAACGCAGAGGTGGAATCAGGAAGTTTAATGATAAAACATCAAACAGTTAAAAAGTCGTCTGTAATTTTTACAAGACATACGCTGATTATTAATAGCTAAGAACAATTATCGCTTGTAAAAATACAAAAATAGATCTAGTTGATTTCAAATCTCTTCTTTTTTTGTGATAAAAAAGAAGAGATTTGAAAAGAAATGATCAGACTATAGAAGTTCATCTCAAATTAATAGCAGATGATGCCAATGCTGATCTATTTATTCTTTGTCAGAACAAGTTGTTTATCCACCACGTTCGGAATTTCATTCTGGTAATGAGTAACATAGATAAGCGATTTTTTTCCATCGCAAAAATCTTCCAATATCTTTTTTACCCGGTTCTTATTGACCACATCAAGACCGTGCAAGGGCTCGTCCAGAATCAACAATTCAGGGTTCTTAACCAACGCACGCGCCAGCAACAGTAATCGTTGTTCGCCCGAAGATACTTTCTGAAAGGAAACTTCAGAGAGGTGGACAACATTAAATACCATCATCCATTCTTTCGCAAGCATCTCCTGTTCCGTGGTGCACTTTCTGTACAAACCTATCGTATCAAAAAAGCCAGAGCTTACCACATCCAGGCATTTCACATTGTTTTGATAATAAAGATGCATTTCCGGAGAAACATACCCTATGTGCTTTTTAATATCCCAGATACTCTCTCCAGAACCTCGTTTGCGATCAAAAAGTGTGATATCGTTGGCGTACGCCTGCGGATTATCTCCGCAAATAAGACTTAGTAAAGTAGACTTTCCGGAGCCATTCGGACCCAGCAAAGCCCATTTCTCACCACGTTGCACAGTCCAATCCAACTTGTTCAAAATTGTACGCGAACCATACTTAATATGAATATTCTTAAGAATGGCCGCATTTGAAAATGAAAAAGAGTCATTGCCTGAACAACTTTTCAACTCAGTCAGATCAGATGTTTCGGTCTTAGGGAACAAATTATTGACCACTGACTCCGATTCAAAGAAAAATTGACGCGACATGGGTGTAAATAGTTGTTTGTCTTTTATAGGCAACACATCCGTTATAATATCCGGAATATCCTGCGGGTTACAAAGGAGTAGAACAATTTGCAGATTATCAAGTTCAGACAACCGGACTAACAAGTCATTCAGTACCGTACGTGAAGCTGCATCCAGTCCTAAGAACGGGTTATCCAAAATTAAAATACGGGGCTTGGATAACAATGAGCGAACAATCAGAAACTTGCGTAACTCTCCGCTAGAAAGTAGGTTCACCTCTTTCTCCATTAAATCTTCGATACCAAACCAATCCAACAAGGTATTCAGCCACTCCTGGTCAGCATTCAAAACAAGGTCTTTAACCAAAGGAATAAACTGCTCATCCCCCCTATTCCACCGCTGCTGATAATAACCGTTTTCCGTATCGATTATGCTGTAAAGATCCCGAAAAGCAACACATTTTACCACCGACGAAACAAACATATCCGTACCCATTTCATCTTTGCAAATAACCGTTCCCGTTTTAAGTGCGTACTTTCCAAGCAGCATATCTACGAATAGAGTTTTTCCACCACCGTTCGGTCCAACAATTGCCCAGTGCTGTCCTTCTTTCATCTGCCAGCAAATAGGTTCACTAAATTTCAGGTAATCAAAACGGGGAGTTGCCTCTTTAATCTCAATCAATATTCTTGCGTTCTGTTCCATCTCACTCGTTTAGCTATCCGTTATTTTTCTTTCTGTGATTTGAAAGTAAACACCATGGGCGCTTTGTCAGGATTTGATTTACGAGGCAAATGCACTTTAATCTTATTTCCTATTTGTTCCCATTTTACCTTTTTACCAGTTTGCAACAAAATAACAGAACTGTTTTTTACAGGGAAATTACCCTTCCATTCAATACTTTCAGGCATATCTTCTTTTTCGTCGGGAACGTAGAGAGCATAAAGTTTTGATCCGTCTTTACCGGCAGTAAACCAAACATTATTACTCTTATAATTTGGCGTGATCCGTGTTCCGTAAATACCCGCTCCATTTACTTTAAGCCATTGTCCAATTTCACGGAGGATAGCTTCTACTTCGGGCTGAATAATTCCTTTAGGAGTAGGTCCAACTCCCAATAAGAGATTCCCGCCTTTAGCCGCCACCTCAATTAATGTTGCTACAATTGTATTTGCCGATTTGAAATTAGCACTTGGCGTCCATCCCCAATCCGAACCAAGAGTAATGCAACTTTCCCATGGATAGGGTAACTGCTTCTCCGGAATAGCACGTTCGGGCGTTAAGTAGTTCTCATATTTACCCTGTATGGTTCTATCAACGATCAATAAGTCGGACTGATGCGAACGAGCCATTTTGGCGATTGAATCCATCTTGATATCTTGTCTGGGAGCTGCTACCCATCCTCCATCCAGCCAAAGGATGTCGAATTTGCCGTAATTACTCATCAACTCCTCTATCTGGTTGTAGGTAAATTTCTGGAAAGATTCCCAACGATCGGGATGTCTTTCAATTTTATAATTCACGTGTCGGTTGGGAGTAGCATATCTTGGCCACCAATAATATTCACTATGCCAGTCTGGCTTAGAAAAATAGGCCCCGATCATAAAATCTTTCTTTCGGAACGCATCAAACACATACTTGGCCACATCAGCTTTTGGGTTGCCTTTAAAAGCGCTGTTCATAACCGAAAAATCGGTTTGCTTTGTATCATACAGATTAAAACCATCGTGATGTTTGGTGGTAAAAATCATATATTTTATTCCGGCAGCTTTAGTAACATCTGCCCATTGATCCGGATTAAAGTCTGTTGGATTAAATTTCTCAATCAGTTTGTAGTAATCTCTTTTGTAGTCTTCGTAAGCAATCGTACTATCTCTTGGAATCCAGTCAACATCTTCCGAACAGATAGACCATGATTCCACTATACCCGGGATAGAATATAATCCCCAATGAAACAGAACCCCGAATTTCATGTCCTGCCATTTATCCAGATTAGCTAAAACCTCTTTTTCTTCTGGCCACTGATATTCAGTGGAAGCTTCGTGAACAAACCCTTGTTGAGCCTGCATTCCTAATGGAGAAACCACCAATAGCAACCCATAAATGAAAAGAACAGCTTGTTTCAAAAATATTTTCTTCTTTTTCATATTTTATAATAATCGTTTTATTTGGGAAGCAAATGTACAAATAACCTTGCAGGCGAACAAAGAATTGCTCGTTATCCATACCGGCGGATCACTTGCGTGATACATCGCTGTTTTTCTTGGCGCATAATAAAATGATACGTTGTACGAATGTTATCGATTATTCGTTCACTACAAAATTGCGAATCTGGCATGCAAAGCGGTCTTTGCTATTTTCATTAGACATCCTCAAGTCTAGTTTGTGTGCCTTATTTTCAAGTTCCGTTTCAAACATATATACCCAGGGGATATAAAGATTACTACTCCAAGCGGTGAATGTATCAAGCTTTTTGAAAGGAGAACCATCGATACTATACTCCAGAATACCTGCCTGAGGACCTGCTACACAGAAAATACCGATAGCCGTTCCTTTAAAATCAAGCGATAACCTGGCTCCGGCTTTATTCGTTTCCAGCATAGGCACGTTGACAAATCCATTCCTTGTGCTTCCCTTTACAGTGGGTGTCCAATCAGCCTCATAGTTCCAGCCTTTTCCCAATCTGGCAGATTTGAGATCAATAAACCGGCCGCCCGAATAGCTGAAATTATCTAATGGAGTAGGAATTTCATGAGAGATCACTTGCTGATCCGGTTTGATACCAGACCACATGTTATCGAATAGTTTATTAATCGTAGCAGCGTAATAACGATGGCCAAATGGCAGAGGATGGGTACCGCCAAATGCTTCCCAATCAAATTCGCCGGCATGCATACGTTCCGCTATCTCTTGCGACAAATTTACAGAGGGAACCAAATAATGATTTGCTACCCGTTCATGATTTAAAATTACATCCGGTATGCGTCCTTTCTCTATGATAGGAATAAACGGATCATAAATAAAATGAAGCATCACAATATCCATGGCTGGATTGCTTAACAAAGCATGACGAATTTCGCCTTCCATACCTCGAACTTGTTCTTTTGCAGTAAATCCGTTGGTATCATCATTAACAGCAGCTTCAACAAAAAGCAAATCGACCGTTCCTTTATCAAGGATGTCATGTGCCAATCGAAAGGCTCCGGGAGTTGTCCCTGTTGAACCGATACCAGCATCGATAAATTCAAAGTCAGTATCCGGGAAACGTTGCTTCAGGTCTTCCTGAATCATAGTTCGCCATCCGGTCATTTCGGTAATTGAACCTCCAAGGAAAGCAACACGCCCCTTTCCCCTTTTAGTAAACGTAAGATACGAGTTCGACAAACTTCCACGGAGTGTTAAATGCTGATATTCATTGTATCCGGACTGATAACGAAGAATAAAATCCACCACCGGTTCAGGATTCTCCAGACTATGCGGATGATGATCACACCCTTTTTTCAGAATCACTTCGACCGGAGCTCCCAGCGCCAAATAACGTTCGCGAACGATACCCATATTCTCTTCATATGGAACAGTCTTATCGCTATCGCCACATACAGCCATTACAGGAATTCGAGCCTTGGCCAATGAGGCTAAATTATCGATAGGATTACCTTTAAAATCAGGCATTTGTTCATCCGTAAGATTCCACTCCTGCATCATATCATTCCACAGTTGGGTATTTTTCCGACCTGGCCAGCTTTGAAGATTACAGACAGGAGCATCCACATAAATACAAGCCACTTTATCCGTATTACGTGCCGCCCAATTAAAAGCGAATAATCCTCCGCGACTAAAACCCTCTAAGGTAACTTTGTGTGACAAGCCATAGTAGCGTATCATCAGGTTGTAGAAGTCAGTTCCCAGATTCACTGAATTGGGACTTCCATATAAATGAGTAAGATCATAGTAAGCAACATGAAAACCCTTTTCCAGTAATGCCTTATCAACCGAAGGAAATGCATCGAAAAAAGCCGGTCGCCAGATCCATGGATTTCCTTTTGCCGCCTGTTTAGGAACAACAACAGTCGCTTGCCGGCCTTTGTATTTGAAGTCGTAGCGATCGTGTCCGTTCCATATAAACTTCTTTCCCGGAAAAGGTTGAGAGGGATAAACATCTGCACTCTTTCCAGTCAGCTCTTTGAAGATTTCGCGCGCAATATAAACGGCACCTTCCTCATTCGGATGTACATGGTCGGGGAAACACTGTGGATAAGGCAACAATGCCGTATGCAAATCGATAGTATGAAGCTTCTTCTTTTTAGCAACTTGTTTTATAAAAGGAATAATCTCCCGAACAATTGTGCTGTCATTGATTCCCCATTGAAAAGCTGTTGGAGGAACCGGAAAGCAAAGATAAATCCGGGGATGTGAAGGTAGCGATTGAAAAGCATCTATCATCTCCTCCAAATCTTTCTTGAAGTCTTTCTTATAAATCCAGTTGTGTGGTTTACTGTCGTTAGTACCCAGCTTAATTGTAACGATATCAGGATTAAAGTTCAGCGCATCCCTGAAAATCCACTCATGCATATAAGGTAAATCCCCTTTATTCATTAACGTTCGGGCACTTAGTCCAAAGTTACGTACATCATAATCGTCGCCTAATAATTGAGACAATACTCCCGGATAGCTATCCTGATATTGGTTTTTTACGCCAACACCTTCCGTTATGCTATTACCCACGCAGGCAACTCTGATAAGACTCTTCTCCTGGGCATAGACAGTTGCACAGGAAAGAATAAACAACAATAATAAAAAGCGGCTCTTCATAATACCTTTACTTATGCATGTATTCATTTCTACATTTATCTTTCTTCAATAATAGCTACACCCCATGGTTCCAATTTGATGAGGCTCTTTGCATCTACATCTTTACCGGACAAAATATTTTTCCCAAATGAATATGGGTATTGGATTTCTTGTGTATCGGCACTATAGTTAAATATATAGTGCAATTTCTTTTCTTGCTGATTGATTCCAGAACGTATTATAAATGGAAACTGCATATAATCAGATGGTATTATAGTTGCATTTATTGCTACTTGGCGAATGACTTTGTTCAGCAGCTCCTGAGATGGGTATGTTCCGATATATGTCAATTTCCCTTTTCCATAAGAATTTTCAGTAATCACAGGCCACTTACCAAAAAATGGGTGGTTGGCATAAGCCAAAGGTTTAGCTGTTTCTAATTGTAAGAACTCATACCAATCACTTATCTGATTTGAATCTTCTATATTATAGGGATTGTCTCTTAATGGCATTGCATCTATAGTTGAATACTCTTGATAATAAAATCCGCAGGCTTTACGCAATAGACCGGGGGCCAAAGTGGCTCTAACTGCCGAATGTTCATTGCAATATCCGCTTTTATGTAACATAACCACATGCCCTCCTTCTTTTACAAATTTATCAATGCCTGACAATAATTCGTCTGTAGCTACATATAATGGAGGAATAACTAACATGGTGTATTGAGAGAAATCTATCCATTTATCACAGGGGACAATATCCGTTTCAATATTTTGCATGTATAATGCTTTATACACCCTATCAATCGGATAGTTTTCTTTATAAGTATATGGCATAAAGTTTAGGGCATGGTATGAGTCATGACTATACAAGATTGCAACTTTATTCTTCTTTTTTAGATTGATCAGTTTATTCCCGATTTTCTTTAGCTCATCAGCTGTCGTTTTAAACTCATTATATATCCTGTTAGGCTCTAGATCATGTCCTAAGATTCCTCTCCAATATGTTTCCTGTCCATAATGCAAGGTTGCCCAATGCCAATATTCAACCATATTTGCCCCGGAAGCATAATGAGCATAAACATTTTGACGCAGCTGATTGTAGTATGGAGGGCGTTGATTACGTGCGTCCCAACCTATACCCTGAGCATTCGTTTCCATTACAATATAGTTCCCCTTAGCTACAGTTCGCACAAAGTCGCCTGCATAAGCTATACGTTGTCCATCTTGTTTATCCTGAACATCATGATAAATATTTATGGCAGGGTATTGCATTTGTCTGAAGCTTTCTACCTGATCTATATTGTGAAAGTCTGGCATGAAGCAATGAGTAACGAATTGATCTTTCCGTTTATATTCATTTACGATATCACATTGCCAGTTCAGAAAATCAGCTACCGATTTTCGATTATAACGCTCCCATTCATTTTTATAGGAAGGATTTGTCACACCATCCCGGGTGTAGAATTCTTCCCAGGTGTTGATATTCATGCCCCAGTAATTCATGCCCCATTCTTTAGTCAACAAATCCAGATTACTATTAAACTTATTCTTTATATAATTTTTAAAACCAATAAAATAATCTTTATTATTGACCCCTCGTGCCTCAGTTTCATTATCAACCTGATACCCTATTACTGCAGGATGTTGAGCATATCGCTCCATCATTTTCCTGATTATGCGCTCGCTATAATACCTAAATGTCGGATTTGTAAAATCCATATTCTGTCGGATACCGTAATATGCTTTATTTCCTCGTGTATACTCTGCCAGCACTTCCGGATGTCTTTCTGCTAACCATGCTGGAATAGAATAAGTAGGTGTTCCAAGAATAACTTTAATACCAGCCTCGTGCATTTTATTAATAATGCGATCCATCCATTCGAATTCAAATACCCCTTCCTGTGGTTCAAAAATACCCCAAGCCGATTCTCCTACCCGAACTACGGATAATCCACAATCTTTCATCATCTGAATATCCTTATCCAATCGCTCGTACGGCATATATTCATGATAGTAGGCCGCTCCGTAAAGGACATTGTCAAATTTGTACTGAGCCATCACGTTAAAAGAAAATAACAACCCAAGCAGTCCTGTAAAAATTATCTTTTTCATAATACTATCATTAAAGTTAACAAAAATATCATTTAACCATAGCTGGTTTGATTTGTGATGATGCAAATATAACCATTTTTATCATTATTTCTTTTCGGAACAACTGTTCTGGCAAAAAACGAACTTGTTTTATCATTTATGAAAAGTTGAATGGCTTTTTATCTATTAGTTTTGTAAAATCATATGTTTTAAAATCTGATTTGTTTTACCAAGAATTAATAGTATTAGAAGCATGAAACAACTAACACTTTTCATTGGAATTTTATTTGTATTCTTTCTGGCCGGATGTAAGAGTGGGCAGCTTAAAGTTACCTCTCTGAAAATTGAAATGCAGGAAAATCCGCAGGGAGTAAGTACACAAAATCCTCGTTTTTCCTGGCAAATAACTTCGGACCAACCAGATTTGGTTCAACAATCCTATTGGATTCAGGTGGCTCAGACTGCAGAAGATCTGCAACAAGGCAAAGAGCTTGTTTTTGATTCGAAAGACGTTAAAAGCGATCAGTCGATTCTTGTCCCTTATGATGGTAAGCCTCTTCTATCTAAGGGAGTATATTACTGGCGGGTAAAAGTTATTACGAATCAAGGTTCGACAGATTGGAGTGAAACCAATCAGTGGTCGATGGCTTTTTTGAATGATTCGGATTGGAAAGCTGCCTGGATCGGCGAAGATTCCATTTCAAATTCCAATGAAACAGCTGAAGGGAATACGCGACTGGCTGCAAGATATCTGCGCAAATCGTTTGAAAGTAAGACCTCGGTTAAACGTGCCGCATTGTATATTTCGGGATTAGGATCGTATGAAGCTTATCTAAACGGCAAGCGCGTATCGGAAGATATATTTGCCCCCATGCCTTCATGGTATCCGGAAAGAGTGTATTATAATGTGTATGATGTAACCTCTTTACTGCAACAAGGACAAAATACGGTGGGGGTAAAATTAGGCAATGGTCGTTATTTCGGCATGCGCCAGTCCGAGACAATGATGTTTGGTCTGCCCCGTCTGTTAGCCCAACTGGAAATTGAATATACCGACGGATCCACCGATGTGGTAGTTAGCGACAAGTCGTGGAAGGTAACCTCCCGTGGGCCTATTGTAGCCAACAATGAATTTGATGGAGAAGAATATGATGCCCGACTGGAACTGACCGGATGGGAAACTGCCAACTACGATGACGCGAATTGGAAAGCTGCCGACATAATGGATACACCTGCCGGTAAACTAACGGCTCAACCCAATCCTAATATGCAGATTCAGGATGAAGTATCGCCAATTAAAATCACCAAACTAACCGACGGGAAATATATTCTCGACATGGGACAAAACATGGTGGGTTGGCTTAAGATTAATAGCCTTACAGGAAAGAAAGACCAGCCCGTTAGTCTGCGGTTCTCGGAAACGCTGAACCCCGATAGCACCTTGTATCTGGCTAATCTACGTACTGCAAAGGTTACGGATGTATATACACCTGCCAAAGATGGAGGATTTAGGTGGGAACCTTCTTTTGTTTATCATGGATTTCGTTATGTTGAAATATCCGGATTAGATTACCAACCCGAATTGACTGATTTTACAGGAAAAGTCATATATGATAAAATGGAAACCACTGGACAGTTCGAAACATCGAATGAAATTATCAACCAGATATTCAAGAACGCCTATTGGGGTATCCGCGGAAATTATCGCGGAATGCCAACCGATTGCCCTCAACGTGATGAACGTCAGGGTTGGTTGGGCGATCGGGCAACCGGTTGTTTCGGCGAAGCTTTCGTCTTAGACAATGCATCGTTATATAGCAAATGGGTACAAGATATCGAAGATTCTCAAAGTCCGGAAGGAAGCATCTCGGACGTTTCGCCAAGATACTGGACAATTTACAACGACGATGTAACCTGGCCGGCTGCTTATTTCTATGCGATGAAGATGTTGTCGGTTCAATACGGAGATACCAATCCTATCAAAAAGCACTATGCTTCTATGAAACGATACCTTGAACATATCCAACAAGTGTCCATGCAGGATTATATCCTTACCAAGGACACCTACGGTGATTGGTGCATGCCTCCCGAATCGCAGAAGCTTATTCATTCTGAAGATCCTGCCCGCAAAACAGATGGTGCTATTTTAAGTACAACCATGTATTATAGTCTATTGAACCTGATGACCGAATTTGCCGAAATTTCAGGAAATAAGGCAGACATTTCCGGATATAAGGATCTTGCTTTCAAAATCAAAGAGGCCTATAATGCCCGGTTCTTCAATAAAGATTCTGCTTTATATGGAAATAATACAGTTACAGCCAATATCCTTTCGCTTCAATTGGGTTTAGTTCCCGAAGGATACGAAGGAAGAGTGTTCGATAATATCGTAAAGAAAACTGAAATTGATTTTGGCGGACATGTTAGTACGGGTGTGTTAGGTATCCAACAACTGATGAGGGGGCTTACAAAATACGGTAATGTGGATTTAGCCTATAAGATTGCTTCGAACGACACCTATCCAAGTTGGGGACATATGGTTAAAAACGGGGCAACTACAACCTGGGAACTTTGGAACGGTGAGACTGCCGATCCGGCCATGAACTCGGGAAATCATGTGATGTTGCTTGGGGATTTGCTTATTTGGTACTACGAAGATCTGGCTGGTATCAAATGTGCTCCGGGTACCGTTGCTTACAAAAAACTGTTGATGGAACCCAAATTCCCCGAAGGATTGAATCACGTGAAGGCTGCTTACAAGTCGGTTTACGGAGATATTCGGAGCGAATGGACAAAAGAGGGCAAAACATTCTCGTGGGATATTACAATTCCCGGAAATACCTCTGCTATCGTCCGACTTCCAAAAGAGTTAAATATAATCTCGCCCAATCAGAAGGGAGTTCGAAAAGTAATAGAAAGTGAATCTGCGATGGAAGTTGAGCTTGGTTCGGGAACGTATCACCTTACTAACAGTAAATAATCGCTTTATTGTATTTATCAGATGAGTAAGAGCAATCTCTTACTCATCTTTTTTTATAGGACAAGGCATCTCCCTTTCCGAAAACCTAAGACTGAAAATCCCTGAACAGGAATTGCATTCAGTTTAGAAACAAAATTCTTAATTGGCTAAATCTTTTATTTCATTTATGTGAAGATACAGGTGATCCAGGTAGCCTTCTATCATTTCTTTTAGGGTGACTTTTGTTCCTTCGAAGTCGCACCAGAAGCTGTCTAATTTCGTTAAATCAACAGATTTTATTACTTGAATGATGTGCAGATTATAAAACTTCCATAGTTGAATCAGGTTTTCCCAATCTGCGTTTTGATAGTCTTGTAAGGCGATCCACAAATCATTGTCCTGACGATAGTCGGGGAAGAATAGTAAGTCTTTACTATATTGCAGACGAACCATGCGTTGATGATTATTAGATGCTGAATCTATCAGGTGACCAAGAATCTGTTTGACGGTACGACTCTGTTTGTTTCGTCGTAGGGTAATCACTTCTACAGGCAGATCTCTTAGAAAGCTCTCTTCTGCTTCGATTACTTTTTTGATGCCATCGGTTATTGGAATAAAATCAGTTCTTTGCATAACATTCCGATATTAGTTTTAATATTTGTTTTTTTCTCATTCTTACACCTATTTATTTGTCGCATATATTACTGCAAATAAAGCATTTAATATCCACAATTGAATATTGATTTCTAAAAAAAATAATTGAAAATTTGATTGTTACATCTTCGCATTTACATCCTACAACCTTTTTCTACAATAGCTCTGGTTCAGGATTATTTGTATGATGTAAACGATTCTAGGATGGAATTAGTGAAAGTGTCTAGACTTTCAGTATAATGTTTTCTGATATGTCTAGTTTTTCAGTTTAGGGAGTTAAAAGAGGTTGCCTGAATCGGTAAAAGTCAACATTAGGAAACAGGATTTTTACAACCAGTTGTTGTTTTTCTTGTGCTAACAGGAAAACCTTATTTTTGACTTAAGTGAAAATTTACGATGACTTAAGTCAAATTTTTTTTTCACTTAAGGGAAATTTTTTTTTGACTTAAGTGAAAAATCGCCGGTAATTTTTCTTCAAAAAGATCTATGAGGGGCATTGTTGTAGGTTGGTTTTGCAAGTTGTGGTACTTGCCGCCTCCATCTTCTGGGTTTGCGGCAAGTACCAACTTTCATACTTGTTTATGTTCTGCTAATCTTATTTGAACAATTTGGGTGCGAACTCGGACAGATAGATACGCCAGTTCTTCCAGATATGGCCTTCGCCTGTTTCGTAATATTCGTACTTGTAGCCCTTGTCGTCCAGCATCTTGCGATAGTCTATGTTTGCCTGATACAAAAAGTCCTTGTTGCCGATAGCAATCCAGTAAAGCGCCGGTTTCTTATCAAACTGAATCTTCAATTTTGCATCCAGGTTGTCGTAGATAGGTGACTTTACATCCTTGTTGGGCATGATAGCTGCAGAGAACAATCCCACGTAGTTAAACATATCCGGATATTGCTTTGAGATGTGCATGGAGTGAAAACCTCCCATAGAAAGACCTGCAATGGCACGATTTTGCTTATTCTTGATGGTCCGGTAAGTCCGGTCTACGAAATTAACCACATCTGGAAAAGCCTCTTCGAAGGAGCCTTCCATTGTTTTGGGCAATTGCATTGATGCTGCAGCATATCCTAAAGACGATTCACCGGGAGCAGCCTCTTGCGAAGCATTTCCGTTAGTCATCACCACAATCATAGGTTTAGCTTTGCCTTGTGCAATTAAGTTGTCCAAAATTTGTGCTGTACGTCCCAGTTCACTCCAGGCATTCTCGTCTCCACCCATACCATGCAGCAGGTAGAATACAGGGTAACGTTTGCCACTCATCTCATAACCCGCAGGTGTATAAACTGTAAGACGACGATCCATGCCCAACTTCGGACTGTTGTACCACACTTTGGCTACCGTACCGTGAGGCACTTTGTTCACCTTGTACAGATCGGCACGATCGCCACCAATGATAAATACATTCGTTACGCTTGCCACGTCGCGAATCATATACACATTGCTAGGATCGTTAATTTTCAGTCCGTCAACCAGGAAAGTGTAGCTGTAAAGTTCTGGTTTCAGCGGGTCGGGCGTAGTAAATTCCCATACGCCGTCTTTCTCAGTAAGGTCGGTCACACCCGGACCATCAAACTCTCCGTAAGGAGTCTTAATTTTCTGAGTAGGCAGAAAGTCGCCGGTCACTTGCACACGAACGGCTTTCGGAGCCTTCAGACGGAAAGAAACGGTGTTGTTTTCATGGATTTCGGGAGAGATAACAGCGGCACCTCCCCAAAGAGCTTGCTGTGCGAAACTTAAAACACACATCAGCAGCATGGCTGATAGATAAATGATTTTTCTCATGATGTTTTTTTAAAATGATGTGAGATTTTTTTATAATTAACGACTATAAAAATATTAATATTGAATCCTCTTGTTAATTTATTTATAGAAATTCAGGCTCATACAAAGAGTTTGACTTTCTATTTCCCAAAATTACGTGTAACAAATGGTAGGCAAGTATATAATGCCGAGTGCCAGTATTCCCAGGTGTGTCCCCCGTCGCGCACACGGAACTGACAAGGAATCTTTTTCTTGCGCATCGCTTGAGTGAACTCAATGTTACGGTCAAGAAGAAAATCGTCGTCTCCGCAATCAACAAACCAGACAACTGACCGTAACTTCGCGATACGCTCTTCATCGGCACTCTCAACATAGTCCACACAACTGTTTTCTATAACCGACTTGGTAAGTATGGCCATTTTGTCGTCCGTTTTTTGCGCCGGGGCCGCTCCTAGTTCGGGAATAGACATCAAAGCACTCATAGCATAAACTGCAGCATACATTTCACTATGCTTTTGACCATAACAGGTGGCGCCTCCACCTCCCATAGACAATCCGGCAATGGCACGGTTGGCTTTATTTCCGATTACCCGGTAATTCTTTTCAATATAAGGTAAGAACTCGGTGTAAAAAAAAGTCTCGTAACTCCATCCAGGCATATCAAAATAACCGTTCCACACTCCTGCATATATATTTCCTCCCGCATTGGGCGTAACAATGATCATCTCGCAAGCTTCCCCGCTTTCAATCAACTGATCAGCCACATCTTGAAGATGACCTCGTCCCGACCACGCCTGATTGGTATCCGTCATCCCATGTAAAAGATACAGAACCGGATATTTCTTGTTTGTATCCGTTTCATAACTTTTAGGAAGAAAAACATTGTATGCCCTGTAGGCATTCAGCACTTTGCTGTGGATGGAATCTGTTATGATTTTACTCTGTGCCCCCGAAGGAGACTGGGCTAAAGCAGAGAATACAATGTGGATAGCCAGCAAAGATAAGATTAGCTTTTTCATTACATGTAAATTTAAAATGATGTATGGTTCTTTTATAATTAGCGACTATAAAAGTACTAATTTTATTATTATATACTTACTGATCCATTTAAATTCATTTCTTTACCATCGGATGCAGATTGATTACTCCCTGAGGTTTCATTACCTCGAGGGTTTTCACCTTTCTGCTTTTGGCTATTTTCTGTCCTACAGAGTCGCGGACATCTGCCGACGATGCCGCCACCATCCATTGGTATTCTCCTTTGTCCAACTCCCACGAAGCCGACTTCTCGTTATAGGAGGCCATGTCCATCACATTCCATGTAAGCGTAAGTGTCTGACTTTCTCCCGGTTCAAGCAGGTGAGTCTTGCCGAAGGTTTTCAGCTCTTTGGAAGGTTTGTCGAGAGATCCCTTCGGTGCTTTCACGTAAACTTGTACGGCTTCACGACCGGCATATTTACCTGTGTTTTTAATAGTTACTTTTAACTCGCAACGATCTCCCTCGATAGAGGCACTTTCAATATCGTAATTGAAGTTGGTGTAACTTAGTCCGTGTCCGAAAGGATAAGATACCTCTTTGCCGAAAGTGTCGAAATAGCGGTAGCCAACATAAATACCTTCCTCGTAGTTGGTAAAGTCGACGTTACGTTCCGGCATTTTAGGTTTCTCTTCTTTTTTATCTGACTTAAAATTCATACCTGTACCCATGGCAAACGAAGGCATCTTGAACTCATAATCGGAAGGAAAGTTGGCATCCGAAGGTGCATCGCCATAGTTGACAGCCAGAGTCATCGGTAACTTGCCCGAAGGATTTACTTTTCCTGTGAGCACATCGGCAATGCAATTGCCAACTTCCTGTCCCGGTTGAAAGGCACAAATTACTGCATCGGCCAACCCTTTCCAAGAAGCAGTTTCCACCGGGCTGCAAATGTTCAGGATAACTACCAGTTTCTTTCCGGCTGCGCGATAGGCTTCCGATACTTGTTTGATAAGAGCCTTTTCGTTTTCTTTGAGCATGAACTCTCCAATACGACGGTCGCAAGCCTCACCGCTGGTACGCCCCAGGGTCAGGATGGCAATATCGTTGTCCTGTACCTGCGCAATCATCTCTTCGGCAGTAGGCAGAAACTCTTCAGCACGTTGTAGCGGAGTGAATGAAAAGGGAGGTCTTCCTTGTGGAAACAGTCGCTTTTGTTCGTCGGCCAGATGCTTTTTGTATTGCTTTATTAGCTTGCTGTCTACTGTATAGCCAGCTTTGCGCATGCCTTCTACCATCGATACCGTATAGTAACCGATTCCCGTACTGCCAAAACCCATACCCGCCGGCACCATGTCGTACGATGTAGTTCCATATAAGGCAACCTTCATTACGCCTTCGGCCAAAGGAAGTGCATCTTTGTTGTCTAGCAAAACGATACCCTCGGCACCTATCTTACGATCAATCTGTGCATGGGCTTTCAGGTCTGTTTCGTTGGGATATTGATATCCAGCGTAGGTATGACTTTTCAGAACGAACTCAAGGATACGTTTAACATTCCGGTTAAGGATATCCTCGTCGAGTGCCCCGTTTTTTACGGCCTCAAAAATTGCTTTGTACTGGCGGTCTTGTCCCGGTTGCAACATATCGTTACCTGCCAACATGGAAGCAACGGCATCCATACCCGCATTCCAGTCAGACATAACCACACCTTTGTAACCCCATTCGGAACGAAGGATATCTTCTGTAAGCTCCTTGTCTTCGCAGGCGTATTTGCCGTTCACTTTGTTATAGGAAGTCATGATGCTCCAAGGCTGCGATTCTTTTACAGCTATTTCGAAACATTTCAGATAAAGCTCGCGTAGCGGACGAGTGGTTAGTCGGGAGTCATTATTATTCCGGTTTGTCTCCTGATTGTTTACCGCAAAGTGTTTAATACAGGTTCCGGTGCCCTGACTTTGAATCCCGTTTATGTAAGCTGCTGCAATTTTTCCCACCAACAACGGGTCTTCGGAATAGTACTCGTGGTTTCGTCCGCAAAGTACATTACGCATCAGATTAACACCCGGGGCCAGAAGAACATCCAGTCCGTAGTCTTTAACCTCTTTGCCCAGGGCCTGTCCAATCTGGTAAGCAGCATCCGGGTCGAAGGTGGCAGCTACGGTGGTACTTGATGGAAACTCTGTGGCATGATAGGTGTGGCTGTCGAATTCGCGTTTGGGAGCCATTGCCAGACGGTGCGGACCGTCGGCCAGGTAAGCCGAAGGAATGCCTAAGCGGGGAATGTCATAGGTGCGGCCCGCTGTACCCGGAAACTTAACATCGTCGCCCATAGCCATGCCGCAACCAATAACCATGTGTACTTTTTCTTCCAGGGTCATTTCCCCTATTACCTCGTCGATGTTTTGGGAGGTAAGCCTTAACTGAACCTCCGGTGAAGGCAGCTGCGCCTGTACTGTCAGCGCTAAACAAGCCGAGAAAATGGAAATAGATAGTCTTTTCAATTTCATAATTTTAAAATGTAATTAAATAAAGTATTCATTTAGTGGTAACGAAGAAATTTTCAGGTAAAGATACTACTACACTGAAAATTTCTTCATTAACATAAATCAATTAATGTAGTATACCCTCCAGATTTGTTTCCTCTTTAATTGTATTGTGTACCACATATATTAATTATCACCAGTTTTCATTTTGTTTCATGTTGGGATTTAACTCAAGCTCCTTACGTGGGATTGGCAACAGTTTATGCTTCGCCTTGAAACCGTAGGTCGAATTTTTGAACAAGAACTTAACACCTTCACTTGAGAAAGCCGGAATCTCCTTTCCCTGCTGTCCCATTGCGGCTTCCGCATCGTTCCAACGGGTAAGATCCTGGAAACGGACACATTCCATACATAGTTCAAGTTGCTTTTCCTTCTTCACATCGTCTAAGGTTACCGCTGATAAATTTGTCAGACGGGCACGAGAGCGAATGCGGTTGATATAACTCAAGGCCTTGTTTTTGTCGCCGCCCTGAACATGAGCCTCTGCTGCAAGTAGTAATACTTCGGCGTAACGCATCACGCGGAGGTTAATATATTGCAGTGCCTGGAAGTAGGACGCATCGTAAATACAATCCTCTTTCAAGGTACGTGTCTTCCACATAAAGTACCCTTCGTGTCCCACCATATTGGCTCCCGGTTGCAACGAAACTCCTATTTTGCTTAATTGCTCGTAGCTGCGCAGCGTGCTATTCAAGCGATAACCATCTGCACCTTCTCTATCCACAAAAGCATCATACAACGATTTGCGTGGATTCATAAAACCATAAGTACCCGTTGCGATATATCCGGAGGCTTCGCCGCTTACGGTTAGTTTATCCGAACGCCAGCCCGTCATCAGGTAGGTCATTGTCAGTATGTCCCAGTTCCACGCCTGTTCAGGATCATTCCTGCGTTGTACTTCAAGCATGGATTCGCAACTTCCGTTAGCTTCTACGTGGAGTAACTTATCATAAGCTCCTTCGTACAAATCGTATTTACCGGACTCTATAACTTTGTCAAGTATTGAAGCTGCCTCGCTGTACTTTCCTTGAAAAACGTAAGCCTTTCCCAGCATGGCCTGTGCCACTTCCTTTGTTGTCCGGATGGTGGTTTCTTTATCGTTTACGTTTATCTTTGAGGGTAAAGCGTTCAGATTGATTGCTTCCGTCAGGTCTTTCTCAATAAAAGCCCATGTGTCTTGCGGACTACTGTTGCCCAATCGATACTCGTCGGGTGTTAGCAGATGGTCTACGATGGGTGCTGTTCCAAACAGGGTTACCAGTTCGAAATGCGCCCATGCACGGAAAAACTTGGCTTCGGCCAGGGCACGCTTTTTCACATCCGTATCGGGTTCCATCAGGTCGATTATTAAATTTGCCTTGTAAATGATGCTGTACATACCCGAGTACAAGTTGGCTATCATAGAATGATCTGTATCGAATGTATATTCATTCAACTGCTCCATTTGAGCGTTGTCTCCACGTGAACCACCTCCACTCCACACGTCGTCGGCCAGTGAGTTTTTCGTCATGAACCAATTGTAGTAGTTACTGCTCCAGCTGAAATATAAAGAAGCTAAAGCCTGCATAGCCTCCTGATCTGTTTGGTAAAAGTCTTCCTGACTTCCCATATTCCCATGTTTCGGGATGTCCAGCCGGTCTTCGCAACCAGTTGTAAACACTGATAGCAATCCCAATAGGCATATATAGATATATCTTGTTTTCATTATTCTTATTGTAATTTGTGGTTTTTAAAATTCAATATTAAAGCCTAATACGACCTTCTTCGAACAAGGATAAGAACCTTTGTCAACACCCATTCCCGAAGTTGAGTTGGCAGCCGACTCAGGATCGAATCCGGGATATTTTGTAAATGTAAAAAAGTCGTCCAGTGAACCGTACACACGAAGGTTGTTCACAAATATCTTCTTTAACCATACTTTAGGGAGGGAATATCCTAACTGTATCTGCTTAATTTTAAAGAAAGATCCGTCGTACACCAAAGCATCAGAAGTTTGATATTTATCCATGTTCTGGGCACCGGCGCGGGGAACATTGCCGGACTTGTTGTCTGCAGTCCAGCGATTGTCGTAGAACACCTCTTTCAGTTTATTGGATGCAGCATAGTCGGGGCGATTAATGCAATTGAAGATATCGTTACCCTGAGACCCGGTGCCAAAGAGAGTAAAATCGACCCCTTTCCAACTCGTTGTCAACGTAATGCCATAGGTAAAATCGGGGATAGCGTCACCTATATAGTCCAAATCGCCATCGTTCAAGTCGCCACTATCATCCAAATCATAAAAAGTGGGATTACCTGTTTCCGGATTAACGCCCTTAAATTTATAGCCACGGAAGTAGTACACCGGATAACCTTCTTCAAAATAAGTAATGGTACTGGTGTGGAAGTTAACTCCATTTATGCGGGTAATGGACGGATCAACGTAGGTAACTTTGTTCTTTAAAGTGGCCAGGTTGGCGCGTAGACTGTAATGGAAGTCTCCGATATGGTCTCTCCAACCCAGCTCAAACTCCAAACCTTTGTTATTTACGTTACCTGCATTCATCGGAGACGTAATTCCCCCAACAATCAGAGAAGGTGTAGTCCCGTTTACAAGTAAGTCTTTGGTCTTTTTGTCAAAATAGTCCACACCTAAAATCAGACGGTCCTTCAAGAATCGCGCATCAACACCGATATTGATCTGCTCGGATGTTTCCCATTTCAGCTTATCGTTACCCATAGATGAGGGAGCTACGGCATTGAAGTAATAATTGCCTGTTCCAAAAGGATAGAGACCTTTCAGAGCCATGTCCGTACTATAAGGATAACCGCTGAGTGCAGCAAGACTACCGTTTTGTCCCCAGCTGGCGCGCAACTTGAGGCTGCTCACATGCTGTTTCAACGGAGCAAAGAATTCTTCTTCTGAAATCGTCCATCCGGCAGATACTGCAGGAAAGTATCCCCAACGGTTGGAGGAGGGAAGTTGAGATAGATCGGCAGCATCTGCACGGAGCGAACCCTGCAAAAGGTAACGACCAGCAAATTCGTAACCCAAACGGCCGAAGTAAGAGAGCTTGGCTGTACGTATCTTCTCTCCTGCTACACCCTTGGTTGCCGAAGCCGAACCATAGTTCAGGTAATAGAACAGCGGATCGTTCTTCTTTATAGCATCCTCGCTGTTGGACGAAAGACTTCCATATACATTGTCGCTTGTCGATTCCTGATAAGACGTACCAACCATTCCAGTCACAGTGTGTTGTCCGAAACGCTTCATGTAGTTGGCAAAATTCTCCCATTGATAGTAGATGCTGGTGGATGATGTGGCATTGAGGCTCACATAATCGCGGCTCTGCGTGGAATTACCGTAGAAAGGCAAGTCTGTGGTTGACTGACGTGTTCCGGACAACCGGTAACCGAAACGAGACGTAAACGTGAAACTTTTGAAAGGCTTGAAGTCGGTGTAAATAGACCCATTTACGTTAAAACCGCTGTTCTTTCCGATGTTATTGTCACGCATGATCATGGGATGATACTGTTCTCCGGCAAAATACTTGGAGACAGCGTAATAGTCTCCGTTCTCGTTCTTGAGCAGATGTTTTCCATTATCCAATGCAGTCTGCATGTGGGCAGGCAGTTTGTCTGCCGCGTAGGTGTTGGGAGTCAGAGGGTCCAATTGGAGAATTGAGGTGAGTAAGCTACCGTATTCGTTGTTCATCGATACGTTACGTATATTGTATTTCTCTATTTGGTTCGTGGTACCCACTTTTAGCCAGGGCTTGATTTCATATTCGGAATTGATGGTTGCCGTCAGACGTTTGTACACATCAACGTCGCCTTTTACAATTCCATTATTGTCAAGATAGGTCAGCGAGAGATAGTAATTTCCTTGTTCTCCGCCATTGGTAAACGACACATTATGCTTTTGCATTTGGCTTTTCTCAAATGCCACGTCGGTCCAGGCTGTATTCGTCACACCGTCCCAACCTTTTACAAGTTCGTTTTCTGTGAAGGTTTGCGCCTCTACCATATAGTCGATATACTGCTCCGCATTCAACATGGATGGAATACGAGCCAGCGATTGCGATGACCATTGGAAATCGTAGGAAATTTTTCCTTGTCCCGACTTGCCCTTCTTGGTCGTGATAAGCACAACACCGTTCCCGGCTTCGGCACCATAAATGGCAGCAGAGGCTGCATCTTTGAGCACTTCCATCGATGCAATGTCATTCGGATCGATACCGCTGATGTCGCTCAGGCGGATACCGTCTACCACGTAAAGTGGATTGGATGATGCGTTGGAAGAGTACCCTCTTACGCGTACTGTGGGCGAAGCACCCGGTGCAGCCGAGGTTTGGATAACCTGCACACCGGCTGTTTTTCCTTGCAAAGCAGCCGGAGCGTTGCTGATGGTCCGGTTTTCAAGATCTTCGGCCTTTACTTGCGAGATGGCGCCTGTTACGGAACTTTTCTTCTGAACACCATAACCCACCACGATGACCTCTTCCAGGGTTTTACTGTCTTCCTTTAGTTGAATGTTCATCTGGCCTGCAAGGGCTTTCTTTTCCTGAGTTACATAGCCGATGTAGGAGAATACAACTGTGGCTCCTTGCTTTACAGACAAGCTATAGTTGCCGTCAAGGTCGCTCATCACACCGTTGGTGGTCCCTTTTTCAACTATACTTACCCCAATCATGGGTTCTTTCAGGTCGTCTGTAATGCGACCTGAAACTTTTACTGGCCCCTGTGCTAACATGTAAGGCACGGATACCAACAGAAAAAGCACCTTTATAAGTAGCTTTTTCACTGATTTGCTTTTCATAATTCTTTTCATTAAGTTATTAACTAGATTGATTACTGTGTGTTCCTGGTTTATTCCCAATCTTGCAGGGAACAAACCAGGAGGTAATTTTTTTACTTCGAAATATTGTATGGTTTTTCAACGGTTCAGAAGCCACGAGTTGGGAAAGCTCTTACAAGCTCCATCAACTCCTTATCATGATTATACTTCACTTCGCAGGTGTTATCGAAGCACATCGTCGATCCCTTTTCGGAAGTATAAGGATCCCACTTGGGCAGGCCATTGTGGTTGGGATTGCCTGTCCGGGCAAAATTTATCCAGGCGTTGCTCATCTTCTCTGCCAGAATTTGCGCTTTGCGGTTGCCTCCAGTCATACTTGCATGACGTGTTACATTGTCGAAAACAAAAGGTATCTCCATGCAGTGCGTACTTCGTAGGATGCCGTTCATTACGGGTGATTCCCAGGTAAAAAGATACATATACACCGGTGCCCCCTGTTGCGCGGCTTTCAGTCGTGCCTGTTCCACGGCACCGGGACGAAAGATAAAGTCAACATCCACCAGGTCCTTAGGTTGATAGTGAGGGTATGCCTTTTCAAACGCTGCAAGAAAATCGTTGGTGTGGTTTCCGTATTTCTGATTGAGTAACTCTATGGCCTTTTCTTTTGTGATGGTTCTATACGCTGGAACATAGGTGCTCATGGTGAATTCGTGCAGAGTAGTTCCTATCATAACAGGTATATCCTTACTCTGCATCGGAGCCTGAGGATCGAAAGGTTGTGCGGGTAATACATCGCCATCCACAGTTGGCGCCCAACCGAAAATGAAAGAGGAAATACCCTCTTTTTCCGCTTCGGACTTTACTTTCTTTATGGCTGTTTCGCCGGCGGCCAACAGCTTTTCATAAGGTATTTTTTGTAACTCGTCGAGCTGAGAGGGTTTCAGTCCCAATTCCTCAACAACGGCCATACCGATGCGTCGTGAATACTTTGATTCCATCGTTCGAAGCATTGAACCGCTCTGGATAATGGCTTTGTGGAACAACCCCTTTGCCGATGGAGTAGCAAGTAGTGTGGAGACTTTGCCTCCTCCGCCCGACTGACCGAATATAGTTACATTCTGTGCATCGCCTCCGAACGAAGCTATATTCTTGTTTATCCACTGAAGTGCAGCAACTAAGTCAAGCAGCCCCACATTTCCTGATTTGGCAAATTTGTCGCCATAGGCTGAGAGGTCCAGAAAACCCAGTGCGTTGAGTCGGTGGTTTAGGGTTACAACAACTACATCTCCATTCCTTGCCAGATTGCTTCCATCGTACGAAGGTAATTCCTGTCCGCTGCCAGCTGAATAGCCTCCTCCGTGAAGCCATACCATGACGGGACGTTTTTTGCCGTCCTTTAATCCGGGTGTCCAGATGTTTACTCGCAGGCAGTCTTCGTCGGTGAACCCATCGTTCCAGTTGAAGGCAAAAGCCGATTCGTCGTTATACCAACCTGTGCGTTTACCCTGCGGGCAGGTCGGACCGTAGGCCCTGCTACTGCGTATTCCTTCCCATTTTGCAACAGGAGCGGGAGGCATGAAGCGTTCGGCTTTGGCATAAGGAATCCCTTTGTATATATACACCCTGTTTTCTTGATATCCGGCAACAGTCCCATATTCTGTTTCCGCAATTGCATACGTGTCGGATGCCTGGATTTCGCCATCGGCTTGTACTTCTTGTTTATTCCATTTTACCATTCCTCCGCAAGATGATAAGAGGAGGGTTGATGAAAATAAGAACAATGTGAATGATAGTTTTTTCATGGTAGCTTAATTTTCTTATTTTTTACATTGGCAATATTACTTCCTTTCCTCCGGAAGGATTGTCTCCTGCATTCAAACGGTTTTCATTTACGTTCAAAATCATTGTTCTCTATGTTCAAATGTTTGTTCTTTTGTTCAAATGGAACCATGCTACAAGCTATAGTCCGATTTTTATGTTTATTTTCGCATCGCAACTAACAAATCGGACTATGTCAATGGTAGATCATTCGTTTAGAAAAAACATCCTCTTTGTGCACGTATGGCTGTTACTTTTCATCGGCGTGTTCTCCTCCTGTCGTCCTTCGGAACCGGAGGCAGGACAAGGGTATAGTGCCGGAACCGAGAGCCCCGCCATCACCAACGACATTTCCAACCAACAGATAAAGGCTTTTGCAGAAGATGCACAAGGTTATATATGGTTAGGTACCTTCCGCGGGCTGAACAAATACAACGTGCACGAATACCATCAATACTTCTGCACCGATGACTCACTGGGATTGCCGGACAATCAAATCACTGATATTCTGCTCGACTCTAAGGGAAGGATGTGGGTGGCAACTGTAAACGGAGTCTGCATCTACACTGACAAAGATAATTTCCAGCGCATTCCTTTCGAGCACGAAAACAAAAATGTGCATCAACTGATGGAGAACCGGGAGGGTCATATTCTGGTGACTACCGAACAACAACTCTTTGCTTACAATCCCGACCGTAACCGCCTGGATTGTGTTTTGACCGATCTTGACCCGCAGCAAACGTTCAATACGAAATGTCATATAGACAATGAAAATAATTTGTGGGTTGTAAATTATCATTTGTTGCGTCGCTATAACGCATCAACAATGCAACTTCTGGATTCTGTTGCCACAAAGAATTACTCTTATCACTCTTTTCTTCATGGCGACGAACTTTGGCTTACGGGCAACCAGGCTCTTTCCATCTTTGATACACGTACACGCCAATACCGCCCCGTTCCGGATGCAATTGCCAAACATCCCCTGCTTGCCTCGGCCGATATCGACTATATACACCCTTACGGGTCTGCTTCATTGTTACTGAACACCACCAAATACGGTATGTTCTGCTATAATTACAAGGAGGGTACCGTTACTCATCAAAATGAAGATGGTTTTCCTTTTGAGGTGCCTCGTTTTAAGATTAACCAAATGTTTACAGATTCGCAGCAGAATTTGTGGATCGGATCCGTAGATCAGGGCTTCACGGTGTGCTACAACTATAAGGAGCGTTTCAATAATAATAATTATCTGCGCTCGCGATTGGAAAACAAATCTGTGGTATCTATTGCCGTTAGTAAGGAGCAGAATCTTTGGATTTCAACCCTGATGGACGGACTATTCGTTTACAATATGCGAAACCAGAAGATGGAGTCGATAGATATGGATCGTCTCTCACCACAGGCCAGAAAGAAAGCCGTTTATGTAAATCAGTTATTAGTGGACCATAACGATGCGATTTGGATGAGCATCACAGATAACGAGGTCCTGAAGTGCCGCTATGTAAACGGACGGTTGGATGTGGAGAGCAGGTTTCAAGTATTTTTACCCATGTCCATAACCGAAGACGATGATAAAACAATCTGGATCGGTACGGCCTCCTCGTATGTATATGCTCTACGGCAAGGAGAAAATAAGTTTCGCGCTATACAGGCATTTGATACCAGGTTTACCTTTATACCCGGCCTATTACCTTTACACAACGGTAATTTACTTGTGGCTGCTTTTTATCAACCGATGAAGTTGATTAATCGTGAAAATAATGAGTTTAGCCGCTTAGAGGTTACAGAGGAGGATATGAAAAGCAGTATCCAACGTTCTGTTTTTATTCCAACAGCTTTGCATGAAGATAGCAAAGGAGACATATGGATAGGTACAGTGAGCAACGGACTGCTTTGCTACACGCCTTCGACGGGAAAAATAAGACCGGTACCCGGAAGTCCTTGTCTGGATATTTCAAGCATTGAAGAAGATGCACAGGGACATCTTTGGGTTAGTACGCTTTACGGTCTGGGTAAGTATGACCGTACCGTTGGTAGTTTTACCAACTATTATGCAGCCGATGGAATAGGCGGAAACCAATTTTACGACCGGGCATCTTGCCGTCTGCCGGACGGAACGATGATTTTCGGTGGTACACACGGACTAACATTCTTTAATCCGCTGGACGTTCTCACTAAACGACATGTACCGTTGTTGTTCGAAGATTTGAAAGTTCACAACAGGCGGATACATCCAAACGAGGCGGATTGCATTGACAAGCATCTGTCTTATCGGCCGGATATACGGCTGAGTCACGAACAGAACGGTTTCAGCATCTCCTTTGCTGCACTGGATTACTGCGAATTCGAACGGGTACACTATCACTATATGTTGGAAGGATTCGACAATTATTGGGTAGATGCCCACAACAACCGCGAAGCTTATTACGCTAACCTGCCTGCAGGAACCTATACTTTCAGGGTGAAGATAACAAATAACGACAAAAGTATTGTAGATACCGAAAGTTCTATCCGCGTTATTGTGGAACCCGCACCATGGAATACCTGGTGGGCCTACCTGATTTACTTTATCTGTGCGGCGGCAGTCATTCTTCTTTTCCTGCGTGCCATGCTGCGTATCAAAGCAGAGAAGGAAGCAGCTCATCTGGCTAAATTGGAAAAAGAGCAGGAACAACGTGTCAACCAGATGAATATGAGCTTCTTTGCCAACGTTTCCCACGAGTTTCGCACCCCGCTTACCATGATCTCCGCACCTATCATACAGCTTTGCAACGCTCAGGACATTACCGGAGAGAACAAGAATCTGCTCAATATTGTACAACGTAGTGTGACCCGCATGCTACGCCTTGTGAATCAACTAATGGACTTCAACAAGCTGGAGAACGATAGCCTGAAGCTGAAGGTAGAACGGATGGATATCATCGCCACATTACAACGACAGGTGGATATCTTTTGCCTGAGTGCCCGCGACAAGGGTATCAGCCTGAACACATACGGACTGGAAGATACGTTCCTGATGTGGTTGGATGAAGACAATGTGGACAAGGTTTTTGCAAACCTGATGTCTAATGCTCTTAAGTTCACGCCTGAAGGGGGAAGTATCAATGTGACTTTCGATTTAATAAATCAGGAAGAAGCGGCGCGTCTTTTTTCTCTTAAAGAGGCGGAGAAAGATATGCAATATGTAAAGGTTTGTGTAGCCAATACCGGACAAAGTATTCCGGAAGATCAACTGGAAAAAATATTTGAACGTTATTATCAGTTAGCAAATCAAACAGAAGGTCGCTACAACTGGGGGACGGGAATTGGTCTCTACTATGCTCGCAGCCTCGTTAAATTACATCACGGACACATCAAGGCATCAACACCGGATGAGGGAAGTGGAGCTGTTTTTACCTTTATTCTGCCCGTCAACGATAGCTCATACGCTGAAGAAGAGCGGGTATCGAAACAGACCAGACAGTCGGAAATCTTTCCGCTTGAAGAGGAGCATGATGTATATAACGCCGAAAATCAGAAGCCAAAAGGTGTAGAAGAGAAGAAGAGCATACTGGTGGTGGACGATGATACCGAAGTGGTGCACTATCTGAAGACTCTTTTATCACCCCGCTATCATATCATCTGTCGCTTCAACGTTGACAGTGCTCTGAAAACAATGCAGGAGGAGGCTCCCGATTTGATACTGAGCGATGTCGTTATGCCCGATAAAGATGGCTACAATCTTTGTCGTGAAGTTAAAGATAACTTGCAGCTATGCCATATCCCCGTCATATTGGTAACGGCCAAAGCTACTTTGGCAAATCAAGTGGAGGGACTCAATATCGGAGCCGATGCGTATGTGACTAAGCCCTTCGATCCAGATTACCTGTTGGCACTTGTCAACTCTCAACTGAAAAACCGCGATAAAGTACGCAACCTCCTTAGTCAGTCCACTCAAACTGATAAAATTGAAGAGAACATCCTCTCTCCACAAGACAATGCCTTCATGACCGATCTCTATCACCTGATGGAGAACGAACTTTCCGACTCAGAGCTGGACGTGGTTCGCATGACGGAGTTGTTGCACATCTCCCGTACGAAGTTTTACTACAAGGTGAAAGGATTGACGGGCGTAAACCCAAGCGTATTCTTCAAGACTTACAAGCTGAATCGTGCGGCGGAACTTATAAACGAAGGGAAATATACGGTATCTGAAATTGCCGATATGACTGGCTTTAGCACCTTGTCTCATTTCTCTGCCAGCTTCAAAAAACACTTCGGTACGAGTCCGAGTGAATATCATAAACCTTAATTTCGGAAGACTTAAATTAATTGTAAATTCATAAATCATTCATTACCTTTGCACCAGTATAATTCATATAAATATGAAAAAACAAAAAATTACTCAAAACGATTACATCAAAGCCCACCGTAAAGCAAGCCGTGAGGAAGAGATTCAAAATCACACCCACCCAATAAATTATGGACGGGTACAACAGTCTAAAAAAGTTTACAACCGCAAAAAGGATAAGGCAGACGATAAAGGTCTGCCTTTATTATTTCCCCCAATGAAGTGAGTTATGGTGCAAACATACAAAAAACTTTCTTTTTATTAACTGAAAATTAAGATTGGGTCGTGGGTTATATCATAAATAGAGGGTGGTCAATTTATGACACACCCTCTTTAAATACTAAACAGGTCCACTTATTTTGTCCTAGATACCTTGGGTTATTTACGGTTTAGAATATGTATTAGATACCCGGACAGAAAAAAATTAGAGTCTGATAGATTTGCTTTCCATTGATAAATGTTTTCCTTCGTGATATTTGAAACGTTCTACTTTCATCATATTTTGATCCACTGATTGCGGAGCAATAATAACGAAGTCCATATTTTCTACATCCTGATTGACTGCAGCAGTACCTTTAACCTTTTTGTCGATCCAAGTTCCTGAATTTACATAGAGGCATGCTTCATTTTTATTGTTGGTATACGATTTTATCATCGGGATGTGAGTGTGACCGAAAACCACAATACGTACATTGGATTTCTCATTTTGAAAATATTGCGTATTGGATTGTTCGTCTAAAAAAGCCGTATAAAGACTACCCGGTATTGCATCTTTTAGCTGGGACATCACCGGAACATTATTATATGTCAACCTCTTTTCCCAAGTTTGCTGATTAAAGCTGGCATCGAATAGTTTCGTTTTAATACTTCCGTTTTCTGTATTATATGGAAGAATATCGTTTATACTGTACGTATCTTTAAATTTGTCAATGTTAGTAACAATGATTTTATCATCGAAATTATCTTTTACCGGAATAAGATTTCCCAAAACTGTTTTCCATGTCAGATAATAGATATAACTATTCTTTTGGGCATCGTCCGAAGAGTTCAGGGTAACATCCCTAACCGGGAAAATTTCATCTGGCAACGGCGGATTTAAGATGGAATTAACAGCAATCCGGGTAAAAAAGTATCCGGGAGGTAAAATAGATCCCGGTGCAATATCTTGATTCCCATATGGATCGGGTGAACAGAAAAAATCGTATCTATGTCCGTGTTCAATGGCTATTTGGGGATATCCGTCGGGATTATAGGTTCCGATCCCCAATCTATCAACATCGCGCGCTTGATTGATTCCTGGCAAAATAAGAGATACATTTTCCTTAAGAACAACAAGATCGTGATTCCCTGGAGTATAAGTTACTTTAATTTGGCCTTCTTTAATTATAGCATTCAATGCATCGATAACACTTTTGTTCTTTGTAGCTATTTTCTGTATGAACTCTTTCTGAGTTTTACCTTCGTATGTATCGTTTCTAGAAGGTACATACCATTCGTCCAACATATCACCCGCGATGACCAATTCTTTTACTGTTTTAGATTCTCGTATTTCAGTCAAAAATTGGGTCAAGCGTGGTAAATGATGTACACACTCTGAGTATGAAAGATCAGCTCCTAAATGCAAATCACTGATTACGACAATCTTATTTCGAACCTGATTTTCGTTATCCAACTCTATATCAAACGGATTTTCTGTACCTGAATAATTGTCTTTATCTTTATCACAAGATAATGCAGGCATAATAATTACTACGAGAAGAATGATAAACCATTTAGCAAGTTTATTTATTTTCATACAATTATAATTTATTATTACAAAATTAAAATTACTCTCAGCGCTTTTTTTCGTTTGCAAATTTAGGGAGAAAAAGAACCGACAATGTATCGTTATTACAAATTCGATGTCTCATTTTTACAATTAATCATACAAAACGGGGATTTCAACGCTTTGTTTTCACAATTACGTACTGGTTTTACAATTGCAGTTGCCTTATGTTAGGTTTTGTTCTTTTTTTCTGCAAACTACATTTAAGAAAAACCTTACTAATCGTCAAGGCTATTCCATCGCAAGAACCTAAAAATTAATTTTAGTCAAAATTAGCAATCATAAAATTAAATCATTATACCTTTTAAACACTAAGCAATTGAATAGGTGAAGGATAATCTTGGCAGGTGAAACAAAAGGTGAAGGATATATGGCAAAAGGTGAAGGATATTTACATCCCCCTGCGACAATAACTATCTGAAAAAGTGGATACTACCTCGAAGGGTGAAGGATGTGAAGGATTTTTTCGCAAAAAAAATATGAGGAATGAGAGCACGCAGAACATGTTGTACAATTTGTTAGTACTTATTGGATAAAAAGTATATACATATTTTCCAAAAAGTATATACTTTGTGCCTCGAAAGATATATCTTTAAACTTCGTTCCTTATATCTTTACAGATCGAAAGATATAATCATTGCGGATAGAAGATGAATGATTCAGACACAAAAAAAGCAGCTATCAAATTTGATAACTGCTTTTTTTTGAAGTGGTGCCACCAGGAATCGAACCGGGGACACAAGGATTTTCAGTCCTTTGCTCTACCAACTGAGCTATGGCACCATCGTTTTCATTACGGCTGCAAAGGTAAGTGTTTTTTTCAGACCTCCAAATTTTCAGTTAAAAGAAATTTATATTTTTAGAAAGTTTGCATAGGTAGATAGATTTTAAGCAGGTTTCATGAAAAAAAAAAGACGAAATATTTTTTATTTTGAAAATGTTAGTACCTTTGCAGCCGTATTGAATTAGCGGGATGTAGCACAGTTGGTAGCGCGCCACGTTCGGGACGTGGAGGTCGGAAGTTCGAGTCTTCTTATCCCGACTAATCTAAAGGGTAACAAAATTCGCAAGAGTTTTTTTACCCTTTTGCTTTTCTATACAATCTCAATAAAAGCATCTGCGCTTGTTGACCTTATTTTATACATGAGTTTTGAACTTCTAAATAACTATATTATGATAAACAGACGTAATTTTTTAAGAAATGCTTCATTGCTTACCTTAGGTAGCCTTATGGTTGGGAAAACCAATAGTGCAAATGCAGCAATTGTTTCCACAAACGAAAGCCTGGCCGGAAAAAAGATTGGATTACAAACCTACTCACTTAGTGATGAATTGTTTAAAGACGTCCCTGCCCGATTAAAGGAATTGAAACTAATGGGCTATACCGATCTTGAACTGGCTGGATACAACAATGGTAAAATCCGGGATATCGACATGATGGAATTTAAAAAAATGGCTAATGCTGCCGGATTGAAAATTACCAGCTCACATGTAAATCCTCCTGTAAGAGAATATTCCAAAGACAATCTTTCATCAATTAAAGAATTCTGGGAAAAAACTGCTGAAGATCACGCAAAGTTAGGTGTTCAATATCTTATTCAGCCGGGGCTGCCCAGCACGAAGAGCACCGAAGAGGTTATTTATGTTAGTGAAGTATTTAACGAAGCGGGTAAAATAGTAAAAGCAGCGGGCCTTTCTTTCGGTTACCACAACCACGATATGGAATTTGCCCACGTAACACCTGGTGGTGCAGCATCCAAGTTTGGCCGCAATGAAAAAGGAGATGTTATATATGATCTGTTTATGAAGCACACTGATCCTTCGCTCGTATTCTTTGAACTTGATGTTTACTGGGCTGTTATGGGTCAGCAGGATCCGGTAGATGTGATGAAAAAATATGCAGACCGAATTAAAGTACTTCACATAAAAGACCGTAATGTTTTAGGAATGAGTGGCATGATGAACTTCGAACAGATCTTTAAACAGGCTTATACAAATGGGATTAAGGATTACTTCGTTGAACTGGAAAGAATGCCTGAAGGTAAAACTCAATTCGAGGGGGTTAAAGGTTGCGCCAATTTCCTTCTAAAATCTTCTTTCGTAAAGTAAGCGCCTTGTTTTTCCTTAAGAAAGAGCCTGCAAAAGATAGTTTATTCTTTTGTAAGCTCTTTCTTTTTGATGTATATTATCGCAATTTCAATTAGAAAAAAACATTTTTACTTTGTTTACAATTTCATTTTGATAACTTTGTGTGCACTTTACGATAAACTATATTATTTCATGAAATTACTTAAGCTCATCTGTTTATTGCTTGCAGTTTGTTTACTCAGCGCTTGTGGAGTATCCAATATTGGTAAACAAAAGGAAGTGGAAAGTCTGCTCGCTTCTGCTCGTAATTCTGTTGTGCCTGACCGGCGCGTTGGTGTATTTGATGTGGAACCGGTTATAAAAGGAAAGCAGGTATTGCTGAAAGGGGTTACAACCAGTATGCAGGGAAAAAGTGAAGCCTCTTCGTTACTCCGTAATGCCGGATGGAAGGTAACTGATAGTATCCGATTGATTCCTGATGCCTCGGCAGAGGTGCCTCTTTACGGGGTAGTAAACCATTCGGTGGTGCCGATGAATACCAATCCTCGTTTTAGTGCAGAAATGACTACCCAGGCTTTACTCGGAATGCCCGTTCGTATTTTGGAAGATAATTCCTGGTTACGTGTTCAGACTCCTGATGACTATATCGCATGGACGGTTTCGGGTTACATACAACAAATGAACAAGGACGAATTCAACAACTGGATTACGGCTCCAAAAATTATTTTTTTATCTCATTATGGCTATGCGTACAGCAATCAAGACGTACTATCTGAACCTGTATCGGATCTTGTTAGTGGGTGCATGTTACGACTGGAGGGTGATTTCGGTGAATTTTATAAGGTGTCGTATCCCGACGGACGATCTGCTTTTGTGCTTAAGAAAGAGTCAAAGCCGGTAGAAGAATGGCTCGGAGATATAGACCTTTCGGCCGAAAGTTTGATTCGTACCGCTCATTCGTTAAACGGAGTGCCCTATCTTTGGGGCGGAACATCTTCCAAAGGAGTAGATTGCAGCGGTTTTATAAAGACTATAACTTTTTTGCACGGGTTGATCTTGCAAAGAGACGCTTCTCAGCAAGCATATACCGGAAATCCGGTTGATGTTTCCAACGGATATGGCAACCTGAAACCCGGAGATTTATTGTTTTTTGGAGACAAAGCTTCCGGAAACGATCAAGAGCGGGTTATACACGTTGGTCTTTACATGGGAAATCTGACCTTTATTCATTCGATTAACAATGTACATACAGGCAGTTTCGATCCGAATAGTCCTTTGTACGACGAATATAATACAAGTCGTTTTATCCGTGCGACCCGAATTCTGGGAGCTGTAGGATCAAAAGGCATTTCTACTATACAAGCGAATCCATTTTACCAACCGGTTAAATAGTCTTATGGAAAAAGGAAGAAGAAATTTTATTAAGACAGGCGCCCTCGCCTTCATTGGTGGCGGAGCAGTTATTCAATCCATACATGCCGGAAACTTCGGACAAAGCGTTCCGGCAATTATTCATAATCATTCATCTATGAAACTATCATTTCGCCCGTACAACCTACAGCTCAAGCATGTGTTTACGGTAGCCAGCTTTTCCAGAACTACAACTCCCGATATCCAGGTGGAGGTTACATACGAAGGTATAACCGGATATGGAGAAGCCTCTATGCCTCCATACCTTGGTGAATCGATAGAATCTGTAATGGCTTTTCTTCAAAAAGTAAATCTTTCGCAGTTTCCGGATCCATTCCAATTGGAAGATATTTTGATGTATGTGGATAGTATTGCTCCTGGAAACACGGCTGCAAAAGCATCTGTCGATATTGCTTTACACGACCTTGTTGGAAAGTTACTGGGGGCTCCCTGGTATAAAATATGGGGACTGGACAAAAGTAAAACTCCCTCCACTACCTTTACAATTGGAATTGACACGGAAGAGATAGTAAAAGAAAAAACCCGTGAAGTAGCTGGGCAGTTCAACATTCTGAAAGTTAAGCTGGGCAGGGATAACGATAAAGAGATGATTCGAGCCATACGATCGGTAACTTCACTGCCAATTGCCATTGATGCCAATCAGGGTTGGAAAGACAAACAACATGCCATTGACATGATTCATTGGTTGCACGAACAAGGCTGCGTAATGATTGAGCAGCCTATGCCTAAAGAACAACTGGACGACATTGCATGGGTTACCCAGCAAAGTCCCCTGCCCGTTTTTGCCGACGAATCTCTTCAGAGATTAAAAGACGTTGAAAGAATGAAGGGTGCATTTACAGGTATTAATATCAAGCTAATGAAATGTACCGGTATGCGTGAAGCATGGAAGATGCTTAACATGGGTCGCTCATTAGGAATGAAAGTTATGATTGGCTGCATGACAGAAACATCGTGTGCGGTTTCTGCTGCCGCGCAGCTTTCGCCTGCTGTAGATTTTGCCGACCTGGACGGGAACTTACTTATTTCAAACGATTTGTTCCGGGGAATGGAAGTCGTGAAAGGAAAAATCATCTTGAATGATCTTCCGGGTATTGGCATTACAAAGATCTGAATGGTAAAATAAAAATAGGTTCTGATGAAAGCGTATTTAATTCTGGCAACCTGGCTTATATTGGCGACATCCTGTCAAAGTCCGTCGGTAAGTGTTACGAAAACGGATCCAACTGTAATCTCCGAAACTGAACGGATGAATCGGATCCATATAGATTTTAACAAAGACAGGGCTGCTGTTACAGACTACATCAAGGCTTATTATCCGGAGGTAACCGATTCCATGTTGGATACATGGGAAAAGGAAAAATCATTGGAAGTTATGGAAATAGATGGAGAAAAATGGTATTTTACCAATGCCGGACCCAACCTGTTTCGCATCAATAAAGAAGCGCAAGCTGTAAAAGAGGCTAAAGACGGAGTATCTCTTTCCGGAAGTGAACAGGTAAATATGAAACACCTTCCGGAAGTTATGAACGAATTGCGTTCTTCCGGAACTACACAATCCACTCCTGTCGGAATGGAGGTAACTTACACGCTGACTGTAAAAGCGAATGTTGTTCCGGATGGTGAGATTATCCGCTGCTGGTTACCCTATCCCCGCGAAGACAACCGAAGACAAAAGAATGTCGCCTTACTGGCTGTAAGCGATTCGGAATATACAATTGCGCCCAAAAATGCTTTACACAGGACTCTTTACATGGAAAAGAAGGCGGTGAAAGACCAGCAGGCTGTATTCTCTTTTTCGTTTCGTTATACATCGGCTGCTGAATGGTTTAATCTGACCGATGAGATGATTCAGCCTTATGATACCTCCAGCACACTTTACAAAGAATTTACAGCCGAAAGGAGCACACATATTCTCTTTACTCCTGCTATTCGTGAACTTTCACGGCAGGTTGTAGGTAACGAAAAACGGCCACTGCAGATGGTGCGGAAAATTTTCACGTACATCAACAATAACTATCCATGGGCAAGTGCCCGTGAATATTCCACAGTTCCCAATATTCCGGAATACGTAATTGAAAATAAACATGGAGATTGTGGAATGGTTTCGCTTTTGTTCATTACTCTTTGCCGCCTTAACGGAATTCCGGCTAAATGGCAGAGTGGCTTTATGATGCATCCTGGTGATGTAAATCTTCACGACTGGGCGGAGATTTATTTTAAAGGAATAGGTTGGGTACCTGTAGACCAGTCATTCGGTATTCCAACTTTTGCCTCATCCGACAACACCCGCTACTTCTTTTCCAACGGCATAGATGCCTACCGTTTAATCGTGAACGACGATTTCTCGGCACCACTTGTTCCCGCCAAGCAATTCACACGAAGCGAAACTGTAGACTTTCAACGCGGCGAAGTAGAATGGCGCAAAGGAAATCTTTATTTTGACCAGTGGAAATGGAAAATTGATGTTAAATATCTTACAAACCTTTTTTAGCTATTTTTGATCATTATATCATTTAAAATCATATATTTGCAATTGATGAACCCACCCTTCCCTAACAAAGGGGCTTCTTCTGACAAAGCATCCAGATTATTGCTGCCCTGAAGATGATTTTGAGAGAACTGAATGCAGAGATGCTTGCGAGCATGCTTGAATAAAGGACGTATTTTCGTAGTTATACTATACTATTATTATAAACCTTAAAACTTTCAGTTATGAACATCTTTGAACGTGCAAAAAACATTCTGATTACTCCCGGAAAAGAGTGGTCTGTGATTGAGAATGAAGATGCAAACAGCAGCCATGTACTTACTTACCTGCTTTTATTGGCCCTTATCCCCGCAATCTGTAGTCTTATTGGCTTTGGATTTATTGGATACAATGTACTTGGCGTGCGTGTTGGAACAATGAGCTGGGGGATAAACCAAGCTATTACTACTTACCTAAGCATGGTGGGTGGCGTTTATTTATCTGCATTCGTTATCGATTTTCTTGCCAGTAAATTTGAAGCAACCAGCAGTTTTAATGTAGCTTTTAAACTTGTAGCTTATTCTTACACACCCATGTGTGTTGCTGGTATTTTTTATCTGTTTCCTGCATTATCTGTGTTAGTTCCTATTGGCGGACTATACGGACTCTATATTCTATATACTGGCATGAAGCCTATGCTGAAAGTTTCCAACGAAAAACACATGACTTACTTTATCGTGAGCCTTATCTGTATTATCGTTGTATCTGCTGTGCTGGGAGCTATACTAGGTGTCATTTTTGCCACCAATGCTTTGGCCTACTAATTATCAGATCAATGATTTTTTAATAAATATAAGAATATATGAGACAACTGACTATGTTAATCCTGATACTACTTTCAGTAACGGGTTTAGACGCACAAAATGTATTTTTTCCAACAAAAGTTGGAACAGTTCTGACCTACTCCACAGTCAACCCGAAAGGTAAGGTGGAAGGTTATGTCAGACAAACGATAACCGATGTAAAAGGAAGTGGCAGTAATATGACCATCAGTTACCTGAGCGAGGTGCTTGATAAAGATAAACCAAACGGTGATCCGGTTATGTCCATGCCCCTCACTATTACAATAAAAGACGGTGTGATGATAATGGACCTGAGTGCCATGATGCCTTCTCAAAATGGAAATCCACAGATGGGTGATGTGAAAATGGAAATAACCGGCGTGCCAACCGAGATTCCAACAAACCTACAGGTGGGACAGACATTGAAAGATGCGAATATGGTAATGAGTATGAATATGGGATTTATAAAAATGAAAACAGAAGTAAATATGACTGATGGAAAATGTCTGGCTATTGAAGATATTACCGTTCCTGCCGGAACCTACAAATGCCACAAGGTAACCCAGACAGCTCAGGCAACTGTGATGAAAATAAAATCGACCAGTACAACCCTTACCTGGTATACACCTGGAATTGGATCAGTAAAAAATGAAACATACGACAAAAACAATAAGCTGCAAAGCAGCATGGAACTGGTATCCGTTAAATAAGCGAACTATAGCAATAATAAAGCCGGTATGTTCAGAAGAGCATACCGGCTTATTATTTAATTACTAACTATTGTTTACCAGGTTTCGGCCACTTGTCCAGGTCCTGCGTAACCCGGAGTCTGTTTCAACAATGGGTCTGCATTAAGTGTAGTACGGTCTATCGGCCATAGTACTTTATGCGCCTCGGTTGCATAATTCAATATAGGAGTAGCAACATCGTAGTTGGCTGCAGCATTGAATACCAAAGGCTTGCCATTAGGAGCATCTTTCATTCTGATTACATCAAACCATCGCTTTCCTTCATAGACGAATTCCTTGTCTTTTTCATGAAGAATTGCCAATTCATTAGTCAGGAAGTCTGAATTTGAATACCCAAATACTTCTGCATCCCAATTTGCTCCGTAAGCACGCTTACGTACCAGATTAATATACTTTGCAGGATCTCCACCCTTCATATTTTCAATTTCAGCCAGATTCAACAACACATCTGAATAACGGTACACAGGCTCATCTCCGCAGAAGACACGGAGTCCGGCAGCATTTACATAACCCAGGTTCTTTTTAAGTACAGTTCCCTGGAAACGTCCATCCGCATAATAGAATTCTAAGAAACTATGATCACGACGACTATCTTCTTTATCAAATGCCTTCCACAATCCTTCTTTATATTCATTGCGTTGCCAGCCACTGCCTTTTAACAACAAGGTATCTGAAGTAATCTTGTTTCCATCACGTCCGAATACAGCGTTAATGAAGTTACCGTTTGGATTTGCATATACAAATTCGGAAGCACTACTTGTTGATTCTCCTTCAACCCTGCGGATTGTAAAGATTGTTTCGGCATTACCTTTGGTTGTTGATGTATTAAATACTTCAGCGAATGAGTCGAGCATCTTGAAGCGAGAGTCGCCTTCCACTGCCTTAAAATAGGTTTCTGCAGTTGTAAGATCCGAAGCCACAGGTGTCTGATCACCCAAAGATACTTTCGCACTCCAAAGATATACTTCGCCTGCCAACATTTGTGACGCAGCTTTCGACCAATATGATTTGTTTCCTTTAATAGATACATCTGCCCCAAAATACTCCAATGACTTTGCCAGATCGGCTTTAATGAAGTCCATTGTTTGTTTAGGAGTCGAACGACCTGTATACAATTCTTCGGCAGTAACAGCACCATCCAAAACCTTTACACGATCTATAAGAGGTACACCCCCATATGTTCTGTACAGATAGAAATAATAATAGGCACGGATACCATAAGCCTGACCTAAAATGTGGTTTATATTACTTCCGGTAAGAGATGTATTTTCTGCCACTTTCTGAATAAGCAGGTTGCAATCAAATATATTGCCATACAAACCTGCCCAGGAACTAAAGCCTGTATTATCTGAATCAAAACGCTGAACTTTAATTCCATCATAATTGATAGATGTATTCAAGGAGGAAGTTCCGACTTTACTCGTTCCACCACGGGCTTCTCCCATAAGGTAGTTTGTGTTCCAGTAATTACTTCTCAAATCATCGTGAATACCATTCATATAACTTTCCACCTGTGCTTCCGTATTCCAGAAGTTACTGCTTCCATAATTATCTATTGGGGCCAAATCAAGTTCGCACGATGTGTATAATACAGCCGACAAACAGCTCACACATAACAACTTAATTGAATTGATATATTTCATAATTTCAATTGTTTTTATTATTAAATTAGAATGTTAAGTTAATACCGAACAGCAGAGTACGTGGCAATGCATAACCGGAACCAGCTCCGGAACCAGCTTCTGGTGTTGCTACCGACTTACATTGTGTAAGATAACCAAGATTCTGTCCTGTAACTGATAAGTCTACCTTTTCAAGTTTAATTTTGTTTGCCAAAGATTTTGGCAATGAATAGGACAATGACAATTCACGGAATGCTAAATATGCTCCATCATAAGCAAACATCGACGAAGTTCTGTAATAATTACTTTTGCCTAACTGGTCGGCCCAATAGTACTTAGGCAATGTTCCGTTTGGATTCTCTTCAGACCATGTTTTTTTCACATCCGTAGTCATGTTATATGCTCCCTGCATACATCCCAAAAACCAAGATGAAGTATTGTCGAAGATTTTATAACCAAATCCATAATCCAGAGCAGCGTAGAATTGGAAACCTTTCCATTGTAAGGTTGAATTGAAACCTCCAATCCAATGAGGAGTTGTGTTACCAACCTTCACCCGGTCGTAAGAATCAATTATTCCATCTCCGTTTACATCTTTCCATTTCACATCACCCGGTTGAATAGGTAGTTTCTTTGTTTTGGAAGCACCAACTTCGCTGTCGCTGCCAGTCCACTTAGCTCCTTCTAATTCAGCCCATGATTTTTTACCATACAGGATACAAGCACTTGAGCCACCGCCCTTGTCAACTAAATAATCGGGTATTTCGTCCCAGCTTTTGTAAATTCCGTCAGCTTGATATGCATACAAAATGCCTGGCTCCTGCCCTTCCTGATATCCACCTACCCATTCAAGGATGTCATTCCCCTGGTCGTCTTTACGACCTGTAGAAATCTGAAATGCATTTTGTCTGTTACGTTCTAGCCCATTATTAGGTAAGGTGACAACCGTATTTTTGTTATATGAAATATTTGCCCCAAGTGTCCAGTTCCAGTCTTTTCCCTGTATTACTTTTGCAGTTACATCGATTTCGACACCACGGTTACGGAACTGACCGTTATTCGTGGTAATACTACTGATACCTGAAGAAACAGGAAGACTAGCTGCTGCATACTTACCATCAGTTAAACGATCATAGTATGTGAAATTTGTTGAATATCTATTTTCCAAAAAGCTTAAATCAAGACCAAATTCCCAAGTCTTGGTTTTTTCCCATCTTAATGTTGGGTTAGGAATTGAAGAAATGACATAAGAAGAATTACCATTATAATTTGTTGATGTAGCATATGCTCCCTGCAATGTATAATTTCCGATACCAGACACGTTACCATTCATACCATAACTTGTACGAAGTTTAGCAAAAGAGATGATATCAGTATAATCCTTCATAAAACCTTCTTTTGAGAATACCCATCCTGCTGAAACTCCAGGAAATACACCCCAGCGATTATCCAACAATTTAGAATAACCATCACGTCTCATTACAAGAGACAGCAAATATTTACTCTTATAGTCGTAATTTAAACGACCAAAAAATGAAAGAATACGTTGACGGCTATGAGATGAATCAATTGTACGCTTGTTCTCCTTTGTTGAGGTTAGTCCCAGATCCTGAAAATCGTCTGTGGCAGCACCCTCACCTGCAGCATAGAAATAATTGTAATATGAATCATAATACTCTGTTCCAAGCATTGCATCCAGATAATGATCTGCAGTAATTTGCTTACTGTAATTTAGAACCGCATTATAGGTTTGATCAAACGTTCTATTATAGGATGCACTTGAGCTTCTGGTCTTATTTAATGTTGTTGGATTTGTATAATAATCTTTATTAAAAGATTCGTTTAGACCTTCACTATAATACCAGTTACCTGCAACTCTGAACTTTAATCCCTCAGCAATATTAAATTGGAATGCCTGATTCATGGTAAATTTATCTGTCTGATTGTCTCTTAGAAACTGATCCGGTTGATAAAGCTGATTCCCGTCTCCCCAAGAGTTACCCATCATCATATTCCCATTTTCATCCACGTAACGCACTGTTGGAGGCATAGAGAGGATACGACCGAAATAGTTATATTCGGAAGTTTGAGAAGCAGGCATAGATTCCCAGTTTGCACGGTTGAAATTAAAGCTGGAGATTGATTGAATCCAGTCCTTTATTTTATAATCTCCATTGAATACAAAAGAGTAACGTTTGTAGAAAGAGCTTACAGGAAGACCTTCAGAATAGTTATAGCCTAAACCAGCATAATAAGATCCTTTATCATTCCCCCCGGACATATTCACATTATAGTCCTGCGTTAGAGAAGGCGTATTGATATTGTATGAAGCAACATCTGTATCCATGAAAATCAATTCTTTTCCTGTAATAGGATCAGTCATAGTTTTCCATCCTTGATTCAAATCTAATAAACCTTTATTGGCATCCGACAATTCCATCGTACTCCAAATACCAGAGGTCGGATTGTATGTATTTCCGGTTCCATAAGGTTGTGCTCCTGATAATGAAGCTGAAGAAACATATCCAACATGTTTGGTTCCATCTTGCCACATATTGGAAGAACGTGAATAAGCTGTACGCATCCAATATAAATATTCTTCGGAGTTAGCAAACTCATACGGATTATTCAAGTAATTAAGTCCGACTTTAGCTTTAAAATTAAGTTCTGAATGTCCGGATTTACCTTTCTTGGTAGTAACCATAATAACCCCATTGTTTGCACGGGCACCATAAATAGCTGTCGCACCTGCATCCTTCATCACCTGAAGATCCTGAATATCCTCGGGGTTGATATCACTTAAACTTGCGCGAACCTGTCCGTCAACGATTACAAGAGGTGAACCTGAACCATCCAGGTTTGTTCCTCCACGAAGAACCATTGTAGGTGTACTTCCCGGATTACCGGAAGTTTGCTGAACCCGTAAACCGGATACTGCTCCCGAAAGAGCCTGCGCCGGGTTAGAGTAAGCTCCAACAGTTAGTTTTTCGTTTGCCACTTTAGCAATTGAGTTTGTTGATTTTGAACGAAGCTGAGTCCCGGAATAGCCAGTAACAACCACTTCTTCCAGTTGCTGGCTATCTTCTTTCATAGTTATACGCATTGGAGCTCCAGTAGTAGCTTTTACTTCTATAGGAACATATCCAATGTAAGAGATTCTTAGCGTTGCATTCGAATTTACATCTAATGCAAAATTACCATCGAGGTCCGTAATGGTTCCATTAGTAGTACCGACTTCCAAAACAGAGACACCAGGTAATGTCATCTTCAGGTTATCATACACTACCCCCTTAACAGCTACTTTATTCTGAGCTGCCAGGCTTAGAGATAAAAGTAACAATAAGAAACTAAAGATAGCCTTGTGTTTCATCTTCATAATTTTAGTTATTTTTAAATAGGACAATAGTTATTCTGTATGAAAAAAATTAAATACAATATTCAACTAAGTTTAATCAACACCATTATGTCATTATGAGAAAGATTATTCAACAATAGAAAGTCAACATCCAATTATCCTTTTTCAATTCACTCTTTAACGACAAACAATAAATAATAATATTTGATTTTAACCACATTATTTATTGTTTCATTTTAATTATAATGCAAATATAAATAAAATATTTTACTATAAAACAAAAAACAAAAAAAGTTTACACATTTAACAATTACAACTATACAAATAAACTTTACGTCCGGAAGTAAACCGACTTAAATCATTTACAAACAGAACATAAACACCAATTTAAACACACAAAAAAAGGAATCCCCTAAAAGAAGACTCCTTAACATATACAAATTAAACCTACTATATTTGATACAAATTAACTTTTGACGTTCGAATTCCAGGTTTTAGCTCCCCACCTAATATTAAAATATTTTTATTATACACCACCAATACAGCTCCAGCTCGTGATAGCTGCTCGAAATTTCCTAAAGTAGTCCATAAACCTGTATATGTATTGAAACAAAGCAAATCCTGATTGAATCTGTACCACAAAGCAGGATGAAACATATAGGTTAGCCCCTCATTGGTTAACTGATTTAACAAAAGAGTATCCCCTTTAGCTTTCGCTTCTATTTTATTTCTATCACGACTAATAGCATCTTTAAAAATTGTATAGTTAACACCTCCTGCAAACAGTAAAGCACTATCCCCATAGGCAACTGCACAACCTCCTGTTAACGTACGCAAACTTCCATCATTTAATTTCGGAAGAGATGAAATACTGTCCCAACTGTTTGTCTGAGGATTAAAAGAAAGCAAATCTATGGGAAGAACAGGTGTAGCTTCTTTTAATTCAGGTTGAAAACCGCCCGTAATATAAATTTTTACACCGCTTGCACTCTTTTGAGCTGCTAATACAGGCTGCAACCGAGCCACTCCTGGAAATTCAGGAAGTACCTCCCACCCTTTCGTTATATTATTCACATCCAACCGAAGAAATGAACAACCCGGAATACCGTTCTGGTTTCCCCCGGCAACATAAATACTATCTCCATACACCGTTGCAGCCAGATTATCTATACTATAAGGCAACGATGGAAGATTATAGCAATCAATTTTTTGCGAGTCTTGATTCCATGAAAGCATAAACACAGAAGAAAAAGATTGAGTAGAATTATTACCTCCCAAACAAACCACTCCTTTTGAAGTAGAAACAGATGCTCCGTAAGCTACCGGAACAGACAGCCTGCCAACCTTTTTCCATGTTCCTGAAGGCATATCTGTCGTATCAAGCGCATAGATAATGTCATAATATTTCTTTGCTCCACCTTCGGCTGCAGGTGTATCAGGAAAGTTGCATCCTCCTGCGACAAGAATCATACCATTATGTATCCCGGCATAATGAGCCGAAACAGCTCCACTGGCTCCGGGTAGATCCGGCAAAGCTATCCACTTACTATTTTGTCGTGGTTCCGATTGCAACTTAAAACTACAGCCTGAAACCAACAAACAACAGAAAGAAGTTAATAGAAAACTCTGTATTCTGATTTTTATCTTCATGAATTAATTCTATAAAACAAACTACATCAAATATCTGTATCCTATATTAATAGCCGGTTCTGAAAGTTGACGCAGGAAGTCCTTCTTTATTAACAAGATTCGCACGGGTAAAAGGTTGCCAGCCATAACGTACAAAACGGGGATTCTTCACTTCTTTGCTCCACACTTTTATCCTGCCATCTACAACTTCGGCCATCGCTGAAAAGAACACACCTTCATGTTCTGCTATTTCGAATGTTTTCAAGGATTCACCATCAGAAGAATGCATTCCTTCATTAAAATCGAAGGTGACAAATGCGGCTCCATTCGTAAATTCGACGGAACGGAACAGTGGTCCGGAAGGAGTTAGAGTTTTCCCATATGTATCGTGAAGAGCCAAACGGGCAAGGCGATCTCCCACTTCTTTCTTTCGTGTTGGATGAACATTTGTAGAATCTCCACAGTCGCTGCTTACAGCCATTCCAACACAGCGGATGTCTTTTAGCATACGACGCTGACTGTCACGAAACCATGTCCAACTTGGTCTGTCCAAACTTGAAAGCTGAACATAATAAAATGGGAGCTCTTTATTCCAGTTTTTTCTCCAACTTTCAACAAGCAAGGGGAAAAGAATTTCATGCACTTCAATATTATGCGCATTGGATTCTCCCTGATACCAAATAACCCCCTTTACGGGATATTTCGCTAAAGGAGCAATCCCGGCCTCGAATAGATAACAAGGCTCATAGGGATGCCTTTGCAATTTATTGCTTGATTGTTTCACATTCAAAGAAGCCCGTTCGCGAACCCAAGGCTGAATTCGATCGTTTTCCTTCCAAGAGTAAAGGATATCAGGATAAGAAAATTCCAAAGTTTTCCGGTCTATCCAAGATTCGCAAGCCGAACCTCCAATTGCATTTATGATTAAACCCACCGGGACATGCAAGCTGTCGGATAACATCATTCCAAATTCGTAAGCAATTGCTGATACATTTGCAGCAGTTTGTTCAGTACATTCCTGCCATTTGGTTTCCTTATAATATTGCAATCTGTTTAAAGAATCTAACGCAGAAACATCCCACTCCTCAGAATTTGTCAACCACCGGGGTTTCATATCAAAAAAGCGTATCTGAGGTTTGGATGAAGCCTTAGCCAACTGTTCTCTTTTTTCGGCTCCCTCTTTAACCATAAAGGCCATATTAGACTGTCCCGAACACAACCAAACCTCTCCTGCCAATACATTATTAAATACATACTTCTTTTTAGAGGTTGAAATGGTAAGGGTATATGGATTACCTGTCTGAAGCGGATCCAATACGACACTCCACTTTCCGTTTGATGACGTAATTGCCTTTTTTTTCTGTCGGCCTATAGTTACAGTAACCACGTCACCAGCGTTGGCAATACCTGAAAGGACGATTTCTTCTTCTCTTTGCAAAACCATGTTATCCGAGTATAGCTGTGACAATTGCAACCCGCCATAGTCTCCCGTTAAAGCACAATATACTTTACTGGCAATAATGCCAGCTCCTTCTATATTGGGGTGAAGGGCATCAGGAAGTAAATCCGGACGATTATACAATCCTTCCTGTAAATCTATTAATGATACATTTGCTATTTCGGCTATCTCCTCTATGCTTTTCTGAATCTGCCAATACCAGTCGCGGGTACCTGATTCAAAACGTTGATGACGATTAGATATGGGAGTCATCCTGCATATTGCTATTTTACATTTAGGATTAACCAATCTGAATGAATCAATCAATGAAAGATAATCAGATACGAACTCATCGCGATAATTCGGCCAGTTACGAGGATCAGTATCATTTAATCCTAAATGAATTATTACCCTGTCGCCAGCAAAAGCGATTGCCTTCTTAAATTCTTCCTGCTGCATATAAGGCCGATGACCTTTGTTTAAAAGTGTCGCACCACTTTTTCCAAAATTACCTACTTCAAACTCATCTCCAAGCAAGCGTTGAAGTTGTGCCGGATAGGCATTCACTTCGGGCCTATCTAGTCCGTAGCCATACGTAACACTGTTGCCTACGCAAGCCACTTTTATTTTTTGTGCATGCAGAGATATAGCAATGAGGCTAAGTGCAATACAAGCAAACAGAAATCGTTTCATACTATTTTTCTTTATCAGGCGAATAAATTAACCCATCAACTGCTTTTTTGCCGTCGGGTGTTACAAATACAAACGTAAACATCCACTTCTGCAACCGGACCTCGGGTGTCGAAAAATTACCGATTGGCAATTTAAGCAACACTTTGTTCCATCCTTTCTGCAGCGTAAGTTGTAAAGGATATCGTCCTTCGAAGTTTTCGTTTCCCAAAGGAATCTCATTCGACTTTTCGAAGTGTGAGGCCGTCCAGACCGGAGGAAGCACTTCTTTGTCATTAATATATATACGACTCTCTCTGTAATCCCATTTCCCCTGAGGAGGAGGTAAATCTTTTTCGGAACGGCTGTAATTCTGGGTAGAAGCCCACAATCCTACTTTCTGTCCAACAGGCGACCACACCCAAGTATAGGCATAAGCCGTATGGTTCGGCTGGGGATCAGTATAAAAAGAAGGAACAGTCTTTCCCCACACATGGCGAAGGTAGATGCCTGCGCCAACTGCCTTGCGCGTATCAAACCGTTTCCCCTGATAGTTGTAAGATTCTTTTAGTTCCTGTTCCGGAGGGAATGATTTAAGCAAGTCTCCATCGTTAGGAAATGCATCCGTAATACGCCACTTTACATTTGTTTGACGCACATAGGCAATCGGTAATTCTTTTAAGGAATGTTCTTTATGCCAAAGCATTCGGGATTCAAAGTTAACAAAAGCATCAAAGCCTCGTGTTCCTTCTGCATCCAACATTGTACCTTTAGTATAAAAATATTCATCTCCTCCACCACGCCATGCTCTTTCTGCTATAGCAAGTATTGCGGGATAAAAGGCATTCTCAATAATCATATTTTGTTCTGGCTGTACAAGACGGTCGTGCCAGAAAGCTACAATAGTTCCTGCATAATCCTGGCTACCCTGCTGTTGCTCTGCAATATTGCTATTATACAAGCCAACGATATCAGCAAAAGAATCGAAGTGATTCGCATAATGAAGACGCGAATCAATTACAGGAATATCTTTATGAGGTTTCCCTCGGTAACTCCACATTTGAATCATGTCGATTTCGCCTGCTTTGTATTTCCATCCGGGATTCCATGAAATAACCTTCATTCCTTTTTTGCGGATATATGAAATCATTTCCGGAACAAACGCAGGGTTAGTAAATTCAACCTCATCGGTTCCAATATGCAAATAAGGGACATCTTCAAAAACCTCGCAGACCTCATCCATCAGAAGTTTAAGAATAGCCATCCCCTCTTTGCTCTGCATATCATGACGAAATGCTTTTCGAAAAGCAGCGCTATGCCCGGGCATATCTATCTCCGGAATAAGAAGAACATTGTGTTCTTTGCAAAATGCCATCAGCTCCCTGGCTTCGGCAATAGTATAATATTTACCAGGCATTCGTACAAAATTAGAGCTGTCGTTAAGCATTGGAAACAACTTACTCTCCAATCGCCAGCCCAAATCTTCTGTAAGATGCCAGTGAAACACATTCACTTTATATTGCGACAAAGTAGCAATTTCACGCTTCAGTTCGTTCATCGAAATATAACTTCGGCCCACATCCTGCATAAAACCGCGAACTCTGAAGGCTGGCCAATCGGTAATTTCGCAACCGGCAACAACTGTATATTCTCCCTTTTTCACGGTCAACTGGCGCAAAGTCTGTAAAGCCCAATAAACGCCCTTACCTGAAACAGCTTCGATTGTAATAAGACTTGACGAAACTGTTAAACGATAAGCTTCTTCAGGATTGACCTGCACAGCCGGGAGTTTTGTTACAAAAACGACTTTCAACACACGGGATGATTTCTGATTTACTGTTCCACCGCATTCCGTTACCCAATCGGAAAACTTGTTCGATAACGAGTCGGGAACTGAAAGAGCAACATCTCTGATCCGAAAATCCGATTTTGTCCACTCCACCTTTTGCGGCCACGGAAGCAAATGAGGAGTATTGGCTGCGTTGACAACCAATACTCCCATAAAAAACAGAATTAAGATAAACAAGTTTTTCAGCATAGAGTCTGTTTTTATTTTATAATATCCTTAAGCTTAACAGCCTGAAATACCATATGAGCGGTACTACCTTCGTATAGAATTCCAACCGTCTCCTTATCGATCATCGTCAGGCAGGAATATCCCCATCCGTGATCTTCATCCAGCATTACATCATACTCTTTAGGAAATGAAAGACCACCATCCAGACTAGCCTTGATCGTAATACTGTGACGACCTTTTGTCGTGTTAGGGTTTGAAAACAATAAAATTCCTTTACCGGTTACATTCTCTTTTGCTTCCACTTTAATAAGACTTGCCATACATACAGATTCCTGCAACACACTACGGTTTGAGGCATGCTCCGTCCAGGTTTTTCCCAAATCTGTCGTAACAGAAACTGCCCTGCTACCACCCCGGTTATCACGCATGTTAAGCATTAAAACTCCTGGTTCCACCTCAGCGACCTGAGATTCTGTAGTATTCGTTCTGGCATAGTTGTGCATTTTCCATGTTTTCCCATGATCCTTACTATACATGATACCAGCGTTAGGAACCCTGGTAGAGTCAATAAACTGAGTTGCAAACACAAGTGTTCCGTCATTCATAGTTATTCCGCTACCCGGGCCCTGCAAAAGAAATTTCCAGGAAGGATCCTTCACCTGCTCAGTAATATTAATTGGCTTCGACCACGTTTTCCCGTCATCATCGCTCTTAGCAAGAACCAGCTGAGCAGTGTGATTTTTGTCCATTCCATCCTGCGAATTAAACCAAGCTCTGCCATTACCCATACCATGAGTCCACGCAGCGACGATCCAGATTGTACCCGTTTTTTTGTCGACAAGAATAGCTGGATCACCCACACCATTTTGAGCTGAAGGAAGACCTCCATCTTCACCAAACGACATAGCAACACGCATCGGTTCCCAGGTTTGTCCTCCGTCAATGCTTCGGCTCAGACCAATATCAACACGCTCCTGTAAATCAGCGCTGTTATTGTATCTCACATCATACACACCCAGCAAGGTACCCTTGTTGGAAGTAACCAATCCGGGAATACGGTAAGCTGCCACGCCATCATCTCCGGCATGACGAACACCTACACCCATCCGATGAATAATCCTTTCCTTGCTTATTTCGACTAAAGCACTCTTCTTATCAACTTCAACTTCTTTTACATCAACCGTGACCTTCGACACAAGGGATGTCGCAGGTTTCATTTCCAGGCTCACCCAAAAGTAATTAATACCAGGAAAGAGAGACTGCTCACATGAAAGCGTCACCATTTTACCTGGCGCAGGTATTTCGCTTTTTAAAATTGAATAAGAGCGATTTGCCTCACGTGTTTTACCTGGTTCTTCTCTGGAAATATAGCTAACCGGAGCATAATTAATCTGTCCTGAACGTTGTACTCCTTCGGTTCCGGAATAATATAACTTGACGGATTTAATTTCCGACAGATTAACTTCTTCGCCAAAACGCAACGTAAGGCTATTCAGTACATTGCTTTCTTTGGCGTCAATCCGAAGATTAAACAATACATTATCCTTACGATCAATCAATATAGGAATCTGTGTTTCACGGATTCTAACGGTGTCATTACCAAATACAGAAATGGCAACTAAAAGAAAGCAAAAATAAAAACAGATCTTTCTCATGAGTCAATCAGTAATAAATTAATAAATAAAAGAAGAAGTAATCTGTCACATTACATACTGTAAAAATAGTTGTTTAGTTTTAAGCAACAATCTCACAATAAAGCAAGATTGAGTCTGCGGCGCAATAATAAGGGAGATCGCAATCAACAAAAACAAAGGAATTAATTATATAACAAACCCCGGAAGAGTTACTTCGAAAGAATTTCGTTACACAAATCATACGATTTGATCATCATCCGTGGAATATGGAACGGACCTTTAAAAAGATTTCCTTTTGCCGGTTGAGCCACACTTCCATCTCGGCGCAAATAACCATACCACTCTCCATACTCCTTATCCGGAAAGTGAGCATAAGTATAGTCGCTTATCTGCTTGTGCATATCAAGATATTTTGAATCGCCGGTAGCTTCGTATGCATACAACGTTGCAATAATAGCTTCGGTTTGCGGCCACCAGAATTTCATATCCTGCGCATAATCCTGAGGAGGAAGATTCATGCAATCCTTGAAATTAATGATTCCGCCAAACTCTTTATCCCAACCCCATTCCCAGGACCAGTCAAGTATCGTTAGACCCATATCCAGGAGTTCCTTATCCCAGTTTCTGTGTTTTGCTTCTTCAAGAATAAACCAAGCTGTTTCGATACAATGACCTGGATTAATTGTACGACCTGTAATAGTATTGATAAATTCGCCATCGGGACCGACAGTTTCAAGCAATGCTTTAAATTCAGGATGCATAAAAGAAGAACGGATCTTATTTACAGACCAGTCGATTTGCTCGTCAAGTATTGGATCATTTATGACCTTACGAATTCTTGAAGCCGTATTGATTAGGATCATAACAAGAGAATGACCCTGCATCTTAACGTTTTCGCAATACTTGGGTGGCAACAATCCCGGAGTTTCTGTGAGGTATTTGATACGTTTAAATAGTTGCAGCGCTTTCTCTGCATACAATTTATCACCTGTAGCCAGCGAATACTCAGCCATTGCAATTGCAGCAAACGATTCAGAAAAAACATATCTCCGTTTCCGGATCGGTTCGCCTGTTTCAGTTACTTCAAAAAACATATGACCATCTGTATCGATACAATACTTCTCAATAAAGTCGAGCGCACTCTTTGCAGCTTCGAGCCACTCCGGATTCCGCTCAATTGTGTTATAAGCAAAGGAACAAACAAAGGCAAATCGTCCTTGAAACCAAACAGATTTAGTTGAATCCATTAAGCTTCCATCACGGTTTACGCAGGTATATACGCCGCCATTCTTCCGATCCCACCCATTTTTCATCCAAAAAGGCATTATATTAGTGAGGAGATCTTCCCGATAGGCAGAGGACCATTGTTGCAGGTATTCTTTCGAGTTATCCATATTAGACATGTATTGACATTGATTTCTTGAAAATAGATTTACTTATTGGCGTTAGATAATTAATATAATTCTATTATTTATCAAAACTTGTTACATCTTTCAAAAAAGTTAATGGATTCCAATTCCGCCTTCATGGAAGCTTCTTCGGCGTCAGTCATATTCTGGAACGGAGTGCGGTTTTTACCGAGATCAAGACCGATAAGTTTCATAATCCGTTTACCACCTACAATATTACCGCGGTAATTGCAAATAACGTTAATAACATCCTGAGAGAAATTCTGACATTCACGTGCACGCTCAAGATCTCCCTTTTCCCATGCATCGATAATTTCGACCAACGCACGACCATTGTAATTAGTAGTTCCGCCAATACCGCCCTGTGCTCCACCCATAGCTAAAGCCGGAAGAATGGTTTCGTCCTGTCCGTGCAACATATCAAACTTACCATCCTTATACAGGCGACACTGATTATACTCGTATATACTTTCGAATGTATATTTGATTCCAGCAAAATTAGGAATGCGACCTTCAACAGCTTTCAAGAAAGGAAGCATAGGCAAAAACACTCCGCTTAAAGCAGGAATATGATAGAAATAGAAAGGCAGGTTCGGAGCACCACAAGCAATTTCTTCACAATATTTTACCAATTCTTCTACCCGGCCGGCTTTTGGAAATGGAGAAGCCATGGCTCCGATACCCCATGCTCCGATTTCCTGAGCGTGTGCTGCAAGTTTATTACTCATCTTTACACACGTACTTCCTACATGAACAATCACTTTGAAGTCTTTGGGAGATACCTCCATCCATCTTTCAGCAAGTTTGATACGCTCATCTTCTGTAAGCATATACCCTTCTCCGGACGATCCATTAATAAATACACCCTTTAATCCATTATTAACCAGTAGTTTTGCATACGCCTCGATTGGTTCGTAATTAACCTCTCCGTTTTCATAAAAAGGAGTAAACGGCGCATTGATAAGACCTTTAATCTTTTCCATAATTATATATTTTAATAGATACTTTAAATTGATCCTTGACAGGGGATACTTTCCATATTTTAAATACATCGCAAATATAAATAAAATATTTTATTATCATAATCTTATTTAATATATTTAATACAATAATTGGTTTTGCATTGATAAATCAACACATAGATTAGATAATGAAGATGTTATGGCGATAATTTTTTCACGTCAAAAACAAAAAAGGGAATCGTAAAAACTACGATTCCCTTTATATATAGTAAAATAGTTTAGCAGAAAGAAAAACCTTTCTGAACAAATTATTAATTTAAATCATTCCAAGGATCTTTCCGCGAGAAAGAAGACAAGCTCCTAAAACTCCGGCATGCTCTCCCAGCTTTGAAATCTTAATCTCTGTATCCTGATTCACCAGATTTAATGAATACTTTCTTACAGCACTCCTTATCGGCAAGCGAATGTATTCGTCTGTCAAAGATAGGCTTCCGCCTAAAATTACGAGCTCCGGATTAAAGATATTCATTAGACCCGCAATGGCCTTTCCAAGATTATTTCCGATTAGTTCCAGAATTTCAATGGCCAGTACATCTTCTTTCATGATAGCATCAATCAAGTCTTTTAATGTAATCTCCTCTCCGGCATTAATTTTATCGGAAAGAATTGTACTGCTTCCCTCTTTGTATCTCTCAAGTAGCATCCGGTGAAGCGCAGAACCTGACGCTTCTGTTTCAAGACATCCTTTCTTTCCGCAATGACAGATAATTTCGTTATCATACAGGCAGAAGTGACCAAACTCACCGGAAAATCCTGATTTACCATAGTAAAGTTTGCCATCAAGAATAATACCAACGCCCAAACCCCAGCTTATATTTACAAAGATTATATTCTTCTCTCCCTTAACGACACCTTTCATATACTCTCCATAAGCCATAGCGCGTGTATCGTTTTCAATGTACACCTTAATTTTAAGTCTCTCTTCGAAAATAAGGGAAAGTGGCTTTTCTTCGAAATAGAAGAAACTATAGCTATATCCGGAAATTGGATTAACCCTACCTGTAATATTGACTCCAACTGACAAAATCTTTTCGCGGGGAACTTTAAGGGTAGCTATGAAATCTTCAATAAGGCAGCATAGTTTATCAAATGCAGCCGGCGTGTTTTCCAGATTATAAGGAACATCCTCATCAATAGATACAAATTTACCTTTAAAATCTACAATGGCAATATTTACTGAATCTTTGCGAACATCAACGCCAATAAAATAGCCCGATTCCGGATTCAAACCATAAATATTGGGCTTACGTCCACCACTTGTTTCCTGCTTTCCAAAGTCAAGGATATAACCTTCTTCAAGCAACTCGCCCACCAGCTTAGTTACTGTTGGGATACTAAGATCCATTTCTTTGCATAAATCGGCTATGGTTGCATCGCCGTTTGCTATATAATAATGTATGATCTTTTTCTTCAGAGAAGCTGTGCGGTTTCCATCAACGGCAATTAAAAAATCTGTACTCATAAGTTTATTATCTTTTATTTCTTACAATTAGGTTCATAGGATAAAGTCAAAGAATTATTGCAACGGACGGATACGCAGATCAATTGCTGTATCAGCAGAAAGAAGTTTTTTCAACGCTGTAACATCGGTTTCTCCGTAGTGATACGGGTATAAAACCCGGGGATGTATCATTTTAGCTGCGTGAGCCGCCTGAGCAATAGTCATTGTATAGGGTTGATTTACGGGAATAAAGGCAATATCTATATCCCCGACAGTTGTCATTTCGGAAATATCCTCTGTATCGCCTGCTATATAAATGCGTGAACCTCCTAACGATAGAATATATCCATTATCACGGTGCCTGGGATGAAATTGTTCTCTCCCCGGCGTAGTATTATAAGCCGGAACAGCTTCAACAGTCATATAGGATGTAGGAGAAAGTTTATCCCCGTTTTTCATGGCAATTCCTTTTCCCAGGATATTTTGCGATGCTTCATTTAGAATAAAAATGGTTTCCTTCTTTTCGGATGCCGCAATTGCCTTCTTATCCAGATGATCACCATGTTCGTGGGTTATAAGTATTACATCTGCTTTTGGCAACTTCGCATAATCTGCATAAGAAGAAACCGGATCAACCTGAATCACAAAATTTTCGTACGTAATCATCAAGCTTCCATGTTTAACAAAGTGGATCGTTAAGGTATGTCCATCCTTTGTCTTAAAAGAATCTTTTTCGAAAGGTGCAGCCTGCATCAATACGGCAAAGAACAGGCCGCAAAGAGTTAAACATATTTTCTCATACATAATTACAGACAATTAGTTTTTACATTAAACCAAACACTTTCGAACAAAGATATATAATTAACCACTAATTAGACAAATGAATTATCAAAAACAGCAAATAATTAAATAATTTTGTATATTGCTCCCTAAAATATAAGTATTTGATTTAACAACCCTCTCCTCTATGGAAAGATTATTCAATATTGTCCGTTTCTCTGCAAATCAACAAACCAAAATGTCAGACTTCTTATTCGAGTCTCATACACACGAATTTGAAGAATTGCTAATTTGTTCGAGGGGAAAAATTGAACATTTTATAGATTTCAAAGACTCTCTCTTACAAGCTCCGCTTATTAGCTATGTAAGTAAAGGGAAAAGTCACCGGGTTACGTTCATGCAGGGAGATGAAAACGAATACCCCGAAGGATGGATTTTTCGTTTCAAAAGCGAATTTATTCCGGAATCGCGCTTTCAGCTTTATGCCGGATACCACGAATACGCCAATGTTGAACTGAAAGACAACCGCCATTTCGAACAAATTATGAAGCTGTGCGACATTATGTACGACGAGGCCCTGCAGGAGTCTCCTGATTATGCCATTCTAAGAAGCTTGCTGAGCTCCCTTTTTATTATGATAGAAACCGAACGAAAGAAAAACGCATCCAATGAAACATCGCAACCCTGCTCGCAACATATCACCTTCCGCTCTTTTCTTCAGATATTGGAAGATAACTTCCGAAGAGATGTGAACGTAGACTTCTACGCCGAAAAATTAAACATGTCTACCCGCAACCTGAATATTGTCTGTCAGAATATTCTTCAGAAAAGCGTTTCAGAAATTATCGAAACACGAAAGCTTACAGAAGCGAAACAGCTGCTGATGTACACTGATAAAACCATCGCCGAAATAGGATTTGAGCTAGGTTATAATGAGAAATCTTACTTTTCGAATGTGTTTAAAAAGAAAGCCGGAGTTACTCCCAGCGAGTTCAGAAGCGAAATGAGTAAGCTTATTTCCTGAAATTACAACACTTTTTCCGAAAACTATTACCACCCCCCTTGTTAAATGCCCGATCTTTGCATCATCAAATAATTATAAACAAAAAAAAGAAAAACAATGAAAGCGTATTATTTATTAGCAGCCATGGCATTATTTGTTGCCACATCTTGTACAAGTAAATCAGGAAATAAAGTAGATGCATCTGAATCGCAGGCAGCAGCAGTAAGCGTTGGTGCTCAGAAACTGGCAGTCGACACAATTAATTCAAAAATTGCATGGACAGGATACAAACCAGCCGGAAGTCATCACGGCACACTGGCTATTAAGCAAGGGGAGCTTTCAATTGAAGGTGACGAATTAAAATCTGGTAGTTTTGTTTTTGACATGAACAAAATTGTGAACGAAGACTTAACCGATGCCAAGATGAACGAACAGCTTGTTGGTCATTTAAAGAGTGCCGACTTCTTCGATGTTGCCAAATATCCGGAGGGTAAATTCACTATAACAAAGGTTGAAAAACTAAATGATGGCGTAAGCACGCATCGTATAAGCGGAAACCTTGAATTAAAGGGTGTATCTAAAAATATATCTTTCGATGCCAATGTAACAAACGAAGGGAATACCTACAAGGCAACAACGGTTACTTTCAAAATAGACCGTACCCAATGGGGCGTAAACTATGGTTCTAAAAATATATTCAAGGATTTAAAAGACTCTTTCATAAACGACGACATGGAAATTACAATTACCATTGTTGCAACAGCCGTATAAAAATGAACTTTGATAGTTTTCATTCCGCAACCAACGCATTAAAAAGCACAGCGCCTATGCCTGTGCTTTTTGTTGGCCACGGGAGTCCGATGAATGCCATTGAGATAAATGAATTCTCTGATAAATGGAGGGTATTGGGAAAAGAATTACCCCGTCCGTCTGCCGTACTGTGTATTTCTGCCCACTGGGAAACCAGAGGAACACAAGTTACAGCTATGCAGCTTCCGGAAACCATTCATGATTTCGGAGGGTTCCCCCAGGCGTTGTTTGATGTCAGCTATCCGGCAAACGGAAACCCTGAACTTGCTAAACAAATCCGGCAGGAGATGACGGGTGCAAATATTGGTCTTAATGTTGACTGGGGTTTAGATCATGGCTGCTGGAGTATTCTTACTCATTTATATCCGGATGCCACCGTACCCGTATTGCAGTTAAGCCTGGATTACACGATTGGCGCCCAAAATCATTTCAATCTGGCGAAGCAACTGGCTTTTCTGCGGAGCAAGGGTGTTCTGATTATTGGCAGCGGAAACATGATTCATAACCTGAGGCAACTGCGCTTTAGTCCTACTTTAGGATTAAATGAAGTATTCGGATACGACTGGGCACTTGAGATGACAGATTTATTAAAGCAAAAAATTATGGATGAAGACTATAATGCACTGATAAATTACGAGAAACTTAGTCTCGCTGCCCGATTGGCTATTCCAACGACAGACCATTATTTCCCATTGCTTTATGCGCTGGCATTACGGACTAAGGATGATAATGTATCTTTCTTTAATGATAAGATACTAGCCGGATCCATCGGGATGACTTCTGTTCTGATCGATTCCCACGCTTAACAAACATACTTACGTATCTTAATCCGGAAGTATGTTCCTTTTAAAGTAAAAGATAATAACCTTTGCATCGTGCGCCCATGGGGGTAATAAAATATCCCCATGGGCGCATTTTTTTATCCCCATGGGCGCACGGCATAAAGGGTATTACTTTCCTATTTAATAGAAACGGGATTGTTCATTAATAAAGCAGGATTTCCGGTAAAAGAAAAAGCACCCATTTACTGGATGCTTTTAAATAACAACTTTTTTTGATAATTAACCGGGTGGAGAATATCGGACTCGAACCGATCACCTCGACACTGCCAGTGTCGCGCTCTAGCCAGATGAGCTAATCCCCCTTTTTTAAATTCGAGTGCAAATATAAGCGTTTTCCTGATATAACCACTATCTTTGCATTATATTTTTACAATTAATTGAAATGATAATTTACAACACCACCTTTCATATTGAAAAAGAAGCTCATATAGCTTGCGTGGACTACCTGAAAAAGGAATACATACCCCAGGCCGTATCAAGCGGATTCTTACTAAATCCTCGTTTAAGGAGGGTGCTGCAGAACGAAGAAAACGAAGGCGAAAGTTATGCCGTTCAGTTTCATGTTAAGAATGTCGACACCCTGAATTTCTGGCTTAAGCGAGAAGGAATGGCCTTACAACAGACACTGGTAACCAAGTTCGGGCCCAAAGTTGCCGGATTCACCACATTACTGGAGGAAGTAAGCTGGGAAGATGAGTAAAGAGCGCATCATACTTGGAATAGACCCCGGCACCATTGTTATGGGATACGGCATAATCCGGATAGAGGGCAAAAAACCTGTACTCGAGGCTATGGGTGTGCTTCAATTAAACAAATACGAGGATCACTATCTCCGTCTGCGTAAAATATTCGAACGTGTACTGGGACTAATTGAACAGTATCATCCCGACGAACTGGCTATCGAAGCTCCCTTCTTTGGAAAAAACGTTCAAAGTATGCTCAAACTTGGGCGGGCACAAGGGGTTGCCATTGCGGCAGCACTTAGCCGCGACATTCCTATATTTGAATATGCTCCGCTGAAAATTAAGATGTCGATCACCGGAAACGGACAAGCATCCAAAGAACAGGTGGCAGGCATGCTGCAACGAATGCTCCATATTCCACAGGAAAACATGCTTCCGCAACTGGATGCTACGGATGGAGTGGCAGCAGCTCTTTGCCATTACCTGCAGAGTAATAACCCGTTAAGTGAAAAGAAATATACAGGATGGAAAGATTTCATATCTAAAAATCCAGGAAAAGTAAAGGAATAGTACAAAGTCCTTTCAGAAATAAGAGGGAGAAGCGTATCCAATGATACGGCTTCTCCCTCTATACATTATATATATGTGTACTTTTATATGATACCTTGCGCCATCATGGCACGGGCCACTTTCATAAACCCGGCTATGTTTGCTCCTTTTACATAGTTAACATATCCATTTTCTTTTCCATGCTCCACACATTGGCCATGAATATTGCTCATAATCGTATGCAGCTTGGAATCTACTTCCGAAGCTTCCCAGGATATATGCATGGCATTCTGTGTCATCTCCAATCCTGAAGTTGCAACTCCTCCTGCATTAACGGCCTTGCCGGGAGCAAACAGTTGTTTATGTTCAATAAATAAATCTACAGCCTCCGAGGTACAACCCATATTGGAAACTTCGGCCACACAAAGTGTTTTGTTTTTGATAAGCAACATTGCATCGTCAGCATCCAGCTCGTTCTGCGTTGCACAAGGCAGGGCAATGTCTACTTTTTGTTCCCAGGGCTTCTTGCCGGGGAAGAAAGATGCATTGGGATATTCTTCCACATAAGGTGCAACAATATCATTGCCTGTATTACGAAGTTCCAGCATGTACTCAATCTTTTCGCCAGCTATACCATCCGGATCAAAAATGTATCCGTCGGGTCCGGAGATGGTAACCACCTTACCTCCCATTTCAGTTGCTTTCAAAGTTGCTCCCCAGGCTACGTTTCCGAATCCCGAAACAGCAATAGTCTTACCTTTTATATCAATATTGTTCGTCTCCAACATCTGACGTACAAAATACAAAGCGCCGAAACCGGTTGCTTCGGGACGGAGAATTGAACCCCCGAATTCCATACCTTTACCTGTAAACGTACCTGTGTTTTCACGGGCAAGTTTTTTATACATGCCATACATGTAACCAACTTCGCGTCCGCCCACGCCAATATCTCCGGCAGGCACATCGGTATCCGGACCGATATTTCTCCACAATTCGAGGATGAAGGACTGACAGAAACGCATAATTTCGGCATCCGACCTTCCACGAGGGGCAAAATCTGATCCACCCTTAGCTCCACCCATTGGTAAGGTAGTCAGCGCGTTTTTAAAAGTCTGCTCGAATCCAAGAAATTTCAATATGGATAAGTTCACAGAAGGGTGAAAACGAATCCCTCCTTTATACGGGCCAATAGCATTATTGAATTGCACGCGGTATCCTAAATTCACCTGAATATCTCCTTTATCGTCTACCCAGGGTACACGGAAGGTAAATATGCGGTCCGGTTCAACCAATCGCTCTATGATTCTGTTCTTCTCAAATTCGGGATGTTGATTGTAAACACCTTCAATAGAGAGTAGTACCTCCTTTACGGCTTGTAAATACTCCTTTTCCCCGGGGTGTTTAGCCTCTAATGCAGATAAAATAAGTTCTGTTTTCATAACATTTCTTTATTAATAAGGAATAACATTCTGATCACAAATGTAGGTAATTATATAGAACAACCAAGTTTTTTGCTTACTTTTGGACACTTTAATTTGTTAAATCTCATGAGTGGAATTCCAGACTTCAAGAACCTTGTGTTCAAAGACACTTCGTTCGCTAATTTAATGAATAAGCGAATATATAATATTTTGATGATAGCCACCAAGTACGATGCCTTCATGTTGGAAGACGACGGCCGGGTGGACGAACAGATATTTAATGAATACACCTCTTTAAGCCTCCGCTATCCTCCCAGGTTCACCCAGGTAACCACAGAAGAAGAGGCACTGGCGGAATTAAAAAAGAAAAACTTTGAATTGATTATCTGTATGCCAAATATGGATAACAAAGATATATTTGCCGCCGCGAAGGAAATTAAAATTCATTACCCGGAGATCCCTATCGTTGTTCTCACTCCTTTTTCCAAAGAAGTATCCAAACGTGTGGAGGGCGAAGACTTATCCGCTATCGATTACGTATTCAGCTGGTTGGGCAACTCGGAATTGCTGTTGGCAATCATTAAACTGATTGAGGACAAAATGAATGCCCGCGATGATGTGGATTCGGTGGGTGTTCAGATTATTCTGCTTGTCGAAGACTCCATCCGGTTTTATTCATCGGCGCTGCCTCATTTATATAAATTTGTACTTGAACAGAGTCAGGAATTTGCGAAGGAAGCACTCAACGAACACCAGCGCACATTACGTATGCGTGGTCGTCCTAAGATTAAACTGGCCCGTAACTACGAAGAGGCTGTAAGAATATTTGACCAGTACCGGGATAATATCCTTGGCATAATTTCCGACATGAGTTTCATGCACGAAGGGATCAAAGACCCTTATGCTGGTTATAAGTTTGGACAATATGTACGCAAAACCGGACTAATTATTCCGTTTGTTCTCGAATCTTCCGAAACAGCCAATAAAGTATATGCCGAGGAGCTAAATGCTTCTTTTATAGATAAAAACTCAAAAAGTTATCCGCAGGATCTTAGAAAGAAAATCATGCAGCGTTTCGGGTTCGGCGACTTCCTTATTATCAATCCCGAAACCAGGAAAGAGATAATGAGAATCAAGGATCTAAAAGATCTACAAAGAAAAATCTTCGAGATTCCGGACAATTCATTGGTATACCATCTTTCACGCAATCATTTCTCACGCTTCTTTTTTTCGCGGGCCATGTTTCCACCTGCCGTGGTTCTGAAAGATGTGGATGTTAGTGATTATAAAAACATGGACGAAGCGCGACAGCTTATATTCGATCTGATTGTGCAATACCGGCGCATGAAAAACTCGGGTATCGTTGCCATATTCCAAAAAGAACGGTTCGACGAGTATTCCAACTTTGCACGTATCGGCGAAGGTTCTTTGGGTGGCAAAGGTCGTGGTCTGGCTTTTATAGGTACAATGGTTAAACGTTACCCGGACTGGAGCAAAGATAATTTTGATGTAACCATCCCAAAAACGGTTGTAATCTGTACAGATATTTTCGATGAGTTTATGGAAACCAACGAACTGTATCCGGTTGCTTTAAGTGATGCCGACGACAATACAATCCTTAAATATTTCCTTCGGGCGAGCCTTCCTGGTCATCTTATCGAAGACCTGATGGCTTTCTTTGAAGTGGTAAAAAGTCCTATTGCCATCCGCTCATCCAGTCTGCTGGAAGATTCTCACTATCAGCCATTCGCAGGGATCTATTCAACCTATATGGTTCCAAAACTCGAAGATAAATATGAGATGCTTCGAACATTGAGTGACGCTATCAAAGCTGTTTATGCTTCTGTATTTTATAAGGATAGCAAAGCGTATATGACAGCTACATCCAATCTGATCGATCAGGAAAAGATGGCTGTAGTTTTACAGGAAGTAGTAGGTACCCGCTATGAGTCCCGCTTTTATCCAACATTCTCGGGAGTTGCCCGTTCGCTGAATTTCTATCCTATTGGAAACGAAAAGGCCGAAGACGGAATTGCCAACATTGCGCTTGGTTTAGGAAAATATATTGTAGACGGTGGACTAACACTCCGCTTTTCGCCCAGGCATCCGCACAATATTTTACAGATGAGCTCCATGGATTTTGCCCTTCGGGAAACACAAACCCGTTTCTACGCGCTTGACCTGGAGAATCTGGCCGATCAGTTTTCGATAGACGATGCTTTTAACCTGGTTAAACTAAGTTTAAAGGAGGCCGATCAGGACGGATCGCTAAAATTAATCACATCAACATACGATCCTTACGATCAGATAATCCGGGATGGTTACTATCCTGGCGGGCGCAAGATTCTCTCTTTTGTAAATATCTTACAACATGATGTATTCCCGCTTGCCGAAACATTGAGCTCGGTACTGCATACCGGGCAAGAAGAGATGGGCAGACCTATTGAAATTGAATTTGCCGTAAACCTGGATCAGAACGATTCCCGCAAAGCTACATTCTATCTGCTGCAGGTTCGCCCGATTGTTGACAATAAAGAAGTAATAAATGAAAATCTGAAAGAAATTCAGAATGAAGATACAATCCTTTCCTCCACCAGTGTTTTAGGACATGGCATCGATAAGGAGGTACATGATATTGTTTATGTAAAAACCGGTTCGTTCAATTCAAGCAACAATCAGCTTATTGCCTATGAAATTGAAAAGATAAACCGACAGTTTACAGCCGAAAAGAAAACGTATGTACTAGTTGGACCGGGGCGCTGGGGAAGCAGTGACACCTGGCTTGGTATTCCCGTTAAGTGGCCTCACATCTGCAACGCCAAAGTTATAGTAGAATCCGGATTGGAAAATTACCGAATCGACCCGAGTCAGGGGACCCACTTCTTTCAGAATCTCACCTCATTCGGTGTAGGATACTTCACGATCAACCCCTTTAAACAGGATGGATGGTTTGATGAAGAATTTCTGAACAATCAGCCAGCTGTGGAAGAAACCAAGTTCCTGCGGCACGTTCACTTTGAAAGTCCGATTGTAGTAAAAATGGATGGAAAGAATAGTCTGGGTGTAGTTTTAAAACCTGCCGGCAAGTAGTCCAAAAGGGAGACCCCTCATTTTAGATTATTGGAAAAGATCAGCCGGCAGCTTTAAAGAAAGACTCCCGGCTGATCTTTTTATATTTCAAAAGGAAGCTCCTTGTCTATCGTTATTCCTTCAGGAGTAATGGTAGTCCCCACAACAAACACTTTCACTCCCTGATCAGCAACCTCACGTAAAGCAGCAGCATATTCAGGGTCTATTTCACGTGCCGGACGAAAGAAATCGACATCCGAACGCATTACCACATAAAGCATTGCCACCCGATAACCTTGTTTTTTGGCTTCTGCAAGTGTATAAAGATGCTTCAACCCTCTGGAAGTAACAGAATCTGGGAACGAAGCCTCTCCATTTAGTTTAAGAGTAACACTTTTCACTTCGATAAACCAGTTCTCGTCACCCCGCTCCGCGTAAATATCAAACCGGCTATCACCGAACGTAACTTCACGTTTAGTCAGCGAAAAGCCAGATAAAGAAGGTATGGTTCCATTTTGCAAAGCTTCAAAAGCAACCGCATTGGCGTGTTGGGTATTAATACAAACCCATCCGCCATTTAATTGAATTAGTTCCCAGGTAAATGGTGTTTTACGCGATGGATTTGATGAATAAGACAAAAGAACCGGCGCATTTTCTTCTATACACGTAATCATCGATCCCGAATTGGGGCAATGGGCAGTAATCTCTTCTTCGTTACGAAGTCTCACGTCAGCAAGAAATCGTTTGTACCTTTTTACCAGTGTACCTTCAATCAGATTTTGTGTAAATTGCATGAATTAATGGTTTAAATGGAGAAATATTAACAAAAGTAACTTCTTTTTTTAAAATAGTGTTGCTTTATTGAAATATTCAACTACTTTTGCACCCGCAATACGGGTCTAGCTCAGTTGGTAGAGCACTGGTCTCCAAAACCAGGTGTCGGGAGTTCGAGCCTCTCGACCCGTGCTAAAAACGACAATCCTTTGTCGTTTTTTCTATTTATAACCGATTCCTCTTTTTTCCAATCCACATCCTGCATTCACATTCAATTTGCGAGTCCGCAAACATAAAAAAACATAATATAAACATTATTTGAGTTAAATGGTTTTAACAAACACTAATTTCTAATCTATAATTATTACTTTTAGTGCCAATTAAAATCTAATAAAATCTAACGAAAATCGAGTACCGTAAAAGACAATGGCAAACAGAAATTCTAATCACTATCACCAAAAGAAGCGTTTTTTAAAAAAAAGATCTTTTATACTTTTAATTGGTTTTCTTTTTGGAGCAGGAATCATGGTAGCAACATACCAGACGTCCGTTTATTTTTCTACAGACGAATCATGTATGATGTGTCACGTACATCCACATGCAGAGGATAGCTGGAAAATGTCTAAACACGTAAATAACGGAAGCGGTGTGAAGACACATTGCGTGGATTGCCACCTTCCTCCAAAACATAATACCTGGGACCATTACTCCGCAAAAGCTAAACTGGGAATCCGTGATGTATGGGGTTATCTAACAAAAGACAGTGCAGACTTTGATTGGGAAACCAAATCGCAACTTGAATACGCTGTTACATTCATTCCAAATGAATCCTGTAAAGAATGTCACCAAAACTTATTTCCAGAAGGAGTTACCGATAAAGGAATAACAGCCCACTTGTACTATGAAGAAAATGAAAAGAAATTAGATCTTCAGTGTATCAGCTGTCACCTCGATGCCGGACATTACAATCCCAATTATGCACACTCCCAGATGACCGGCATCCCTGGTCTTACCGGAGCCGGAGCTGTTGATTCAAGCAGCTTCTTTAAAGATTCGGCAGTAGTTACAGAATTCAAGGATTTCGAAGAAAAAATACCTGGAACGCCCGTTTCATTTGTAATGAAAGCGATTCCCGGAGGAACATTTAAAATGGGTAGTACGGAGGATGAAGCGTTCCATGCAGCCGACGAAAGTCCGGTTCGCAATGTAACTGTTAGTCCGTTCTTCATGGCCGAAGTAGAAGTAACCTGGGATCAGTACTGGGCTTTCTACGGAAACACGATGAGTGAAGGAAGAACCCCGCCGGAAACCGTATATGCCAACAACAGCAATCCAAACGTGGATGCCATTTCAGGACCAACGCCTCCTTTCGGTTTCCCCGATCAGGGATGGGGAAGCGGAAAACGTCCGGCTATTACAATGACGCACTATGCCGCAGAAACATTCTGTCAGTGGCTTTCAAAAAAGACAGGAAAGAAATATCGCCTTCCAACAGAAGCCGAATGGGAATATGCTGCTCGTGGAGGAACGAACACCCCATACTTCTTTGAAGGAAGTCCTAAAGATTATTCAGATATCGGCTTCTGGAGAAAATTCTTCGATGCAGATACCGAAGTGATAAGTGATTTCGTTATTTATGGCAAAAACAGTAAAAACAAAACGCAGGAGCCATCCTTAGTGAAGGCAAATCCTTTTGGATTAAAGAATATGCTGGGAAATGTTATGGAATATTGTGCTGACAAATATTCTCCGGATGCTTACAAAAAAGGGGGAGCCAGTGTAAAAAATCCGATAGTTAAAGAGGGAAAAGAGTGGGTAGTTCGTGGAGGTAATTATACGTCCGATGCATCTAAAGTACGCTCAGCAGCCCGCGATTACACTAAACATGATATCTGGCTGAAAACCGATCCCCAACAACCAAAGAGTATTTGGTGGTATTCGGATATAAGAGGAATCGGATTCCGTATTGTATGTGAACCTGACGCTTCTATTGGAGCAAAATAAAAAATTAATTTCCATTGTTACTTAAATTAATTAGATCATGAAAAAAGAGAACAATCTTAGCAGAAGAGATTTCTTAAAAAATTCTGCATTGATGGGTACTATCGGAGCCCTTGGTACCGGAGCAGCAGCAGTAGGTTTAACATCATGCGGCGGAGGCGGTAAAACTGAAAGCGCAGCTCTGACTCCTTTAAAAGAAGCAGGCACATACTATGTACCGGCTCTTACTGATATGGCGATAGACGGACAAGAGTTAAAAGCGGGTGTTATTGGTTGCGGTGGACGTGGTTCCGGTGCGGCTATGAACTTCCTTAATTCGGCCAACGGCGTTACCATTGTTGCTTTAGGCGATGTTTTCCAGGAACGTGTTGACGAACTTGCAAAAAAATTAAATGACGAGAAAAAAATAGATATAGCTGCCGACAAACGTTTTGTAGGTTTTGATGCTTACCAAAAGGTTATAGACAGTGGCGTAGACGTTGTTATCATAGCAACACCTCCCCTTTTCCGTCCTGAGCATTTTAAATATGCCACTGAAAAAGGGAAACATTCATTCCTTGAAAAACCAATCTGTGTTGATCCAACAGGATACCGCACCATTGTTGCTACATCCAAACAAGCTACTGCTAAAGGTCTGTGTGTAGTAACCGGAACGCAACGTCACCACCAACGCAGTTACGTTGAATCTTACAAGAAGATCATGGAAGGTACAATCGGTGAAATAACCGGAGGTACTGTATATTGGAACCAAGGTATGCTTTGGTACAAAGAACGTCAGCAAGGCTGGAGCGACTGCGAATGGATGATCAAAGACTGGGTTAACTGGAAATGGTTATCAGGAGATCATATTGTGGAACAACACGTACACAACATCGACGTATTTACCTGGATGAGCGGACTTAAGCCAGTGAAAGCTGTAGCATTTGGTTCTCGTCACCGCAGATTAACCGGCGATCAGTACGATAATTTCAGCGTTGACTTCACGATGGAAAATGGCATTCACCTGCACAGTATGTGTCGCCAGATTGATGGTTGCGCAAATAACGTTAGTGAATTTATTCAGGGAACTAAGGGTTCATGGGATAGCTCGACAATGGAAATTAAAGACCTTGCAGGAACTGTTGTCTGGAAGTATGATGGTGAAGCTGAAAAAGCAAACTTCAAACAAACCGACCCATATACATTGGAACACGCCAACTGGATTACCCATATCCGTTCAAAGAAACCAATCGCTCAGGCCGAAGAAACTGCTATCGCATGTATGGCAGCTATTATGGGACGCGAATCTGCTTACACGGGTGCAGAATCAACATGGGATGCCATGACAGCCTCTCCAATTGATTATACACCAAAAGACCTCAACATGGGTAAAATGGATATGAGCACATTCGTAGCTCAGGTTCCAGGTTCTCCGGTTGAAAAAAAATAAATTGATATGACACTAAACAGAAGAAACTTTATCAAAGCGTCTCTGTCCGGTGCAGCCATAGCAACAGCAGGAGGCAGCCAAATGGCTTTTGCCTCCTCCTGTTCGCAGGCACAACCGGCGCCCGAATCAAAACTTGCGCTTAACCTTTCGTTTCAGGAAGGTACTGCCCCGGGAAGTAGCCTGAACGAGAAGTTCGACTACATGGAATCCATGGGTATTACCGGATTCGAACCAGGTGGAACAGGTTTAGCCGGACGGGTTTCCGAGATTCAGCAGGCACTTAAAGGACGAAACATTAAAGTAAGCGCGATTTGCGCCGGATTTAAAGGTTTTATCCTTTCAGAAAAACCTGAAATCCGCAAAGAGTGTATGGATACGATGAAAGAAATCATTGCCGCGGCAGGCGAACTTGGATCAACAGGAGTGATCATTGTTCCTGCATTCAACGGTCAGGTACCTGTCCTTCCTCACACGATGGAAACACGTGATTTTTTATGTGAACAGTTTACCGAGATGGGTAATTTTGCCGCCCAGCATGGTACAACCGTTATTTTTGAACCTTTAAACAGAAAAGAGTGTTTCTATTTGCGTCAGGTAGCCGATGCAGCTTCAATTTGTCGTGACATTAACAACAAAGGAGTTCGTTGCATGGGAGACTTCTGGCATATGACCTGGGAGGAAACTTCTGATATGGGAGCCTTTATTTCTGGTGGAGAATACCTCCAGCACGTACATGTGGCCAGCAGAAAACGCAGAAGCATGCCCGGCGAAGATGGTGAAGCCGACAACTATATCAACGGATTCAAAGGATTAAAAATGATTGGTTACAAAAACTACGTAAGCTTTGAATGTGGATGTCAGGGAGACCGTAAGGTAGTTCTGCCAGCCGCAGTAAAACTTTTACGCGAACAATGGGAGAAAGCATAACATGCCATTAGTATATCCTACAATGAAATTAAGTGAGGTGGTTGAAGAACACACCTCACTTATTCCTGTTATTAACCGTTTTGGGATTCGTCTGGGATTGGGCGACAAATCGGTCAACCAAATTTGTGAAGAATATGGAATAGATCCTGATTTCTTTCTGATAGTTATAAATACGTTTCTTAACGAAGAGTATTTTCCTGAAAAGAAACTGCAGATGTTCCATACCTCGCAAATCATAGATTACTTAACCAAAACAAATAGCTATTACGCCCGCTATCAGCTACCGAACATAGAGAGACACCTCTCCTCTTTCATTTCCATGAGTTCTCCGGATAACGGATCTTTAAATCTTATTGGAAAGTTTTTCTCAAGTTTTAAAGAAGAACTTACCGCTCGCATAGAGAACGACGGAAAGGGTTGGTTTCCTTACTGTCTGGAACTTAGCAATAAATTAAACGCCTCACAAACTGCCGAAGAACTTAAAGAGTTACAGTTGTGCACAATCAAAAGGGAGGAAGACCGCATCGAAGCGTTGTTATACGATTTAAAAAGTATTCTGATTAAGCACATTTCGGGCGAGTATAACGAAAACCTTTGCTACGCCGTAATCTTTTCGATCGGAAGTCTGGAGAAAGATATCAAACAACATAACCGCATTCGTTACCGGATACTTGCACCCATGGCAATGGCAATGGAACAATTATGTAAATAAGCAATACCGGCCATGTACCATACAAAACGTATCGCCATCCTTCTGCCGGACACACTACAAAGTACCGGACTTCAGTCAATACTGACTGAATACTTTCCGCCGGTCGAAGTTGGATGTTTTTCCTCTTATGAATCATTCATTGCCTTAGGAGGAGATACTTTCGATTATTATTTCACTCTTTCTGAAACGTTTGTATTGAATGTGGATTTCTTTCTTCCCCGCAAAAGTAAAACCGTAATACTAACGGATTGCCCCATGTGTGGTCCGTCGCTACCATCTTACACCAATCTGTTAACAGTACGTGCTTCGCTGGAAACAATAATCGAACAAATACAGCAATTGTTTGATGCCGATGTAAACAATTTAATAGTAGGAGAAGGCAACAAAGACCTGTCTGCAAGGGAAATTGAAGTACTTCAATTGGTCGTGAAAGGAACAATAAACAAAGAAATTGCCGATCGGCTGAATATAAGCTTAAATACGGTACTTACACACCGTAAGAACATTACAGCTAAATTAGGAATTAAAACAGTTTCGGGGCTCACTTTTTATGCCATCATGCATGGCATAATTTCGGCCGACGACATCGATCTTTAAATGCCATTCTATGATTCAATTTATTAAGACTACCATTCGCTACGAAAAGGAAGAACCAATTCAATCATTTAGTCTTGACATAAAGACAAACGAAAAAATTGTCTTCACCGGACCCTCCGGATCGGGAAAAAGTTCTCTGCTAAATGCATTAATGGGGTTTATTCCCTTAGCCGAAGGAGAAATCAAAATAAACGACCTGCTTCTATGTCCGGAGACAATAAACACAATTCGTCAACAACTATCATTCCTTCCCCAAGAGCTTAATCTAGACCTGGCAAGTGCACGCGATCTCCTGCTTTATCCCTTTGAGTTTAAAAATAACAGGCACCTGCTACCAAATCAGAAAGCAATTTCCGAGATGCTGGATCGGCTACTCCTTAGCGATCAGCTATTGCAAAAAAAACTATCAGAGATATCAGGCGGACAGAAACAAAGACTTGCGCTGGCATCAATTATTTTATTAGACAAACCTGTTATGATTTTGGACGAGCCTACCTCTGCGCTCGATGACCAATCAGCCAAAGCAGTTGCATCTATCATTTGTTCGCTTAGCAAAACCACTGTCATCTCTGCCTCGCACGATGTTCGGTGGATAGAATCAATGGATATACAGTCAAAACTATAAATTATGGGCGCTCAAGATATTAGTTGGTTAAATTTGATAAGTGGCTATGCGTTGCTGCTTATCCCGATTTTTATTTTCTCATATTACAAAACAGGACTTACCAAAGATATGCTTTGGGCTATTACCCGAATGACGATACAGCTCTTTCTGGTTGGCGTATACCTGGAATTTATCTTTACGCTGAACAGCTGGCTGGTTAATTTAGCCTGGGTACTTATAATGATTGCAGTAACAGCCTACACAGTTACAGACCGGGCGCAACTATCGCGCAAATTATTTATACTTCCTGTATTTATATCCATTTTCATCAGCCTCGCTCTGGTCGACTTGTATCTGCTGGGAGTAGTCCTGAAGCTCGATTTTATTTTCGAAGCGCGCTATTTCATTCCCATCACGGGCATGTTGATTGGCAATACGCTGGCCGACATGGTTATTTCTCTTAATAACTTTTACAAAGGGATCAGTAAACAACAAACAACATATCGCTTTGCCCTGGCAAACGGAGCAACACGGTCGGAAGCCCTTTCACTCTTTATGCGCGAGGCAATCCGGGTCACGATGAGCCGAGGTATAGCAACAACAGCAGTGATGGGACTAGTCTCCTTACCCGGAATGATGACCGGACAGATACTGGGAGGTAGTTCTCCTTCGGTTGCCATAAAGTATCAGATACTGATTATGCTTACCATTTTTGTCTCATCACTAATTACCAATGTACTTACTTTACTCTTCTCCTGCCGCAACGCCTTCGATTCTATGGGTAATTTACGAAAAGAAGTTATACGTTAAAAATCACTACAAATAGTGATTGCAGCCCACTCTTGCTTTTTGTTCCTTTGCATTGAAAATTCAATACCAGAAACAATGAAGCATCTATATCTTTTCGCTATTATTTTTGCGGGTATATTCATTGTGCGCGAAGCAAAAGCAGCACATGAAAATGAAAATGCAAACGACACGATCAAAACCTATACAATGAACGAAGTAATCATTACTTCTTCAACCAAGGAAACCAATAACCTGCGCACTCTTCCCGGTTCAGTTACCGTTTTATCTCCGCTAACCATATCCGGAAACCAGATCGAATCAGTAAAAGATCTAAGCAGCTACGTTCCAAACTTTTTTATTCCTGACTACGGTTCCAAAATGACATCGGCCGTATATATTCGCGGCATTGGCACACGAAGCAGCGGTCAGTCGGTAGGACTATACGTAGACGACGCCCCCTATTTGGATAAAAGCACCTTCGATTTTGAATTGACCGATATCCAACGCATCGAAGTTCTGCGAGGCCCACAGGGTACACTTTACGGCAGAAACGCCATGGGTGGAATTATCAATATCTATACCCTATCCCCCTTTGAATACCAGGGAACAAAACTATCCCTTTCGGCAGGCAACTATGGTCAGTTTAAAGCAAAAGCATCACATTACAACAAGATTAACGAAAAACTAGGCATTTCCATTGGCGGATATTACGATCGGAACGATGGATACTTCACCAACGAATACAACGGCAAACGGGCAGATAATGAAGAATCAGCAGGCGGACGATTTAAACTGGACTGGCTTATTAACCCTCGCATGAAAGCATCCTATACTTTTTCGTTGGATTATACAAAGCAAGGAGCCTTCCCTTACGGACTTTACGATCCTGCAACAAAAGAAATTGCCGGAGTAAATATAAACGATCCAAGTTCCTACAATCGCCGAATGATTGGCAATCAGTTACATCTGGAGTACAAAGCCAATCGTTTTACACTAAGCAGTACTACCGGCTACAGGTACTTTAAAGACAATATGAGTATGGATCAGGACTTTTCCCCACTCTCCCTATTTACGCTTAGCCAGAAACAAAAACAAAATGCATTAAGCCAGGAAATTACTTTAAAGTCCAATCAACCTCAAAATTATCAATGGTCGTTCGGGGCATACGGATTTTACGACGATCTCCACATAGACGGTCCCGTAACTTTTAAACAAGATGGCGTAAGCACTGTACTTCAATCTGTTTTCAATAAACTGAAGGAAAATAATCCCCGAATGCCTCTGCTTAAGATACTGGATGAAGAAATCTATATTCCCGGATCTTTCGATACCCCCACATACGGACTGGCGCTTTACCATCAGTCAACGTACAACAATCTTTTTACAGACGGACTTTCAATTACGGCCGGAGTCCGTTTGGATTACGAAAAGGCAAAACTGGATTATTATTCAGAAGCAAGTATGAATTTCGGTATGCAAATGGCCCAAGGTATGCCCATAATTAATCTGCCTGCACTCGATCCCAGCGTGATGGAAGGAAATATTAACCAGGATTTCTGGCAGGTGCTACCCAAACTATCACTAAAGTACGAATGCACTCCGTCTACTTTGACATATCTATCGGTGGCCAGAGGATATAAAGCCGGAGGTTATAATGTACAAATGTTCGCCGACCTGATTCAGGATCAGCTCAAATACGACTTAATGAGTGCATATGCACCTTCAATGGCCGTAGAGCCCTCTCCGGTAAAAGATGTAGCGGCCTATAAACCCGAATACAGCTGGAATTACGAAGCCGGTATTCGCAGCGAACTGATAGACAAACGGCTGAGCGCCGAACTATCTCTTTTCTGGATGGATTTACGGAATATCCAGCTTACTAAATTTGTGAACAGCGGCAATGGCCGCATTATTACCAACGGAGGAAAAGCACAAAGTTACGGAGCCGAAGTAAGCCTGCGCGCCCGCCTGGCAACGGGATTGACCGCCGATCTGAGTTATGGTTATACACACGCCACATTCCGTAACTACATACATGAAGAAAAAGAAGGATCCGAAATAATCCAGACAGATTATAAAGGAAATCACATCCCCTATACTCCAGGTCATACATTAAGTGCGGGAGTGCAATACATAAAGCTGTTTAAAGGAAAGTGGCTCGATCAGGTTAGCCTATCAGGTCAGTACACCGGAGCCGGGAAAATCTGGTGGACCGAAAAAAACGATATCGGACAGGACTTTTATGGAACAATCAATGCAAAAGCAGGAGTTCGTAAAGGAAATGTAAAATTAGATGTATGGACCCGCAACCTGCTGGATGCATCCTATGCCGCCTTTTATTTTGAATCGTTCGGTAAACCCTATATGCAGAAAGGGAAACCATTCCAGCTTGGAGCCGAAATCTCGGTTGCATTCTGATAGCATGAATTAAATAAAAACCATTTATATTGGTAAACGATTATAGCATGAATAAATTTATTTTTCTGACTGCCGGCTTACTTTGGGGAGCGTCTATGCTTCAAGCAGAAGAAGTTGATACACTGAACACCCGTAGTATCTTTTTAGACGAGGTTGTTGTTCAGTCATTTAAACAGGACAAGGCATTTAGTCTCGAACCTATTTCGGTTTCGGCATTTAGCAGTACGAATATTATTAACCGGAACATTACCGGCATTAAGGAGTTCAGTGCACTGGTTCCTAATTTATTTATGCCGGATTATGGATCAAAGCTCACTTCCCCCGTTTATATCCGTGGAATTGGATCAAAAATAAATGCTCCGTCGGTCGGACTTTATGTAGACGGAATTCCTTATTTTGAGAAATCAGCTTTCGATTTCGACTTTAGCGAAGTAGACCGTATCGAAGTTTTGCGTGGACCGCAAGGCACCTTGTACGGACGTAATACCATGGGTGGAATTATCAATGTATTTACAAAGTCACCCCTCGACTATCAGGGGACCAATCTTACGCTTTCGGCGGGAAATTACGGACAACGACAAGCCACAGCTTCTCATTATGGAAAAGTAAACGACAAAATAGGCTATGCCATTTCAGGAAACTATACTCATTCGGACGGATTCTTCACCAATCTTGCCACCAATGAGAAGGCCGACAAAATGGATAGCGGATCGGGACGAATCAGACTGGAATGGAAGCTGCAACCGGAACTTACGCTAAAACTGATGAGCAGTCTGGATTATTCAGATCAGGGAGGATATCCGTACGGACTATATGACAAAGAAACAAATACCGTAGGCGACGTGAACTATAACGACTTCAGCTCCTACAAACGAACCTTGTCAAATACGGGAGCAACCCTCGATTATAAAACAGACCACTTTTGGCTCAGTTCCCAGACTGCCTATCAGTATCTGTCGGACCGGCAAGGAGTAGACCAGGACTTTTCTACTAAAAACCAATACTATGTGATTCAAAAACAGCAACAACACATGGCTTCGGAAGAGCTGAACATCAAATCGGTTACCGATAGCTGGTATAAATGGTTGTTCGGAGCCTTTGGTTTTTATCAGGGATCGGACACAGAGGTGAATCTTGATTACAAGTTACAAGCCATGTCCACCCATAAAACCTACGATTCTCCATCGTATGGCTTTGCGCTCTACCATCAATCCACGTTCGACCATATACTTACAGATGGACTTTCGCTTACCGCTGGCGTACGTTACGACTGGGAACGGTCACGTAACGATTACGAAGCCTACCGAACGATGAAAGATACAACGGGTCTGACAGACTCATTTAACAGTAAACTTACATTTACCCAGATCACACCAAAAGCGACCCTTCAATATACAACCCCTTCGGACCAGATGATTTATGCAACTGTCTCCAAAGGATATAAATCCGGAGGATTCAACACATCATTCCAAAGAGAAGAAGACCGTACATTCGATCCGGAATTCAGCTGGAACTATGAAGTCGGAACGAAAGTTAAATTTTGGGACAGCCGGATAAAAGCCGAAGTAAGTCTTTTCTACATCGACTGGAGACATCAGCAAATCTACCAACCGTTACCCAGTGGCGTAGGATCAATGCTAAAAAACGCCGGCCGCTCCGAGAGTAAAGGAATCGAAGCCAGTCTGCAGGCCAATGTTTGCAACGGATTTATGTTTAACGTTTCATACGGTTATACCGATGCAACATTTAAAGAATACCAACGCAGCGCCACGCTCGATTACGCGGGTAAACGACTTCCGCTTGTCCCCTCGCAAACACTATCTGTGGGTACAGACTACATGATTCCGGTAAAGTCTCATTTCCTGGACAGAATATTGGTTAACATCACATATAGTGGAACAGGTAAATTATACTGGAGCGAAAGTAACGACGCCTATCAGTCATACTACGGAGTCGTAAACGGAAAAGCATCCTTTGTAAAAGGACCTTTGACCATTGCTTTTTGGGGAAAGAACATCACCGGAGCAGATTATACCTCTTTTTACTTTGAATCTGGCGGAAACTCCTTTGCTCAGAAAGGAAAACCTGTTACCTTTGGGGGAAATCTGACGTTGAACTTCTAATTTATAACAAATGTGGCTTAAACCTACAACCAATAAACTGGTTACCTTTCTGTGTCTCTACATTGCACAATCAATACCCATGAGCTTTTTCTCTACGGTAATTCCTGTAATGATGCGACAAGAGAATTTTTCTTTATCAGCTATTGGATTGTTACAACTAATTAAATTACCCTGGATAATCAAATTCTTCTGGTCGCCGTTGGTCGACCGGAATTGTATGACAGTATCTCACTACAAGCGATGGATATTCTCGTCGGAATTAATTTATGCGGTACTCATTTTCTCGGTTGCATTTTTGGATTTTAAAGAAAACTTTTCAACAATCCTTATCCTTGTCATCATATCCTTCGTAGCATCCGCCACACAGGATATCGCTACAGATGCGTTAGCTGTACTCTCTTTTAGCCGTAAGGATAAAAGTTTGGTAAACAGCATGCAATCCATGGGAAGCTTTGCCGGTGCAATGATAGGTGGAGGCGTTCTTTTGCTTTTGTTCAAGCAAATCGGGTGGAATAGCCTGCTTCCCTGTCTGGCAATCTTTGTTATCGTGGCTTTAGTACCACTTTTCTTTAACAAAGACATCGCTATTAAAGAAAAAAGTCAGGCTCAGAAAGCAAAGAAAACCGATTTTTACTATTTCTTTACGCAAAAAGGCATCTGGAAACAAATCATATTTCTGTTTCTTTATTATTCCGGACTAATAGGAACGCTTGCAATGCTTAAACCCTATATGGTAGATTTAGGTTATAATATAAAGGAAATCGGTGTGATGAGTGGTCTTGCAGGTACATTTATCGCCTTTCTTTCCTCATTTGGCGGAGGATTTATCATCAGACGCATCGGAAGATACAGAGCCCGGATACTGTTTGCTGTAGCCATCCTCCTTGCAACGTTCTATTTTTTAGGACTATCGTATGTAACGCCAACCACCTTGCTGCTTTATATCGGAATTTTTCTGCTATGGGGAAGTTACGGAATGGCTACCATAATAGTTTATACTACAGCGATGGACTGTGTGCGCGAAGGTCGCGAAGGAACCGATTTTACAATTCAAACGGTAATAACCCACCTCAGCAGCATGTGTATTGCCATAGCCAGCGGTAAAATAGCAGACCTTACAGGATACCACGGCTTGTTCTTGTTTGAAGTTATTCTGGCCACGGTTTCGCTGATATATATTATATTTGTATTTAAAAAGAAGCAAACGCTATGACAGACGAATTATTAGAAAAATACAATATTCCTGTTCCAAGATATACAAGTTATCCGCCAGCTAATTATTTTTCTGATGCTTTTACGAATCAGAACTATGAAGATGCCATCCGCGCATCCAATAATCAGCAGCCTCAACATATTTCATTCTACATCCATATTCCTTTTTGCCGTCATCTTTGTCATTACTGTGGTTGTAATTCCTTTGCCATGATGAATGAAACGAAGGTAAACGAATACCTCAAGGCTGTTCATAAGGAAATCGATAAAGTTACGCAGTTACTGGACAATCGCCGGATGATTGCACAAATACATTACGGAGGAGGAAGCCCTACCTCTATTCCCGTTGAACGTTTACGCGAGCTGAACGAACATTTACTGGATCGTTTCAAGACAATTGAGAATCCGGAGATTGCCATTGAATGCCATCCGGGATACCTGAACGAGTCGTACTGGCAATCGCTAACCGAAGCCGGATTTAACCGGATAAGTCTGGGCGTGCAGGACTTCGACGCCAACGTATTGAAAACAGTAAACCGCCGTCCGTCGCTCCTTCCTTTAGAGACTATATTTGGCATTCTGCGCGCGGCAGGTGTACGAATCAATATGGACTTCATTTACGGATTGCCCCATCAAACGGTTGAGAGCTTTACCCGGACAATCGAACAGGCCATCGCTCTGAATCCCGACCGGCTTGTTACATTCTCGTATGCGCATGTTCCCTGGGTAAATAAAAGTCAGCTTATCCTCGAAAAAGCCGGACTTCCTGCCAGTGAAGTGAAAAGCAACATGTACGACTCGGCCAGACAAACACTTAAAAGTGCCGGTTACCTGCCCGTCGGACTGGACCATTTTGTTCGTCCGGACGATGAGCTTTATACCGCGCTGCAAACAAAAGCGCTGCACCGTAACTTTCAGGGATATTGTACCCGCCGCACAACCGGACAGGTATATGCTTTTGGAGTAACCGGAATCAGCCAGCTTTCCACAGCGTACAGTCAAAATATAAAAGATATTGCAGGATATATCGAACAAATAAACAGCGGAACATTCGCAGTAGTGAAAGGATATTCTCTCACAAGAGAAGAACAGATCACCCGCGAAGCAATAGAATCGCTCATGTGCAACGGAAGTCTGGACTGGGAAGAACGAGCAGATCAATTCAATATCCCGGTGGAAGAATTCAGGGCAGCTACCTCTTATGATGCGAACAAAATGGAACAGTTTGCTGCAGACGGACTTATTACCTATTCCGATAAAAAGATACAACTAACTCCTGCGGGGAATCTGTTTGTACGAAATGTAGCAGCGTCGTTAGACAAGCTTATGATTCATTCAACTAAATCGTTCTCGAAACCGGTATAACACATGGAAACAAAACCAACACAAGTAGTCATTATCGGTGCAGGACTTACAGGACTTACAACCGCTTTTTATCTGACACGCAGAGGAATATCAGTACAGATTGTAGAGTCTGCCGACCGTGTAGGCGGACAAATTCATACATTTCAGGAAGATGGATTTACCTACGAATCGGGACCTAACACCGGAGTAGTCTCCTACCCCGAAGTAGCAGAGCTATTTGCCGCACTGGAACCCAATTGTCATTTAGAAACAGCTAAAGAAGAATCCAAGCGTCGTCTGATTTGGAAAGGAGACCGTTTTCGTGAACTCCCCTCCGGTCTTTTAAGCGCGATAACCACTCCCTTGTTCACATTGAAGGATAAATTCAGAATATTGGGAGAACCCTTCCGGGCAAAAGGAACAAATCCTGACGAATCCGTTGCCGGTCTGGCAGGCAGAAGGTTGGGCAAATCGTTCGTCGACTACGCCGTCGATCCTTTTCTTTCCGGTGTATATGCCGGAGACCCCCATACGCTTGTCACCCGATATGCATTGCCTAAATTATACAATCTGGAACAAGATTACGGAAGTTTTATCCGCGGTTCTATTGCCAAAGCAAAGATACCGAAGACCGAACGCGACCTGCTTGCTTCCAAAAAAGTATTTTCAGCCAAGGGAGGATTAAACCAATTGGCCGATGCATTAGCTAAATCCATCGGAACAAAACATATTATATTAGGCGCAAAAGATGTAACGGTAAATCCCAATTCCAATAAATGGGACATCCGGTATAAAACACATCATGGCGAGCACACCCTTCATGCAGATCAGGTAGTTACTACCATCGGAGCCTATAATTTGCCGGCATTACTCCCCTTTATCGATCAAAAAGAGATGGAAGCCATAAGCAATCTGGTATATGCACCGGTAATTCAGGTGAGCGTTGGAATTAAAAA
>JAGPJL010000182.1 GCA_018054455.1 Parabacteroides sp.
TATTACCAACTCTCTATAGAGAATGATGGTATCGAAACAGATAAAGATGTCCCTGTAAATGTCCTTGTAAATGTCCTTGTAAAATTGAAGGAATGAGAATGTAATAAATAACTCAACTAAAAGATATGACAGAGTTTTGGGAATCAAGTTTTAAAGATAAGCAGACTATGTGGGGCTTTGAACCTGCTGATTCTGCAATTGCTACGGCTGACTTATTTAGGGAGATCGGATTAAATAGAATTCTGATACCTGGATTTGGTTATGGCAGAAATGCAAAGGTTTTTAATGATAATGGCTTCGATGTAACAGGTATAGAGATTTCAGAAACTGCAATCGAATTAGCAAAAAAACATTATGGTGATAATATAAAGGTTTTTCATGGTTCAGTTTGCGATATGCCTTTTGATCAGGAATTATATGACGGGATCTTTTGTTATGCTTTAATTCATTTGTTGAATATAAGAGAACGTAGTAAGTTGATTAAGGATTGCTATAATCAACTTTCGCCTGATGGATACATGGTTTTCGTTGCAATTTCGAAAGAAACCCCTGCTTATGGAAAAGGGAAAAAACTAAGTAAAGACCGATTTAAAACGGAACATGGGGTAAACTTGTTTTTTTATGATTTAGAGTCGGTCGAAAAGGAATTTGGTAAATACGGATTGATTGAAGCGAAAGAAGTAAATGAGCCTGTAAAGCAAAGAGGGGATAGGCCTTCGCTGAGATTATGGCAAATAACATGTAAAAGGAAATAAAAAAAGAGGGTGTATCGCATTGTGATACACCCTCTTTTATGATGATTTGAAATAATTTAACTTTTTCTATATATTTCCCGAATATCCTCAATTCGGTAGAAAGGCTTATCCATGTTGCGAGGCTTACTATTCCTTTTACCGTAATTAAAAATGTAATCAGCAAATTTAAAACCAACGTTTTGTCTCTATTTCTTTGCAGGAGCTTCAACATTGGAAAAATCGAGAACAGCCTTTGGCAGACGTTCACCTTTAACTTCAATCTTGGCAAGGTCCAAATTAAACTGTTTCATTTCATCACCGGTAAACCTTACATGGTCACTACCGATGTTTTCCAGCATGTGTGCCATCTGAGTTGTACCTGGGATTGGTACAATCCATGGCTTCTGCGCCAGAAGCCATGCCAGCGATATTTGAGCAGGAGTGGCTTCTTTCCGTGCAGCCCATGTTTTAATCAAATCCACCAATGCTAAATTGTAAGGTAGATTTTCCGGGGAGAATCTTGACTCAACGCCTCGGATGTCTCCCGGAGCAAATCGCGTATTTGCATCAATAGCTCCGGTCAGAAAGCCCACACCAAGCGGACTCCAAGGTACAAAGCCAATGCCTAATTCCTGACAGAGCGGAATGATGATCTCTTCTGGTCCTCGCCATAAAAGCGAATATTCGTTCTGGATAGCCGTTACAGGATGAATTGCATGAGCTCGTCTTACCGTTTGCGGTCCCGGTTCGGAGAGTCCGTAATGCAGCACTTTTCCTTGGTTAATCAAATCTTTGATAGCTCCAACAATGTCTTCAATCGGAACAGCCGGATCAACACGATGTTGATACAATAAATCAATACGATCGGTGCGAAGACGTTTTAGCATTCCTTCCACTACCTCCTTGATGTGTTCAGGGCGGCTATTCAAGCCAGGGAGACGTTGACCGGTTTTCTGGTCAATATTCCAACCAAACTTTGTTTCAATAACAACTTTGTTTCGAATTGGCACAAGTGCTTCTCCCAGAATACGTTCCACCTCAAAAGGACCGTACGCCTCGGCAGTATCGAATAAGGTAACACCGTGGTCGAAAGCATTCCTGATGATGTTGATCATTTCGGGACGGGAGGGGATTGTTGTTTGATAAGTACGACTCATATTCTGGACGCCAAGACCAATGCTAGATACTTCCAGTGTCCCAAGTTTTCGTCTACTCAGCAATTTTTGATCTGTAGTCTCTTTCTTGCTGCCTAAATTTGCAAATACTTTATCCGGAAATTGCACCATCGCTGCACCTGTTAAAAGCATCCCCGATTTAAGGAAGTATCGTCTGTTTAAACCTTTTTCGCTATTATTGTTAGTTGTATTATCCATTGTGCATAATTTAAAAATAGATTTCTTTTATTCGTGCGACCCGGAAGTAGGACTCGGAGGTGTAAGCATTCTTGTAAATGATAGTGATCCTAATTTCCAGTTGCCATTTTGCTTGATATACACTTCGGTAACCATAAACGGATTGGTTACGTCGTTGCCGCCTACAACGGCCAATAAATCAATTCTATTTAAAAGGATGGCTGTATTGTCAATAATATTCACCGACACTTCATGGATATCAGCTTTCTTGTACCAGATTCCTCCACTTTTTATCACATTGAGTTCCTGTTCTGTACCCCAACTTCCTCCCATATGAACAAACACGGCCTTTTCGTGAAACAGAGTTTTTAGTGCGTCTGCATTTTTATCTGACATCCACTGCCACTTTTCTTTGGAAAGCTGAATGATTTCCTGTTCGGCTTTCGTATTAACCGTGGTTGTTGTGTTCGCCTCTTTTTGTTGAGCAAAAACGTTTAGGCTCATTGCGAACAAGAAAATAAATCCTAGAATCTTTGTTTTCATAATGATAGTTTTAAAAGTGTTTTACCTCTGTATCAATGCCTGCTTTTGCAGCAAATTTTTAAATATCGAGCTTTAAACTACCCATCCATTTGATAATTTCCGGATCGCGGTGGTTGAAGAATAAGCTGGTTTTAGTATCCAGAGATACGATTGCTTCCATATCTTCAGCACTAAGTTCAAAATCGAAGATGTTGAAATTTTCAATGATTCTTTCTTTTCGCACTGACTTGGGAATAACCACTATGTCGCGTTGAGTTAGCCACCGAAGAACTACCTGCGCAATAGATTTATTGTATCTCATAGCAATAGAACCAAGTAACTCATTCTGAAATAAGTTGTTTTTACCTTCGGCAAATGGTCCCCACGATTCAATTTGCACATTATTTTCAACTAAGAACTTTTGGTTGTCTATTTGTTGGTTGAACGGATGTGTCTCTACCTGATTTACTGCCGGAACAATTTCGTTAAACATAATGATATCCATGACCCTGTCAGGCTGAAAATTGCTCACACCGATTGCTCTTGCTTTTCCTGCTTTGTACAATTCCTCCAAAGCTCTCCATGAACCATGTACGTCTCCAAAAGGTTGGTGTATCAGGTACAAATCGATATAGTCGAGTTGTAGTTTATCTAATGATTTTTGGAACGATTTTTTGGTGTTCTCATAACCTGCATCCTGCACCCAAAGTTTTGTTGTAATAAATAACTCGCTTCTGTTTACGCCACTATTCCTTATTGCACGCCCTACAGCTTCTTCGTTCATATAAGATGCTGCGGTGTCAATCAAACGATATCCAGCCTGAATAGCATCAATTACACTTTGCTCACATTCTTTCGGATCATTTACTTGAAATACGCCAAAACCAAGAATAGGCATTTCTACTCCGTTGTTTAATTTTACATTTTTCATACTATAATTTTTTTAATTAAACTTTTTTTTAATGGTTACAGAACCAGATGCAAACTTTTTTATTTGAATGTAATTTAAAGTGAATTTTAAAATTTCACTAATCGCTTTACGTTCTTTTTCTCTGCTTTATTATTATCAATGGCTGTGTTCTGTTTTATCGATACAAAGATGAGGGGTATTTTCCTGTTGTTTGTTATATAAAATACTGTATTATCTACCAAAAATACGGTTTTAGACTTTAGGCTTAATTTGGTATCGGATGATTCAGTATATTTTGTTGTTCAAGAATGAAACCGGATATACACCCAATCAATACCGAAGCTTGAATTAAAACAACAGAACCAATAGTCTTTTGAATAACGAATGATAAATGGAAGTTGCAAAGTTGCATAAAAAAAGAGGGTGAAATCACGTTGTGATACACCCTCTTTTGCAATGTGTTACTGTTCTC
>JAGPJL010000090.1 GCA_018054455.1 Parabacteroides sp.
ATAGAATCGTTCTCCCTTCGTAACGTTCTCCGGGTTTAAGGCTTTTATTATATAACTGAAAATCAGTAATTATAACTTTGGGGCGGTTGTTATTGTAATTAATGGCATTGGGGGTGAAGATATTAAATCCAAGTGATCCTCCAAAAATAAGTTCCTGTTTGGATGTTATATATACAGCGTTATAATTAAACATTTCTCCCTGAAGACCTTCTGACCTGTCGTAGCTAACGATCTTAAAGAAATATCCCGGTGTTTCGTTTGCTGTAGTTACTTTTACACATGAAAGTCCATTGTGGGTTCCTACCCAAATATTATGTTCGGCATCCTCCTGGATACTTTGAACAAGTTCGGACGAAAGTCCGTCCTGAACTTTAAATGTTCTAACATCCCGGGTATAGGCATTAAACATTATCAATCCATTGCGTGTTCCAATCCAAAGCAATCCACGGCTATCTTCGTACAAATTGTTTATATCGTATTTACTCAGTTGAATTTTATCAAATAACTCATTCTCGTATTGCTCAAGTATATTTGTTACAGCATTGTAAATCCACAGGCCGCTTTGCGCACCAACAAGAATCTCTCCCGACTTCTTTTGTATGATTGAATAAACGGATCCATTTGTATTAAAATGTTTGAGTTGTTTGCCCGTTGAAGCATCAACCACAACAACCCCTCCCCTTAATGTGCCGATCCATAGGTTTCCGGCAGAGTCGTTCATTATATTCCAAACGTTGTTATCAGTAAGAACATCGGGTCTGTTTGGATTATAGTCATAATGGGTAAATTTCTTTCCATCAAAACAATCCATCCCTTCAACATAATATCCAATCCAAAGCCTACCCTGGTCGTCGCCGGCAAGACTTACAATCACATCCCCGGCAGGGCTGTTTTTGTCGCCGTTTTTATGTTTATAGGTTATATATTTATCATTTTTACGGTCAAAATAAATAAGTCCGCCGCCATTAGTGCCAATCCAGATGTTTCCATCGGGTGCTTCATGGAAACAGTTAACATCATTATATGGCAAAGACGCCTTATCTGAGATCGATTTGAATTTAAAAACGCTTTCGTGATAGTAACAAGCCCCCATTTTGTAAGTCCCAACCCACATTATACCCGTATCGTCGCTATATAAACATTTGATTGTATTTTGAGACAGACTATATTGGTTTAATTCATTTTGTTTCAAATAAATAATGCTGCCATTTTTTTTATTCAGAATATTAACTCCTCCATGATCTGTTCCTATCCAAATCATTCCTTTGGAGTCTTCGGCAACCGATGTAATGTTATTATTCGAAATTTTGTTAGGTGCAGCGGCCATTTCAGAATAAAATTGCCACTTATTCTTTTGCAGATTATAATATGCAAGGCCGAAATGTTCTCCTATTCCATACATCCAAAGATCACCTGCGCTGTCTATAAACAAACGAATGTCTCCAAGATTCTTAATTTTAATATTATTCAGTATAGTGCTATCGCGTCTGATTATTTTATGTGTCTGAGCATCCATGCATTCAACCAAACCATTATCATATGTAAACCAGTAACGATTGTTTCCTTGTTTAATATCCGTAATTACACCAGCACTTAAATTACCCGGACCTCCTTGCGAAAACACGGTTAGCTGCTTCTTTTTTACATCATACAAACGTACATCAGAAGGTGTAATAAACCAATAGTTCTTTCCTAAGTCAATATAAAGACTATTAAACGATGTAACTCCCGAATATTTTTTAAATAATGAAGGCAAATTATCTTCAAATTCCTCTTTTAAGGGATTATAAACTGCATAACCAGCTCTGGTTGTAAGCCAAAGCAAGCCCTTATCCGACTCCTGAATCCGCCAGATGTCATTGTTATAACTAGTGGTATTATCCTGCAAGTTGTGTTTATAAACAGAAACTTCGTAACCATCATAGCGGTTTAATCCAGAAGGTGTACCAAACCATATAAATCCGGTTTTATCTTTATAAACACACTTTACTTCACTATTAGAAAGGCCGCTTTCAACATCAACCCGGTTAAACTTATAATTATCTGCATTATTTTGCGCCAAGAGCAAGACTGGCAACAAAAGAACTATAATAAGATATATTAGTGGATTTTTTCTTCTCATTCCGAATATTTACATGATTGTTTTGCAAATATAAAAAGAAAAGGGCATCTCTGATAGAGACACCCTTTTCTTTTTATAATAAGATTGAAATATTATCCGTTCATAGAAGCCAGGAACTCCATATTATCATATGTCTGTTCCATACGCTTTTTCACAAATTCCATTGCCTCCATCGAGTTCATATCAGACAAGTATTTGCGTAAAATCCACATACGATTCAATGTAGCTTCATCTTGCAGCAAGTCGTCGCGGCGTGTGCTGGATGCAGTAATGTCGACTGCCGGATAAATACGCTTGTTTGAAAGTTTTCTGTCCAGCTGAAGTTCCATATTACCGGTTCCCTTAAATTCTTCAAAAATCACATCATCCATCTTAGAACCTGTTTCAGTAAGTGCTGTTGCCAAAATGGTAAGACTTCCGCCGTTTTCAATATTACGGGCTGCTCCAAAGAAACGCTTCGGTTTCTGCAATGCATTCGCATCCACACCACCAGACAAGACTTTACCAGAAGCAGGTTGAACAGTATTATAGGCACGAGCCAGACGAGTAATTGAATCGAGCAGGATAACAACGTCATGCCCACATTCAACCATCCGTTTTGCTTTATTTAATACGATTTCTGCAATCTTTACATGACGTTCTGCTGGTTCATCAAATGTAGATGCAATAACTTCGGCATCAACACTACGAGCCATGTCGGTAACTTCTTCAGGGCGCTCATCGATAAGCAATACAATCATATACACTTCCGGGTGATTGGCAGCTATAGCATTTGCTATATCTTTCAATAACATGGTTTTACCTGTCTTTGGTTGTGCTACGATAAGACCACGTTGTCCTTTACCTATCGGAGAGAATAAATCGACTACCCTTACTGCTATTTTATCGTATACTTTAGGAGTATTACGTGCTGTTAGCATAAACTTTTGGTCAGGGAAAAGCGGTGTGAGGTGATCAAACGGAACTCTATCACGAACTTCTTCGGGAGTCCGTCCATTGATTTTATCCACTTTAACAAGCGGGAAATATTTTTCGCCTTCCTTCGGAGGACGTATGGCACCTTCTACAACATCTCCTGTCTTTAATCCAAACAGTTTTATCTGAGATTGAGATACGTAAACATCATCAGGAGATGTTAGGTAATTGTAATCGGATGAACGTAAAAAACCATATCCATCGGGCATCATTTCAAGAACACCTGTTCCAATTAAAATTCCGTCAAACTCATATTGTTTATCCTGTGCAGGTGCATTCTGAGCAGCACCTCTGGGATTATTAAATGTATTCTGACGAGTATTCTGCTGACGAGCATGCGCCTGTGGTTGAGCTGGTGATTGAGTATCGGCAGGAGTTGTTTTGCCAGCCTCTGGTCTGGAAGGTGTAGAAGAAAATGGGAAAACCTGATCTAGTACAGAACTGGTACCAGCTCCGCTATGTCTGAAAACTACTCTTTTGGGCTCTTCCGGAGCTGTAGTAACAGGAGCTTCTTGTCCTTCTTCAACTTTATCAATAACAGGTTGTTCTACAGATACAGCTACAGGCTCTTCGAGGGGTGCAGCCGCAGGTTGTTCTACAACCTTTTTTACTGCTTCTTTTTCTGCTTTGAATTCTATAGCACTTTGTGCTGGTTGCTGAACCGGTTGCGAAGGAGTTGTTGTAACAACCACGGATTGGTCTTGTTTGTCTGCAGGAATTGTTGCTCCTGCAACTTTCTCTTTCTTTTCAATCCGAATTCTTTTCTTTCGTTCTGGTTGAGATGCTGCATTCGTTTCATCGGGAGTAATTGTTTTTACTTCGGGAGTCGGTTTTACAGCAGTTTCATTAACGATTTTAGGTTCATTTGGCATCAATGGTTTGGCATTAGCTTCTTTTTCAGAATTTGGTCTTGGGCTTTTTGCCTTTGGTGCTGATTTTGCCTGAGGATCCTTTACTTTTGCCTGTAGTTTTTCAACTTTTTTAGCTTCTTTCTCTTTTTCTTTTTCAGCCTGAATGCCTGCATAAGAAATAGCCTGTTCGTCAAGAATCCTATAAACTAGTTCTTCTTTCTTTAAAGATTCAGCTTTCTTAATACCTAACTCTGAGGCAATTGCCTGCAATTCCGTCAGAAGTTTTTCATTTAGTTCTAGAATGTTGTATTTTTGCATATTGCGTAGGAATAATATCAACGGCGCACAACATGCTCATCATTACGATGCGTGCACAACGTCATCATTGTATCGTTATAATTGGTAATAAAATCATTTTTGAATAATACCGGACTGTTTACCCGATTTTGATGCATCGGAAACATATCTGCGTAGTAAAACTTTGCAAATTTACTAAATAGTTTTACAAGTAAAGCTTTTTTTATCTAAAAAATTCACCTTTAAAACTTTTTTTGTTGATTTGTCGATGCGATACCTATTATCGGGACGTTCTCCAACAATCCAAATAATATCTTCGCCATTGCATAGAAGCCATATTTTTTCTTTATCGAATAAGGAAAACTTATTATTTGAGAAATAATCACTAAGCTTCTTTCTGCCTGTCATTCCAAAAGGGACAAACCAATCTCCTTCCTTCCAGTGACGTAAAGTTAGAGGAAACTTTAGTTTATCGTAATCAAAATAAGCGAAATTTAAATTTCTTTCAATCAGGAAGTCTTTATTTATAACAAGCTTACTGAAGATAAGTTCAATCGGAACAATTATGTGACCTTCCACAATATCCAATGTGAAACATTGTTGTTCATGTTTATCGAGCGAATCTATTAGTAGGAATGAACGATCCTTTAATAGACGATAAGAATCAGAATAAAATAGTTTACCCGAATCCTTATCCAGCGAAGAAAAAATATCTTCCGTTACCAGTCTGGTAAATCCATAGGGTTTCAACAATTCAAAAAGAATTGTTTTGGGAGCTGGAAACTCCATCAACGCATCTATAGAAAGACTGTTATCCTGAATTACTTTATTTCTGGCTTCATTAATAACATGCTTGAAAATTATCTCTGCCTCTCCTAAATGATCAGCAGTTCGTGCTAACGATGCTTTTATCGAAGGATTGATCTGAGCCAATAAAGGAAGAACTTTAAGCCGAATAAAGTTACGGGTATAAATATCAGAACTATTCGTGCTATCTGTAACATAACTCAGTTTATTGGAATCGATATATGAAAAAACATCTTCCCTGGATAATGGAAGTAAAGGACGTACTACATAACCATTTCGAGGACGAATACCAGTCAAACCACATAGTCCGCTTCCTCTTGTCAGATTTATAAGCAGCGTTTCAATACTGTCGTCTCTGTGATGAGCCACAGCTATCGCCTGAGCATTATATTCTTTCCGAAGTTCCTCAAACCAAGCGTAGCGCAATTCCCGTGCGGCCATTTCAATTGAAAGATGGTTGTTCAGTGCATATTGCTTTGTTTCAAATACAATGGTTCGTAAAGGAACCTGAAGAATCTGAGTATAATTATCAGTAAACAATTCATCTCTGTCTGACTCTTCCCCTCTCAACTTAAAATTACAGTGGGCAGCAATACATTGATATCCCATAGACACTAACATATGAAGCAGAGCCGCTGAATCTGCTCCCCCGCTAATTCCCACAATAACCAACTCTTTTTTAGTAAGCAGCTGATTCTGGTCAATATATTTGCGAACTACTTCTATCATAAAAAAACGTAGGGATACGTTTTCCGCATCCCTACCCTTATACTGTATAAAACGTTTAAACTTCTACTCCAGCCAATTCAGGGTCAATCATTACACGACCACAATATTCGCATACAATAATTTTTTTGCGAAGTTTAATATCCATTTGCTTTTGAGGTGGAATCTTATTAAAGCAACCCCCACATGCATCACGTTGGATATAAACAACAGCTAAACCGTTTCGGGCACCTTTACGGATACGTTTAAAAGCTGCAAGCAAACGAGGTTCAATAGATGCCTCTAATTTTTTTGCACGCTCTCTTAGCTTTTCTTCTTCCTGCTTTGTTTCAGAAATAATTTCCTCCAACTCACCCTGTTTCTGAGCTAAGTCAGCTTTACGACCTTCAAGTTTTTCAATGCTCTGTGCAATTTCTTCTTTCTTTGCAATAACAGCAACGCTAAACTCGCGGATTTTCTTTTCAGAAAATTCGATTTCAAGTCCCTGAAACTCTATTTCTTTTGTAAGGTTGTCGAATTCGCGGTTATTACGCACATTATCCAACTGACCTTTATACTTTTCAATCAGTCCGGTTGAATCAGCAATCTTGTTCTTTTGTTCTAAAACAGAAGTTTCTAAGTACTTAATTTCAGACTGAAAGTTTTGAAGACGAGTTTCCAATCCTGCGATCTCATCCTCCAAATCCTGAACTTCTAAAGGCAGTTCACCACGAAGTGTTTTGATCTTGTCGATCTCTGTCACCATCGTCTGAAGTTGATACAGCCTAGAAAGCTTTTCTTCAACTGTTACTTCTTTTTCAGCTGATTGTTTTTCTGTAGCCATTCTATAAATATTTTACCGGGTTTGAATTAACATTCGAAAAATGCACGACAAAGGTAGGAAATTTTTTCGATATTATCGTATAGAATATATCTTTTGTACATTCTTCTGATTCGTAGTGACCAATTACAGCCAATAGAATCCGATCTTCTACATTATAATAATCGTTATACTTAGCCTCGCCTGTAATAAAAACATCTGCGCCATAAGCAATGGCATCATTAATAAGAAAAGCTCCGCTTCCTCCACAAATTGCAACCTCTCGGATACTTTTACCTGTAAACGGCGAATGCAATAGGCCTCCTAAATGAAATATATCCTTTATTCGGTGTAAAAAGCTTAACTCATCTTCGCTTTCAGGTAATTCTCCTACTACCCCCGAGCCTGCTTGTGCCCAGCTGTTTGCAAGAGGATAAAGATCAAACGCAGGTTCCTCGTATGGGTGAACAGAAAAAAGAGCTTTTGTTACGGAGTTTTTTAAACTTAGAGGCAAAATAGTTTCAATTCGGACTTCTGGTTCAGTGTGCAAATCACCTATCTGTCCGCAAAAAGGATTTGTTCCTTCTTTTGCTCTGAAGCTCCCCTCTCCTTTCATATTAAAACTACAAGAATCATAATTTCCAATACATCCGGATCCTGCATTAAATAAAGCCTGACGGACTATTTCTGCATGAGACTCCGGAACAAACGTAACTAATTTTAGCAGTGAAGATTTTTGGGGGCTTAGTATGCGAACATTCTGAAGCCCTATCATCTCCGCCAATTTATAATTCAGGCCCCCCATTGCGTTGTCCAGATTGGTATGAGCTGCATAAACAACAAGGTCGAATTTGCAGGCTTTCATCATACACCGTTCAATATACGTTGAACCGGTTAATGATTTAAAAGGCTTGAAAGCCAATGGGTGATGCGAAACAATCAGGTTACATTCCAGCTCTATCGCTTCATCAATCACTTCTTCGGTCACATCGACGCATAACAATACACCGGTAGCAGGCTGGTTTACATCACCAACCTGCACACCCGCATTATCAAAATCTTCTTGTAATGGCAGTGGAGCATACTGTTCGATCTCTTTCAGTATATCCCTTACACGTACCATATTTATTCTTTAATATCAATTACAAGGTTTAATTCCTTCAACTGCTCGTCATCAATTGCAGCTGGAGCGTCTATCATAACATCTCTTCCTGAATTGTTCTTTGGGAAAGCAATACAGTCGCGGATCGAGTCAAGGCCTGCAAACAGAGACACCCAACGGTCTAATCCATATGCCAATCCACCATGAGGTGGTGCACCGTATTTAAATGCATTCATTAAGAAACCAAACTGTTCTTGTGCTTTCTCGTCTGTAAATCCGAGCAACTTGAACATTTTTTGCTGTAAAGCACTATCATGGATACGAATTGAACCACCACCAACTTCAACACCATTGATAACCATATCATATGCGTTGGCACGAACGTCGCCGGTATTGGTATCCAATAACGGAATATCTTCTGGCTTAGGTGAAGTAAACGGATGGTGCATCGCGTAGAAACGGTTTGTATCTTCATCCCATTCAAACAATGGGAAATCGACTACCCAAAGACAAACAAAATTATTTTTATCGCGCAATCCTAGCTGATTACCCATTTCCAATCGCAATTCAGATAATTGCTTACGAGTCTTTTGGGCATCATCTCCGGATAAAATTAATATAAGATCTCCTGGTTTAGCACCAAAAGCATTTTTCATCTCTTGTAAAGTATCCTGTGTATAGAATTTATCAACACTCGATTTTACAGTTCCATCAGCTTCAACTCTGGCGTAAACAAGACCTTTAGCACCAATTTGCGGGCGCTTTACATATTCAGTCAATGCATCCAGTTGTTTCCTTGTATAACTTGCCGCACCTTCTGCACAGATACCTCCTAGATAGGCGGCATTGTCAAATACAGAAAATCCTTTTCCCTGCATGATGTCCATTAGTTCCACAAACTTCATACCAAAACGCAGGTCCGGTTTGTCGCTTCCGTAATATTTCATAGCATCGTGCCACGTCATCCGGGCAAATGGTTCTGTTATTTCTACACCACGTATCGTTTTGAACAAATGCTTTGCCATACCTTCGAAAAGATTCAGCACATCTTCCTGTTCAACAAAGCTCATTTCGCAGTCAATCTGGGTAAACTCAGGCTGACGGTCGGCCCGCAAGTCTTCATCACGAAAGCACTTAACAATCTGGAAGTAACGGTCAAATCCCGATACCATCAGCAACTGCTTGAATGTTTGAGGAGACTGAGGCAATGCATAGAACTGACCAGGATTCATACGGGAAGGAACCACAAAGTCGCGTGCACCTTCGGGAGTGGATTTAATCATAACGGGTGTTTCCACTTCCAGGAAGTTCTGTTGATCCAAATATTGGCGAACAGCAATGGTCATCTTATGACGAAGTTCCAGATTGGCACGAACGCTGGAACGACGTAAATCCAGGTAACGATATTTCATACGAAGGTCATCACCTCCATCAGTATCATCTTCTATGGTAAAAGGAGGTGTTACCGATGTATTCAGTACGTTTAAGTCTGAAACAATGATTTCTATCTCTCCCGTAGGAATATTCATATTTTTGCTTGAACGTTCTTTCACTGTACCTGTAATCTGAATTACAAATTCACGGCCCAGTTTATTAGCTTTCTCACAAAGATCAGCATTTGCTTCCTGGTTAAATACTAACTGTGTAATACCATAACGGTCACGAATATCGACGAAGGTCATTCCTCCCATTTTACGGGTTTTCTGAACCCAGCCAGCCAAGATTACGACTTCTCCTTCATGGGAAAGGCGCAATTCACCACAAGTTCTGTTTCTGTACATAAGATGTAATATGTATAATTGTTATCTTTTTGCAAACGATAGTGCAAACTTACGTAAAATACTTTATTAATACATATGATGAAAGAAAAAGTATTGTCAAAAAGATATCCTTTTCAATTGGATTAACTAATTTGTAATTACACTAAATCGTCCACCTTACAGAAACACATGGGTATCCATATGGTGGACGACAAATTTAAATTATCAGCCTGCTTAATTACAGCTTATCTACGGGTTTGTTTATTTTAATTACAAACTGGTAGTCTCCGGATTGAAGACTATAAAGTGCTTCACCCTTTTCGTACTTGATGAAAGATGCTCCTTCCGGGGCTTTAATCATTTTGGGATCGGATACCTGAAGGTGTAATGTGGCTGTTGTATTGGCTGGCACTTTCGCTTTATACACGATTTGGTTACCTTGTTTATTCCATCCACTTTCTATTCGTCCGTAAACCGAATCAAAGAAGCCGGTTATATGAGTAAAGCTACCACCGAACTTGGGCTGCAAAATAAAATCTTTGTAACCAGGCTTGTTCTCGTTTCGCTGAATGCCAGCGGAATAAGCCATCATCCATTCTTCAATAGCTCCATAAGAATAATGATTAAATGAGTTCATATCCACAGGTCCGAATCCATTAATAATGGTATAGGAATTCCATCGTTCCCAAATAGTGGTGGCTCCCTGGAGTACTGGATAGAGCCACGATGGATAAGCTGTTTGTTCGAACAACGTAAAAGCGAGGTCGTCGAAACCGTTATCCGAAAGAACCAGATTAAGGTATGGAGTTCCAATGAAACCGGTGGTAAGGGTATTGCCATGTTTTCTGACATTGTCTACCAGATGTTGTATCGCCTTTGGTTTGTTTTGTTCATCAAACAACCCGAATTGGAGGGGAACAACATAAGAGGTTTGGGTATCTACCCGTTTTGGATCTCCTTCGGGACCACTACCCCATCCTGATTCTACCGGCTTTCCAAAGATGGAAGATGTAGACGGGGCATATGTGTATCCTTCATTATCAACAAAATGCTTATTGAACGAAGCTTTAATCTGCTCGTATAGGTTTTTGAATCGCATCTTGTCGCTTTCTTTACCCAACTTGGAGGCTATTTGTTCCATGAGCATGGCATCATAGGCAAAGTAAGCTGTATTGGTAAGCATGGAATTGGTTGGGTCCAAGGCCAGCCAGTCGCCAAAACCCCCATAGGGTTGAATATACTTAACAGCCCTTCTTTCCATAAAATTCATATATTGAAGCATCGACTGGTAATGTTCTTCCAGAATACGTACATCGTTATACTGCTGATATACCTGCCAAGGCACAATAATTCCGGCTTCCATCCATCCCACGGCACCCATTCCGGGTTCTGCTCCCTGGGGAGGCGTGCCAACCACGGGAACATAGTTCGCATAACTTCCGTCTGCTCCCTGATTATCTCTTACTGAATTAAGCCAGCGGGTATAGAATGAATTCACATTCATATTATAGGTTGCCGAACGGGCAAATATCTGCGCATCACCAGTCCAACCCATTCGTTCATCTCTTTGTGGGCAATCGGTGGGTATAGATAAAAAGTTGCCTCTTTGCCCCCATAAAATATTCTCGAACAGACGATTAATTAATTTATTGGAAGTTTGGTAGCCGCTTGTTTGTTCTCCAATTGACTCAAGAACCATTCCTTTAACGTTTTCGAGAGGAAGTGGCTCTTTTAATCCATGGATCTCAACAAATCTATAACCATGAAAAGTAAATCGGGGTTCGTAAGTCTCACCTTTAACATCGCCTTTCATAATGTAGCGGTCGGTCGACAATGCACTACGGTAGTTGTCTGTATATACCTGTCCTTTCTTCTGCTTATACATATCAATGGTATAGGGTGCAACCGGATTGGTTGGGATTACTTCGGGGTAATTCATTTCGCCGTAACGTATGGTAATCTCCTGTCCGGTATCTCCTTTCAATCTGAGGCAAGGAACGCCAACCATATTTTGGCCCATATCGTACACATAAACGCCGGGAAGAGGCTCGGCGACCGATTGAGCAGTAAGCTGAACAGTGGAACGAACAGGATTTCCAACATAGGCCTGCAGCTTTACATGAACCGGAGTTACCGGAAACAAAGCTGCTTGTTTCCAATTGGAATCGTTAAATCCGGCTTCGTTCCAACCTTTAACTTCTTTACGAGCATCATACTCTTCGCCGTTCTGAAGACCGTTAAAGGTAATTGGTCCGCGGTCGTAACACTTCCATCCGTCGTTCGTCACAATCGTTTCAGAGCTGCCATCAGTATAATTGACCACTATCTTTCCCATAACGGACTGACGGGTACCATACTGATCCTGCCAGTCAGTCATAAATCCATTGTGCTCGCTCCACCAACCGGCTCCCAACATCACTCCTATCCCGTTCTCTCCAGGTTGCAAAAGCTTGGTTATATCAAATGTATTGTACATCAAACGGTAACGATAGTCAGTCCAGCCGGGATTAAAGTAATCGGCTCCCACTTTCTTTCCGTTTACGGAGAATTCATAAATACCTCTGGCTGTAGCATACAATCTGGCTTGCTTAACAGGCTTCGATAGCATAACACTTTTTCTTAACATGGGAGCAGAAACATCTTCGCCCGGAGTCCACACAGACAATTCTCCGGTTCCTTTTTCAGTATAGTTCAATGGTGCAGAATATAGCACTGTATTCCAGCTTTTTTCGCTTATCCTAACATTCGAAAAGGTAGACGATTGATTGAGAGGCTGTTTAAATCCAATTGAGAATAAACGGCACAGATATACTAAATCCCCTTTAGGATAGGGGTAAACTGTAAACTCTCCCTCTTTATTTCCCCAAAAACCAGCTGTATTCTTGCGTTTCTTCTCCTCGGGAGTTAATGATGTGCAGGATAATTTCTTTCCGTCTACAGTTATGTCAATAAAATATTTCAACGCATACTGGGCAGTTGTTACTTCCAGTTTAATTTGATGAATTTTATGTTTTGAATTCTCCGGAATAATAGCAGAGATATCTTCCGTGGCATCTATCATTTCGTTACCATCGGTTGTATGTAATAAGCGCAACTGCGTCGGTTTATTTTTGGTCACATCAAGCTGAACTGTAACAAAGTTTTGTTTATTGCGCGCGCCAAACACGAATGCAGCAATTTGGCTCTTCTTGTCCACACACACGTCGTATTCAATAACGTAGTGGGTTTTGTATTTTGGTAATTGAACATTGGATGATCCAATCCACTTTGCATTACTCCAACCCTCTCCCATGAGACCGGTTTCAAAGAAAGCATCTGCCGCAGACTCCAATTTTGTTCCTGATTGGTTCCAGACTATTACTTTCCAGAAGTATCTGGTAGTTGGCTTAAGGGCTCCGCCGTGATATTCGATGCCTACCGATTCGCTGGTTTCCTTTTTCCCGCTATCGTACACAAACATCCCAGCTTCAAGATTTTCGGAACTTTCCGAAACCAGCAACCTGTATGCTTGTTGAGATTCGCCTCTTTGATCAGACTGCATTTGCCAGCTAAAGCGAGGTTGTTCCACATCTATTCCAATGGGGTTTGTTTGATACTCTACTTGTAATTTATTAATAGCTGTGCCGGCTTTGCTTTCAAAGACAAAACAAACCAAAACGGCGAACAACAGACTAAATGTGGTAATTTGTTTTTTCATAATAGTATTTATAAACAACACTAGCAGACAAAAATAAAAAAAACACCTTATCTCAATCTTTAATTTTTGAGATAAGGTGTTACAAATATGACAGAAATAAATTATTGCTGAACTACTTTCGAGTGATTTGGCAA
>JAGPJL010000091.1 GCA_018054455.1 Parabacteroides sp.
TTATGTACCGTCTGTTCGTTTCCTCATCATGTTTGCTGCGCCACTCTCTCTTGAATGCGGGGACAAAAGTAGTGCTTTACAACATACAATCCAAACCTTTTACAATCTTATTTTTATCCCCTGCCTGTCCATATCCCCTTAAACACTGATAGCCCGACTGTTAAAGCTCAATCTTTTTTTAAAGTTTTTTCCGGGGGGATAAATCAGACTTTGCCTCGTGTACATTATATATAGAGGTAAAAAGAGGATATAATTACCGTAAAGCCCGATGCCCTTTCGCAAATCTGCACATTAATTGCTCAAAATATCCTTCACCTCCTTCACCTTGAACAGTAAACAACTTAACACGAAGTCGTTAGCCGCTATTTGAAGGGAGATATCCTTCACCTTTTGGAGAATATCCTTCACCAGGGGGCAATTATCCTTCACCTTTCCTTCACCACTCCTTCACCCTAAACCAATTGCAAAGGGGATTGGTTCTATTTTTATAGAGCAGAAGAAAAGTGTCGTGCAAAAGGACTTATAACTGACAACATGCTGTAACTACTTATGAATACTGGATATTTACCAACTGAATCTTACTCTCTAAACTTATCACTCAACTGGGTGATCATTGTCACTCAGTTGAGTGATTATTGTCACCCGGTTGAGTGACAATGATCACCCAGTTGGAAAACGAGTTATGCCAAACGTAAAATAACACTAAGAGATATAGTGAACAGGGCTAATAACAAAGTCTTGTGATCTAATCATCCATATAGTAGCATCAATCGCCAGTAAGTTCGGATTGGAATAAAAGAAAGGAAAACAAGGCTGAATTTTTTAAGACAGATTAGTCCGACAAAACAGATCCTCCGGCAGGCTTCCTTGCCAGTGATAGGTGACAGATGAAAATCATCTGTCACGAGACATCCCTCACCCTCAAAATCCTTTTCAATAAAGGGTTTTCATCCAATTAGTGGCAGATGGGAGATAACTATTGAAAATTTACGTTCCAGAGAGGATATCCTCTCTACATAAGACAGACCAAAAAGTCCTATATCTTTGAAATTTCATTTATATAATTTTGAATTTCAAAAGATATATCTTTGACAAGTTAAAGATATATCTTTAAGATCGCGTCCTTATCAAGCACCGATTTGTATGCCAGTTTGAAAAACAAGTCTATGGACTTTCCGTTCTTTCCTTATATATTCGTCGGAGAGAGGCGAATATCCTCTTGAGAAAGTCTGTCGACCGTTTTCGCAAAATGACTACATATTTTAGTACATTTGTTGACAACTAATTTTATTCGCTTATGGAATCTATTATTAGAGAGTACGTAAACTCGATAAAAGAGATTTGTCCGAAGCTGACGAGTGAGGATGAAGCATCCTTTGTTCAGAACTTGACTATAAGAGAGTTCCCATCTAAAGCATACTATATTCATCAAGGAGAAAAAGGCTTTCATATGGGCTATATTGCCAAAGGACTTGTTCGGGTATTTTATTATGATGAACAAGGCAATGATATTTCGCTTGATTTTCTTAGTGAGGGAATGTACACATCCGACTATACACCTTATGGTGCTTGTTGTAAGAGTCGGTTCTATTTCCAATGCTTGGAAGATTGTATCATTATCAATATGCCTTACTCTCATTTTACGGATTGTTCTCAAAAGATTCCTAACCTTGACCGGTATATTTGCTTCTTTCTGGAAAGGAGCAAAAATCGTCTGCTCAACCGGGTAGAAAGTTTTTTACTTACCAATACCGAAATGCGTTATCTAAGGTTCATTGAGCAAAACCCGAATATCTACTACCGCATCCCGATAACCCACCTTGCCACCTATTTGGGTGTGAGTAGACAAGCCCTTACAAAAGTTCGGAAAAACAATCCGAAAACCGTTTGACAAAAAGTTGTCGGCTGCATAGCTTCCGGGTATGTTAATTTTGCACCAAAATAAAGTACCCAATGTTATGTTTAATGGTAAAGACACAAAAATGAACAACAGAATATGCACTATTCTGGGCATCGAGAAGCCTATTATTCAAGCTCCAATGAGTTGGCCGACAAATAATTAAAAAAGAATAGAATGAAGAAAGCAGTATTCATCAATGGAAGTCCAAGAAAGAATAAAAACACCGCACAGATGTTGCAAAAAGCAATGGAGGGAGCCAAACTTGCAGGTGCAGAAGTAAAAATGTACAATCTATACGAACATGATTATAAGGGTTGCTTGAGCTGTTTCGCGTGTAAAAGGAAGGGCAATAAGGCGAATGGACTCTGTGCCATCAAAGATGGTCTGCACGAAATATTGGAGGAAGTTGTTAATGCCGATGTCTTGGTGGTCGGATCTCCTGTGTATGACTCTTTTCCTACAGGCATGACACGATCGTTTATCGAACGTTTAGTTTTTCCTGCCGTCAATTACAATGATTACAAGAGCCCCACTCGTCGCAAGAAACTTCGTTGTGGCACTATTTATACAATGAATGCTCCCGAAAATTTGATGAAATCGATTCATTACGATGTAATACTGGGTGAAAGTGCTTCTGTTCTTGACATTTTCGGTTATCCATCAGAAATGCTTTGTAGCTATGAAACCTATCAGTTCAACGATTATTCAAAATATGAAACAGCATTCGATGAGAAAGAACGTGCCCACATAAAAGCCACACGTTTTCCAATAGATTTGCATAAGGCTTTCGAGATGGGGAAGCGATTGGTGGAACTTGCTGAGTGATACGTTTGTGACAAAGATCGTAATTTGTTTTGATGGAAAAGATTAGTAAAAAAAAGCCTGCTTATTCACTAAAAGATAAGCAGGCTTTAATATATTGATTTATTTATAATTACAAACCGAATGCCTCTTTTATCTGATCTACATAATCAAGCTTCTCCCAGGTAAAGAGTTCCACTTCACAAACTACAGGAGTAGGATTGTAGCGAGAGCAGAAAGTTTTAATCACAGCCTGGGGTGTACGTCCCATGTGACCATAAGAAGCTGTTTCAAAGTAAATTGGATTACGCAACTTCAAACGGTCCTCGATAGCCTTAGGTCGCATATCAAACAAGTCCCATACCTTCGCTGCAATTTCACCATCGGTTAGATTAACCTTAGAACGTCCATAAGTGTTTACAAAAATATTCATAGGCTTAGCCACACCAATGGCGTAGGAAACCTGAACAAGTACTTCGTCGGCTACACCGGCAGCAACAAGGTTCTTTGCAATATGACGAGCAGCGTAAGCAGCAGAACGGTCTACCTTGGAAGGATCCTTGCCGGAAAAAGCACCTCCACCGTGAGCGCCTTTACCTCCATAGGTATCCACAATAATTTTACGGCCGGTAAGACCTGTATCACCATGAGGACCACCGATAACAAACTTGCCGGTAGGATTCACATGATAGGTAATCTTATCGGTAAACAATGCCTGAACATAAGGAGGATATTGTGCCTTAACACGTGGAATAAGAATAGCCTTCACATCGGCAGCAATTTTATCCTGCATCGACTTATCTGCCTTCTCCTGTGCTTTTGCACTCTCATCGGAAGGAAGAACAAATTCGTCGTGTTGGGTCGAGATTACGATGGTATCAATACGCAACGGAGCTCCGTTATCATCGTATTCGATGGTTACCTGACTTTTTGCATCGGGACGCAAATAAGGCATCTTTTCTATTTCGTTTTTACGAATAAAAGCTAATTCAGACAATAAAGAATGCGAAAGGTCCAACGCCAACGGCATATAATTTTCGGTTTCGTTGGTCGCATATCCAAACATCATACCCTGGTCTCCCGCTCCCTGATTATAGGGATCTTCGCGTTCGACACCACGGTTGATATCTCCACTTTGTTCGTGAATGGCAGAAAAAACTCCACATGATTTAGCTTCGAACTGGTATTCACTTTTTGTATAACCAATACGCTCAATCACAGCGCGTGCTACTTCCTGCACATCAACGTATGCACTTGATTTAACTTCTCCCGCCAGTACAACCTGTCCGGTTGTAACAAGTGTTTCGCAAGCAACTTTCGAGTTCTTGTCGTAGGCAAGAAACTCATCCAGCAAAGCATCCGATATTTGATCGGCCACTTTATCGGGGTGTCCTTCAGACACCGATTCGGAGGTAAATAAATAACTCATTGTTATATAATTAAATATATTATATTTTGAACTGATAGGGGAAAGAGGAAATCTACGCAATACAAATAATAAAACCTTTTCGTTTTTAGCATTTTTTCCTGTGGTTGCAAGCATTCAAATCTATCCACATCAGTTCGGCCACAAAGATACAAACTAATTTTAGGATACAATAAAACCTTCCGGTTTTTCACCACATTTAAGAATTCTATTTATTTGTTATCCAGAGGAAGAGACAGGTACAGTTCGCCGATTGTTCGTTTCAAAACAGGATGAACAAGCGTATGCGCAATCTCTGCAAGGGGTCCAAGCACAAAGCTTCGCTGGTGCATCAAGGGATGCGGCAGCACAAGATGGGGCGTTTCCATCACCCAATCATCATACATTAATATATCGATATCAATAACACGGTCGTGATATTCGCCATCGCTCTTCGTAGTACGTCCCATGGTTAGCTCTATATCCTGAGTAACCGAAAGAATATCCAGGGGCAACAACGAAGTATCCATCATGAGTGCTGCATTGAGAAAACTATTCTCAGAAACAAAGCCCCATGGTGTTGTTTCATATAAATCAGAAAGGGAGAGGATATTCCCCACCCTTTCTGACAAAAGAGCTACAGCGGTAATCATATTATTCCGCTTGTCGCCCATATTCGTTCCTAAACCAAAATATACAATTGCCATTCGAAATCAGATAATCAGCATGGCATCGCCATAAGCGCCAAACCGGTATTTTTCTTTCATTGCCAAATCATAGGCATCCATAATCATATCATAGCCACCAAATGAAGCAGTAAGCATCAACAGGGTTGAAAGCGGCATATGAAAATTGGTAACCATGCTGTTGGCCACACTAAAATCGTAAGGAGGAAAGATAAACTTGTTGGTCCATCCTTCAAACTCTTTCAGGTGCCCGTCCGTACTTACGGCAGTTTCGATGGCACGCATCACAGAAGTTCCAACTGCGCATATCTGATTGTTGTTATCCTTAGCCTCATTCACTATTTTTACAACCTCAGCATTTACTACCATCTGTTCCGAATCCATCTTATGCTTGGTAAGATCTTCCACATCAATTTCGCGGAAGTTCCCCAAACCCGAATGTACCGTAAGGAAAGCAAAACGACAGTCTTTTATTTCGAGACGTTTCATCAGCTCACGACTAAAATGAAGCCCTGCAGCCGGAGCAACAACAGCACCTTCCTGCGTAGCATAAATATTCTGATAACGGTGTTCGTCGTCGGATTCCACTTCGCGTTCAATGTACTTTGGCAGCGGAGTTTCTCCTAAAGCATACAATGCTTTTTTAAACTCATCATGATTTCCGTCAAACAAAAAACGTAACGTACGTCCGCGTGATGTCGTATTATCGATTACTTCGGCAACCATGGAATCGTCCTCTCCAAAATACAATTTATTTCCGATACGAATTTTACGGGCCGGATCTACCAATACATCCCATAATCTGAGCTCTTCATTCAATTCACGCAACAAAAAAACTTCGATGCGGGCTCCAGTCTTTTCCTTATTACCATATAAACGCGCAGGAAATACCTTTGTGTCGTTAAAGATGAAAACATCCTTCGGTCCAAAATACTCAAGGATGTCTTTGAAGACTCTGTGCTCAATTTCCCCCGTTTTACGATGAATTACCATTAACCTGGATTCATCTCTGTTCTTGGATGGTTGCATGGCAATCAACTCGGACGGTAAATTAAATTTGAATTTAGAAAGCTTCATACTACTTGTATATTAATTTTCATTTATTATTATCACTTCTTTTTCTAAAAATGCATCGATATCCTCTGCATTCATACATTGATCCAGGGTAACATCGCCAATGCGGGTACGCTCAAGCCCAATGAGATGAGCCCCGGAATTTAATGCTACACCGATATCACGTGCCAATGCCCGAATGTAGGTTCCTTTACTACAGACAACACGTATCTTGATAACAGGCAACTCACATAATAAGAGTTCTATCTCATCAATTACCAGTGTTTTTGCCTTTAATTCGACCTCTTCTCCTTTACGAGCAAGTTCGTAGGCTCGTTTTCCATCAACCTTGCAAGCCGAAAAGACAGGAGGCACCTGCTGTATCTTCCCTACAAATGACAACAAAACTTCATCAACCATAGTTTTGGTGATATGTTCAGTCGGATAAACTCCATCCACCTCTTTCTCCAAATCAAAAGACGGTGTGGTTTCACCCAATTTAAGCGTAGCCACATATTCTTTTGTCTGATACTGAAACTCCTCGATCCGCTTGGTTGCCCGTCCTGTACAGATAATCATTACCCCGGTAGCCAGAGGGTCCAACGTGCCGGCATGTCCTACTTTAATCTTCTTGACATGCAGTTTTTTCGATAGCTTGTATCGAAACTTGTTCACCAAATCAAATGATGTCCACCGCAGCGGCTTATTAAAATAGAGAACTTCTCCTTCTATAAAATCCATTAAACAATTTCTAAGTTATATCCCATCAACATCATCACCAGAATAATACCACCTACTATAATACGATAGTATCCAAAAGCCTTGAATCCATATCTGGTAACGAACCCGATAAAGAATTTAATTGCCAGTAAGGCAACAACAAACGCAACCACATTACCTATAACCAATATAGCAGCATTTTCGTTCAAAATAGCCAGTCCGCCAGGCTCCAATATAAGTTTTAGCAGTTTATATGCCGTAGCAGCAAACATAGTTGGTACAGCCAAAAAGAAAGAAAACTCTGCCGCGGTTTTGCGAGACAAGCCCTGCGTCATTCCTCCCACAATCGTAGCCATAGAGCGTGAAACTCCCGGTATCATAGCTATACACTGAAAAAATCCTATATATAAAGCTTTCTTTTCTGTTACCTCTTCATTTTCTACTTTATTGAAAAGCTTGTCCACAAATAACATGAAAACACCTCCCAATACAAGCATAACTGCCACTACCCATACATTTTCGAGCATGGAATCGATGGCATCGCTGAATAGAAATCCAATTACTGCTGCCGGTAAAAAAGCAACCAGCAACTTCCAGTAAAAGTCGAACTTATACAAAAATCTTTTCCCATAAACAGCCCATTTAGAGAAGCCGGACTTTCCTTCCACTGCCTTCTGGTCAAATATGGTACATTTATTCAGACGAAAAAAACGGTTCCAGTACAAACAAACCACCGAAAGTATAGCTCCGAACTGTATTATAACAGTAAACGCCTTTACAAAATCAGTACTCTGTATTCCAAGCATATTTTGAGTAATGATCATATGTCCGGTAGATGATACCGGCAAGAACTCGGTCAGCCCTTCAACAATGGCAATAATAATTGCCTCTATAATATTCATTTACTGCTGTTCGTTATTTTTGGGTTTATGAACAATGGCATAGATCATCGCAACAAAGCCAATTATTGTGATTACTGGCGCCACAACGATACGGCGGGTACTGAATATTTCCGGATTAAAAGATACGCCATCCTCAGAGGCCCCTCCCCCCATTAAAACAAACCCAACTACAATGAAAGCAATTGCCACCGCAATAAGGATAAAATTTTCCTTTCCAAAAGCAAAATCTCGTTTAGCCATCTTGATATATTTCTTATTATATGTAATACAATTTATCAACACCCATCCTCAGGTATTTGTTTACCGCAAAGAACGTTGCAATCAAAGAAAGCATTATTCCGAGTATCAGCACGGCAGCAAAAACGAGTAACAAGGCATCCGTATTAAGTAAATCTATAAAACCGGACAATTCCTGCTGAAGGTAATATAAGGCACCCATTAACATAAGTATGGCCAGAATTGCGGCAAAAAGTCCGCTAACCATATTGTATATCATAAACGGTCGTCTTATAAATCCGGGAGTGGCTCCCACTAATTTCATCGTATGTATAAGAAATCGTTTGGAATAAATAAGCAACCTGATGGTGTTGCTTATCAAAACGAAAGAGATAATCATCAGAACCACCGCCAGGGTAAGTAAAATAATTCCAATTCGTTTCATATTATCGTTCACAATCTCCATCATATCTTTCCTGTACAAAAGTTCAGATACATTGGTATAGGTCTTTATCTTCTTTTCGATAAGTTGCAAGCTATCCGGATTTGCGTATTCTGAATTCAGCTTCACCTCTAGTGAGGCTTGTAAAGGATTAAAACCCAGAAATGTTTCCGGACGTTCACCCAGCTCTTCTTCCAATTCTTTGGAGGCCTGTTCCTTGGAAATATATTCGGCCGACTTGATAAACGGTTCCGCTTCCAAACGTTTTTGCATACGTTTAACTTCCGCCTCGCGAATGTTATCTTTCAACACTACGGAGAAAGTGATATTCTCTTTTACAAAGCGGGAAAGGGTATCCCCCATTAGGCCCATCAGAAAAATCAAACCTAATAAAAAGAGAACCAACGCAATACTAATTACGGATGTAAGGCGAGAATTAAAGAAAGAGACAGTCGTAAATTTCTTATTTTCAGTCATCAGTTTATTCCTAATTAGAGTTAAATAAATCAAGAAGGTGCGTTCAGAGAACACACCCCCTAAATTTTGTGCAAAAGAACGAATAATTTACAAATTATGCAGCCCTTTGCGTTTCTTTAACATTCTATTATATGTTATTGTCAGACTATTCTTCCACTGGTATACCAAACAAAGTTGCCGAAGTAGCTCCGGTTACCCGAACGGAAACAAATTGTCCGACTTTAAAATTCTGCTTGTCGAAGATGACAACCTTATTCTGTCCTGTTCTGCCAAATAGTTGTTCGCGCGAACGTTTTGAGAATCCTTCGACAAGGACTTCAAAAACTTTTCCCACATCCCTCAGGTTACTTTCTTCAGAAAGCTTATTCTGCAGATCAATCATGCCCTGAAGGCGACGAATTTTTTCGTCTTCCGGAATATTATCTTCCAGATTTTTGGCAGCAAATGTACCCGGACGTTCTGAATACTTGAACATGAAAGCCGAATCGTAGCCTACTTCACGCATCAGCGATAGCGTTTCTTCATATTCCTCTTGAGTTTCAGAGTGGAATCCGCTGAAGAGATCGGTTGAAATTGCACAATCCGGCAATATTCTTCGGATGGATGCTATACGATCAAGATACCACTCACGCGTATATTTTCGGTTCATAACCTGTAAAATCCTTGAGCTTCCTGATTGAGCAGGCAAATGTATATGCTTACACAAATTAGGATACTTTGCCATTACCTTCAACGTATCGTCGCTCATGTCCTTGGGATGAGACGTGGTAAAGCGAATACGCATATCCGGCGCTTCAAGCGCTACCTTTTCGAGTAACATTGGAAAAGTTATTTGCTCATCCTCTTTTTGGAACGAATATGAATTTACATTCTGACCCAAAAGAGTTACTTCACGAAAACCTTTGTCGCGCATATCGCGCAATTCATTTAAAATACTATCTACATCGCGACTACGTTCGCGACCGCGTGTATAAGGAACAATGCAATAAGTGCAAAAATTATTACATCCGCGCATAATGGAAATAAATCCTGAAATATGAACTCCGCCTACTTTCAAAGGAATTACATCCTTGTACGTCTCCTGGGTTGAAAGCTCTACATTAATGGCTTTCTCTCCATGCTCCACAGCTCCGACCAAATTCGGAAGGTCCATGTAAGAATCCGGGCCCACCACCAAGTCAACGCCATGTTCATTAATAAGTTCTTCCCTTACACGCTCGGCCATACAGCCCAACACGCCAATAATAAGCGACTTCTTTTTCCGCTTCAAAGACTGGAAATACTGTAACCTTCCCAAAACCTTTTGCTCCGCATTGTCTCTCACAGAGCAGGTGTTCACAAAGATTGCATCAGCATCTTCAATTTGATTTGTCACAGCATAGCCATCCATTTCCATAATGGATGCAACAACCTCACTGTCAGCCACATTCATCTGGCAGCCATAGGTTTCAATAAACAACTTACGTTCTACGTTTTCGGTAGCAGATTTTAAGTCCGCGCCTTTCGTTTCATTACTCATACAATATCTATTAAAAATATATAAAACAACTGGTTACGTATAAAAAAACAGACAAAACACTTTGAAAATAAAAACCATTCTTCTAATTTTGCCTATGAAAAACGTAAATTTTTTCATAGTTAAGGTTTTGGTTAATTACAAGATAAGGGTGGCTGCGAAGTTACCCTTATTTTTTTTCATTTATGAATATTCATTTTTTCTTCTTACATTTGAGGTGCAAAAATAATCAAAGTTTATGGATAACCTGGGAGATTGGCTCTACATTGTTTTTTTAATAATCGCAGCCGTAAGCGGATTGCTTGGTTCAGGCAAGAAAAAAAAACGTCCTTCCGAAGTACTTGGACAACCGGACAGAGATATAGTACCCGAACAGGAAAAAGCTCCTGAAAAGAGCTTTTGGGAAATGCTGGAAGAGATGCAGGAAGGAAAACCTAAACCCGCACAAGTTCCCAAACCGGCAACAAGGCCTGCTATAAAAGAAAAGGAGAAACAGCGTCTTGCACCCTCTCCCTTCCTTAACAACGAAAGTAAGTTTACAAAAACTATTCCGACAGCTCAGGTAACAATGCAAGAGGAGGAAGAACACAGCGCTATACCGAATCTCTCTTTTTCGGATCCGGACGAAATAAAAAAGGCTATTATTTATTCTGAAATTTTTAACCGCAAGTATTGAATACCAGCTCTTTTTAATAACTTTGCGTCGCAAAATTGAAATCTAATATATATATAACTAAATAACAATATCATGTCATTAAAATTCATTACTGCTGAAGAAGCTGCCTCTTTCGTGCAACATGACGATAATGTAGGCTTCAGCGGATTTACGCCAGCCGGATGTCCAAAATCTATTCCGGAGGCTATTGCAAATAGGGCAATGGAAGAACATGCCAAAGGGAATCCATTTCAGATAGGTATGTTTACCGGAGCTTCAACAGGAGATAGACTTGATGGTGCACTTGCTCGTGCCAATGCTGTCAAATTCAGAACTCCTTACCAGTCAAATAAAGATTTACGTTCGGCACTTAATGCGCACAAAGCTCAATATTATGATCTGCACTTGTCTGAACTGGCTCAATGTCTTCGCTACGGTTTTTTAGGTAAAATCAATGTAGCTGTTGTAGAGGCTTCCGATGTTACCGAAGACGGGGAGATTGTTCCGACCTGCGGTGTAGGGATTACTCCTACCATTTGTCGTCTGGCCGACAAAATCATCGTGGAACTAAACAGAAAACATCCAAAAGAAATCAGAGGTATGCACGATATCTATGAGCCATTGGATCCTCCTTATCGTCGCGAGATACCGATTTATACACCTTCAGACCGTATCGGATTGCCATATATCAAGGTTGATCCGTCCAAAATCGTTGGAGTTGTTGAAACAGATAATGCGAATGAAGGAAGTGCTTTTGCTCCTCTGGACGATGTAACCATGGCTATTGGTAACAATGTTGCCAAATTCCTTGCAGGCGAATTAGAAGCCGGACGTATTCCAAAAGAATTTTTACCTATGCAAAGTGGTGTAGGAAATGTTGCCAATGCTGTACTTGCCGCTGTAGGTGCAAATAAAGATATTCCTGCATTTAATGTGTATACTGAAGTAATTCAGGATGCCGTGATCGCGTTAATGAAAGAAGGTCGCGTTAAATTTGCCAGCGGATGTTCATTATCTGTGAGCAATGAGGTGATTCGTGAAATATATACTAATCTTGATTTCTTCAAAGATAAGATCTTACTTCGTCCTCAGGAAATTTCAAACAATCCTGAAGTGGCACGCCGTTTGGGATTAATTACCATCAATACAGCTTTGGAAGCGGATATCTTTGGGAACATCAATTCAACACACGTATCAGGAACAAAGATGATGAATGGAATCGGCGGTTCGGGAGACTTTACCCGTTCGGCATACCTTTCTATCTTTACAACTCCTTCTACAGCCAAGGATGGAAAAATCAGTGCGTTTGTTCCTATGGTGTCTCACGTAGACCATAACGAACACTCCGTTAAAGTAATTATTACGGAGTACGGTGTTGCAGATTTGCGTGGAAAATCGCCTGTTCAACGTGCAGAAGCTATCATTAACAATTGCGTTCATCCGGACTACAGACCATTGCTGCTTGACTACATGAACATGGGCATAAAAGGTCATACTCCACAGAATCTTAAATGCAGTTTCGCATTTCACGAAGAACTTGCTGCAAGTGGTGATATGCACAATGTTGACTGGAGCAAATACGAGAAGTAACATATATTACATTTTCATTAACAAGGAGTTATACCAAAAGTATAGCTCCTTGTTTTATTACGTAAACCTGTAACAGAATTGTAATATTGTTGTAATATTTCCTTCAAACCTATTTAATCTGTTTTTAATACCTACTCTGTTACTTTGCATCAGAAATAAAATAAAGTAAACGTGAGAAAGTTTTTTGAAAAAATAGTAGAAGGAGGTTTGCTGATTAGCGGAAGTGTCAGCAGTCTGGCAATCTTATTGATTGTAGTCTTTCTTTTCAAAGAGGCTTCAGGACTTTTTAACAGTCCCGCAATAGAAGAAGGATATGTTTTGGCTGTAAACGACACCAATCCGGTTAAACATCTTTCTCCTGAAAACACAAAAAAGATTTTCGACTCAGAAATTACAAACTGGAAAGAACTAGGTGGAAACGATGAAGAAATCCTTGTTTTCCGGTTTTCTGATCTCACCAACTTCTATACGGAAGAAGAACTGGGAGCTGAGTTTGAATTTGTGCCCTCAAAAATAAACGAACTGGTTCAAAAAGAAGGAGGAATAGTAGCCTTCTTTCCTGAAATGTATCTGGATAAGGATTTTAAGGGAACAGTGATTTCCAAAGATCCAATTAAACCAGGTGAATTTTTTGGAGGTACACAATGGTATCCAACGGCAACTCCTGCACCAATCTTCGGATTAATTCCTCTGCTGCTTGGAACTCTTCTGGTTAGTGTAGGGGCAATTGCTCTTTCGCTTCCCTTTGGTATAGCAGTATCCATTTACCTGGCAGAAATAGCTAATTTCAAGACCCGCCAGTTCCTCAAACCAATCATTGAACTTCTGGCAGGAATTCCGTCTGTTGT
>JAGPJL010000183.1 GCA_018054455.1 Parabacteroides sp.
CTGAAAGACGGCGACGGTCACTGGTACGTAGGTCATGCCGAAAAGAAGATTACCATTTCTCTTAAAGAGAAAATGAATGAATAGTCTCAAATAAAACGAGGATGAACCCACAATCGGATTCACCCTCGTTCATTTATTAAATTCCGAGATAGCTTACTTTACGTATTCGGCTTTGTTCAGGAAGTCGAAGCTCTGTTGTACACTTAATACAGGATCGTTGTTTGTATACTGTTCTACTTCTACATACCAGTCTTTGATGTTGTTGGTATTCATCTGATCGAAGATAGGCTTGAAGTCCATCTTGCCGCTTGCACCAATTTCTTTTTCGTCCTTGATGTGAACAGCTTTGAATTGACCTGCGTAATCTTTCAAATACTTAGCAGGATCCTGACCACCCATCATACACCAATAAACGTCTAATTCGAAGAATACATGATTTTTGCTAACTGTCTTCAACAAGAAGTCATAAATCAACTGATCTTCAATCTTACGGAATTCGAAGTCGTGGTTATGATAACCAAAAGCGATGCTTGCAGAAGCTGTCTTGTAACCTACTGTATTGAAATAATCGCAATACATCTTCAGGTCATCCAATGTAGTCTGGTCGTTTACAGGCATAAACGGCTGAACCATATATTTAACGCCAAGTTCGTTGTGGGCTTCAATTGCCTGATCCCACCAAGCCATAACTTCAGCTTCTTTTTCTTTTGTAAATGCTTGTCCAAGGTGAGCGCTGGTGCACTTCATACCCAGATCAGTAACCATCTTTTTAAACTCCGCCGGAGCTAAACCGTAAACTTTACCATTGTCGTAACCGGCAGTTTCCAGGTTCTTATAACCCATTTTCGATACGGTTTCCAACACAACCTGGATACCAGATTCCTTTACAAGATCTCTTAATGAATAAAGTTGTAAACCAATGTTCTTAGAGGCTCCGCCTGCACAAGAAGATAAAATTTGAGGAGCGACCAAACCTCCTGCAACTAACAAAGATGCACGCTTCAAAAAGTCACGTCTGTTTTGCATAGTAGAATAATTTAAGTTTTACATGAGAATTTTTACAAATATATAACTATTTTCGGCGTATGGCATAATTTCGTCGTGAAAATCTTTGAAAACAAAATAATCTATTAATTTTTATTTATCTTTGGGCATATCAATCTTCTTAAATCTATATAACATGAAATGTTTATCTCTCTTTTCTTTAGGACTAATAATTACGGCGTTTACATCCTGCAACCAACCGCAGAGCGGCTCACTATTCGACGGGAAAGACAGTAGTAAGTGGAACGTATCCGGACAAGTTTCCGTACAGGAAAATGCCCTTACCCTCTCGGGAGCAGATGCAATGGCTGTTCTCAAAAAAGGAAATTACAAAGATTTTGAACTGAGTATGGAACTTATGACTACCACCGGAGGTAAAGGTGCGGTATGCTTCCATACGGATGTAACGGGCTCGAAAGGCTACAAAGTGGCAATCAACAACGACATCGAAGATTCAGTATGGTGGAAAATGAGCGGCAGCTTGCTGTCTGTCAGAAACCTTACCAAAAGCTTCGTAAAGGAAAACGAATGGTTTACCATGAATATCAAGGTGGAAGGCAAAGCCATCTCTGTTCAGATTAACGATGCGCCCGTTGTCGAATATATTGAACCGGCTGCTCCTTATCGTACGGAAGCCAATGCCGGAGCAGTACTGTCGGAAGGCCTTTTCGCCCTTGTTAGTTCGGGTACAGGAAGCATTCATTTCAAAAAGATAGAAGTAAATGTACTCGATTCTAAATCTATTGATCTTCAGGCTCAACAAGCTGAGGCAACAGACGAACAAACGGACGAAATCATCAAGCTTCATCAGGCCGATTTTCCTGTATTGGATTATCATGTTCATTTAAAGGGTGGCTTAACGAAAGAAATGGCAGCCATCCAATCTCGTAAAACAGGTATCAACTATGTAATTGCGCCTAATTGCGGTATTGGATTCCCCATCACCAACGATGCGGAAATCGTGGCTTACCTTGACACCATGCGCACGCAGCCTTTCATTCTTGCCATGCAGGGCGAAGGACGCGAATGGGTAACAACCTTCTCTACCGAGGCGCGTAACGAATTCGACTTTGTGTTTACGGATGCAATGACCTTTACCGACAGCAAAGGAAGACGTACCCGCTTGTGGGTGCCCGAAGAGGTATGGATTGAAAACGAAGAACAATATATGGACCTGATTGTGGAAAAGATTTGCGGCGTACTGGAAGAACCGGTTAACGTGTATGTAAATCCAACATTCCTTCCGGCATCAATGGCAGATCGTTACGACCAGTTCTGGACAGAAGCCCGCATGCAAAAAGTAATTGACGCATTGGTAAAATCAGGGAAAGCGCTCGAAATAAACGAACTTTACAATATTCCAAGCAAAGCTTTTATCCTTAAGGCCAAAGCCTCAGGGATAAAATTCACCTTTGGCAGCAACAACATTACCAAGGAGGTTACCAAGCTTGAATACAGCATCAAGATGGCTAAAGAATGCGGTATCACTCCACAGGATATGTACAGACCGAATATTAAGATTTAACGACGTCTCTTCCATAAAAAAAGAGGGCGAATCATTTAGTTGATTCGCCCTCTTTTTTTATTCTTTAGTCTCTTGTTTCGATTTCATGTTACTATATTGCAGATGTACCAGCTTTCTGCTCCGTATTATCTGGTAGCGGTAGACCAAACAGGCCGTCAGAAAATAAACGCCAGTTTGTATCCACAATAGTTTGTATTCGGCGGAGACTTCATTCAGGGTTGCTCCCATCGTGTTGATCCGTACAAACCCCTGTATTCCGGGAGTGGAAGGAAACAGGTATCCTGTGGCTTTCCAGAAAGAAGGGATCGAATGCATCGGCCACGAAATTCCGGAGATAAACAAAAGGAATACGGATGTAAATACAAAGATCATCATGGGCGATTCGCGGCTTACCATAAACCCCGAGAGCGTCATCGAAAAGAAGATACAGGCAAACAGATAAGGCAGGATAAACAAGGTGAGTGTAACAGGCGAAGCCAGCTGAGGCAACGTAAACAGCTCCGGCACAACCACAAGCGCCCATCCGCAGACAAGGATATACAAGACCAGGTACGAAAGCGATTTGCCAAAAACAATGCGCAGCGTTCCGTTAAAATGTTTGCTGATAGGGACCAACGTATGGAAGCGATTCTTCTCCCTGGCCGTTCCTCCCAGCATACCGATACCCAATATAAGCGTTTGCTGTATAACAAGAATCAGGATAGCCGGAACCAGAAAACTCGCAAAACCATTTTGCGTATTAAACAGCGTTACCGATTCGTAAGGAATGGGGTTGACCGTAATGCTTTCCATCTTTTCCGTAGTTACGGGATGATTATGCATGCGGACCTCCTTACCCAGTTGGAAAGACACTTCGGTAGCAGAAAGCAGAAAAGCCTTATAGAACAACAAACTGCTCATATCACTATAAAGCGATATATTAGTCTGACGTCCTGCATGCAAATCCTTGCTGAATTGGGTTGGTAACAATAAAATCCCGTACGCCTCCTTCTTGTCCAGCATGCGCTTAGCTTCATCCATATCGGCACAAGCAGCCACAACCTTTACATCGGCTGTAGCATCAACCATACGGATAAATTTACGACTGAGCGACGAATTGGATTGATCCACCACCACCATTTTAGCTTCGCGCACAACCTCATTGTTGTAAATAAATGCATACAACAGCGGGTAAATAAAAGGGACCAAAAAGAAAAAGATCATCACTCCCGTATCTGCAAAGACATTCTTAAGCTCGCCTTTCCATATCAGAAAAGTATCTTTAATTCCCTCAGTAACCATATCTTGTAACCGATTTTCTCGTTTCATCTGTACAACTTTTACGGAATATACCTAAAATAGAGCAGCGCATGCTT
>JAGPJL010000009.1 GCA_018054455.1 Parabacteroides sp.
CTCCCGGAGGATTGGTGGATGGTCCGGTTTACGGTGCTATCTTTAATGGATTGCTTGGCGTAAAAATTACGGAGCCCGATGTATATGCTCCCTTTCAATCGGATCTGGTGGTTTATCACGACGATGTTTCCGACTATTCGACTAACGAACCAACAATGGACGGAACAGCCAGTCTTACTTACTATCTTTCGGCCATGCAGAAAGACGGCATGAAGCAACTGGGAAAACATTCCTCCGGTAATGTGGAAGATGCAGGAGGAATAATCCGTACCGATCCATCCAAAAAACAACTAACCCTGGTATTTACAGCTGCCGATAAAGCCGATGGAGCCGATGTAATCCGGCAAACATTAAAGCGACAGCAGATACAGGGCGCATTCTTTTTTACCGGCGGATTCTATAAAGAGTTTCCGGATGTGGTAAAAGCGCTGAAACAAGACGGTCATTACCTGGGAGCACATTCCAATGATCACCTGCTGTATTGTGCGTGGGAGAAACGAGACTCCACACTGGTAACCCGCGAAGCGTTCACAAAAGATATGACGGAGAATTACCGCCTGATGGCTGAAGCCGGCATTCGTGCCACAGAAGCGCCGCTCTTTATTCCTCCCTACGAATGGTACAACGAAGAGGTTGCCGGATGGGCACAGGGAATGGGGTTGAAAATAGTCAACTTTACCCCCGGAACAGGGTCCAATGCCGACTATACCACACCCGACATGAAGAATTACAAGAGCAGCAAAGATATCTATAACAGAATAATGAAGGTTGAGGCTTCCGAAGGGCTGAACGGACACCTGTTGCTTGTCCATTTCGGTACTCACCCCGACCGTACCGATAAGTTTTACAATCAACTCGAAAAGCTTATCAAAGCTTTAAAGAAAAAAGGATACACCTTTGTGCCAATAAGAGAAGCAACAGGGTATTGAAAAAGAAAGAGGGTGTAACACAATGTGATACACCCTCTTTTTATCAGATAAAAATATCTTTTTATAGTTTAGCCTTGATGGCTTCGCTCTCTTTTTCGTATCCGGGTTTGTTCAACAGAGCAAACATGTTCTTTTTGTAAGCCTCAACACCCGGTTGGTCGAAAGGATTTACGCCCAACATGTAGCCGCTGATACCGCAAGCCTTTTCAAAGAAATAGAAAAGCTGACCGATATAATACGCATTTACAGCCGGAAGAGTGATCTTGATATTTGGAACACCACCGTCAACGTGAGCCAGCTGAGTACCCAGTTCGGCCATCTTGTTAACTTCGTCAACACGCTTGCCTGCAAGGAAATTCAATCCGTCAAGATCGGCTTCGTCTGTAGGAACTTCTACCTTGTGGTCTGGAGATTCAACAGAAATAACAGTTTCGAAGATGGTACGTTCGCCTTCCTGTATCCACTGACCCATAGAGTGAAGGTCGGTCGTAAGATCCACTGCAGCAGGGAAGATACCCTTGTTTTCCTTACCTTCGCTTTCGCCGTAAAGCTGTTTCCACCATTCGCCGATGTAGTGAAGTTTAGGGTGGAAGTTAGCCAGAATCTCAATAGACTTGCCACTCTTGTATAGTTCATTGCGAACAGAAGCGTAGATAGCCGAAAGATTTTCGTCGAAAGGAACTTCAATGCCAGTTTTCTTTTCCATAGAAACAGCACCTGCAACTAATTCGCGAATGCTGATTCCGGCTACTGCAATAGGAAGTAAACCTACCGGAGTAAGTACAGAGAAACGTCCGCCTACATTATCAGGAATAATAAATGTTTTGTATCCTTCTTTGGTGGCAAGGGTACGAAGCGCGCCTTTAGCCTTGTCTGTGATAGCCACAATACGGGTTTTGGCTTCTTCTTTACCAACAGCATCTTCAAGTTGCTTTTTCAAGATACGGAATGCAAGAGCTGGTTCTGTAGTAGTTCCCGATTTGGATATATTGATGATACCGAATTGTCTTCCTTTTAGTACTTCGCAAAGTTCGTAAAGATAATCTTCGCCAATATTATGACCTGCATAAAGCATGATCGGATCTTTACGGTCTTTCAAAAGAAAATCGAAGCTATTGTTAAGCGCGTCGATAACAGCTTTGGTTCCAAGGTAGCTACCGCCAATACCTACAGCAATAACCACTTCACACTTTTCGCGAAGTACGTTGGCCGTGTTCTCAATATCGGCAAGTTCTTCTTCAGTAATAGAAGTGGGGAGGTGTAACCAACCAAGGAAATCGCTTCCTTTACCGTTGCCGTTATGCAATGTAGCAATACACTCGTTTGCTTTTGTTTCTTGTGCCAGGATCTGTTGTTTTGAAACAGTACCCAGTACTTTGTCGATGTTTAAACTGATGTTCTTCATATATCAATTTGGAATTATTTAAACGTTTCAGTCAACTGCCGGATAATGGTAGTCGGAGATTTCTTCTCATATAATATATCATACAGGGCATCCAGGATAGGCATCTTCACCTTGTATTTTTTATTAATCTCATAAATACACTTGGTTCCGTAATATCCTTCGGCAATCATCTCCATTTCCAGTTGAGCTGTTTTTACCGAATAACCCTTTCCGATCATTGTTCCGAAAGTGCGGTTACGGCTAAAACGTGAATAAGCGGTAACCAGCAAATCTCCCAGGTAAACGGAATCGGTAATGTCTCTTTCAATTCCATAGATGGCATCCACGAAGTTTCGCATCTCCTCGATGGCATTGGAAATAAATACTGCCTGAAAGTTATCACCGTATTTCATACCGTGACAGATACCTGCTACGATAGCATACACATTCTTCAACACAGAAGCATATTCGATCCCTATTACATCCTTAGATACCGAATTCATAAGGTATTGATTGCGGAACACAGGCGAAATAGCTTTTACCTTTTCTATATCCGGACAAGCCAGTGTAATGTAAGAAAGCCTTTCGAGGGCGATTTCTTCGGCATGACACGGACCGCCTAATACAGCGATATTTTCGATGGGAACCTTATAGTATTCTGCAAAGTAATCGGTAATCAGCATGTTTTCGTCGGGAACCAATCCTTTGATTGCTGAAATGATAAACTTGTCAGAAAGCGATGTTTTTACTTTCTTAAGGTGTTGTTTCAGGAAAGGAGACGGAGTGGCGAATATCAGCGTGTCAGAGTCCTTGATTACCTGATTTATATTGGTATAAAACGTAATACGGCTTATATCAAACTTGATAGAAGTAAGGTAACGTGGATTATGTTCCAGTTGCTTAAATTCTTCAACACTTTCCGGGCGTCGCATATACCAGTTAATACTGCCTTGTGTAGACAATACAATCTTGGCTAGCGCGGTAGCCCAGCTACCTCCACCCATAATAGCAATTTTTCCGGGCAAATTCATATTCAACTATTTATTTGTCGGCATTTGCAATCCATGCTTCCACTTCTTCGGCAGTAGGATTCGATAACTCCAGTTTATATTTTTTATTCATCTCACAAAGTTCCTGTCTCAGCTTGTTTGGATTTAAATCCTTCAAAGTGTCGATAGTAAGATATCCCGCTTTTTGCATAGCAGGTACCCAGGCTTCGTCAATTCCAAGTGCGGCGTATTTATCGGCACTATCCTTTCTAACAGTTTTTTCAGGGCGCATTTGCGGGAAGAACAAAACTTCCTGAATACTTTCCTGACCAGTCATATACATAACAAGGCGGTCCATTCCAATACCCATACCACTTGTAGGAGGCATGCCGTATTCCAATGCGCGCAGGAAGTCGTTATCAATAAACATCGCTTCATCGTCTCCTTTTTCAGACAGCTTAAGCTGTTCTTCAAAACGGGCACGTTGGTCGATAGGGTCGTTAAGCTCCGAGTAGGCGTTGGCAAGTTCCTTTCCATTTACCATCAGCTCGAAACGTTCTGTAAGCTCCGGATTTGTACGGTGCTTTTTTGTAAGAGGCGACATTTCGATTGGGTAATCTGTAACAAAGGTAGGCTGAATATACAGACCTTCGCATTTGGCACCGAATATTTCGTCGATCAGTTTTCCCTTACCCATTGTTTCATTTTGTTCTACGCCCAGTTGTTTACATACTTCGCGCAGCTGGTCTTCGTTCATTCCATTGATATCGAAACCTGTATTTTCCTTGATGGAATCGATCATGGTGATACGTTTGAAAGGAGCCTTGAAATCAATTTCCCTCTCACCGATCTTTACTTTAGTTGTGCCATGCACATCCAAACAAATCTTTTCGAGCATCTGTTCTGTTAAGTTCATCATCCAGTTGTAATCTTTGTATGAAACATAGATTTCCATACATGTAAATTCTGGATTGTGCGTACGGTCCATTCCTTCGTTACGGAAGTTACGGCTAAACTCGTAAACACCTTCGAATCCACCTACGATAAGACGTTTCAGATACAATTCGTTGGCAATACGAAGATATAATGGGATATCCAGTGCATTGTGGTGCGTAATAAACGGACGCGCACTGGCTCCACCGGGAATACTCTGAAGAACAGGGGTGTCAACTTCCAGGTAACCGCGTTCGTTGAAGAACTGGCGCATGGAGTTGAATATCTTTGTGCGTTTGATAAAGATATCTTTAACGCCTTCGTTTACAATTAAATCGACATAGCGTTGGCGGTAACGCATTTCGGGATCAGTAAATCCGTCGTATACAACACCGTCTTTAACCTTTACCACGGGAAGTGGTTTAAGCGATTTTGAAAGAACAGTCAGTTCTTCTGCATGAATGGAAATCTCGCCCATCTGCGTACGGAACACATAGCCTTTAACGCCAACGAAGTCACCAATATCAAGCAACTTCTTAAATACTGTATTATATAACTCTTTGTCTTCTCCCGGACAGATGTCATCGCGGGTGATATATACTTGAATGCGACCTTCAGAATCTTGCAATTCCATAAAAGAAGCCTTGCCCATGATACGACGACTCATTATTCTGCCAGCTAAAGTAACCGGTCTGCGTTCGGCGTCGTCTTTAAACGATGCTTTTATTTCGTTTGAATAAGCATTCGTTATATACTCTGCGGCAGGGTACGGTTCTACCCCAAGATTCCGCAATTGCTCCATGCTATTGCGTCTTATGACTTCCTGTTCACTCAGATCAATTAGATTCATTATGCTATTTTTTTGTAAAATACGGGACAAAAGTACAAAACTTTATGTTGAAAGTAGCTATAGCCAATACTAAATTTACTTATAGGGGATAAATTCGCATTGATTTCCTACAGTTTCAAAGCATATTTCGTATCCCTTCAGGTAGAAAAAAGCGGATGTCTTTTCCTTCACGCAGGGCTTCGCGAATGAATGTAGAGGAGATTTCAAGCATCGGTGCCTGAACCAGACGAACGTTGGGACAGGTTGCAGGAATAACTGCCTCGTATCCTTTACGTGGATATATAAGTATACTGTAATTTGTAAGAAGTTCTTTGTAATTTTTCCACTGGTCAATTACTTGCCAGTTGTCTGCTCCGATGATAAGTTGAAAGTTATTATCAGGAAATGCTACACGAAGAGCATTCAACGTTTGAATCGTGTAGGAGGGTTGAGGCAGTGAAAATTCAAAATCGCTTGCCTTGAACTTTGGATATCCGTCGATGGCTTTACAGGTAAGCTCGTAACGGAACTGGTCGTCCATTAGTTCTTCCTTTTCTTTTAAAGGATTATGGGGGGAGACAAGAAACCAGACTTCGTCCAGCCCTTCAAATTCACACAGGTAATTGGCCAAAGCCAGATGCCCGATGTGGATGGGATTAAAGGAACCGGAGAAGATGCCTGTTTGTTTCATTGTGCTATATTCAGCAGTTTAGAAAAGCCCGGATAACCTGAAGCGTCTCTGCCTTGGCTGTTTCTATTTCGTCGTTCACGATCACTTTGTCGAACTTCGGCGCAAATGTCATCTCGTAGGTAGCCTTGGCAAGTCTGCTTTCAATAACCTCCGGACTGTCTGTGCCGCGTCCTTCCAGACGACTGCGAAGAACCTCAATCCCCGGAGGTTGTATAAACAGAGAAAGCGCTCTGTCTCCGTAGTATTGTTTTATATTGCAACCGCCTACCACGTCCACATCAAATACCACATTGTTGCCGTTCGTGAGCAGACGTTCTACTTCACTTTTTAATGTGCCGTAATATTTGTCGGTATATACTTCCTCGTATTCAAGGAATTCGTTGGCGGCAATCTTTGACTTGAATTCTTCGGGCGACAGAAAGTAATATTCCACGCCATGTTTTTCGCTTCCTCTGGGCTCACGACTAGTTGCCGAGATTGAGAAATGAAGGTCCAACCCCTGCTTTAAAAGGAAATTGATTATGGTTGATTTGCCGGATCCCGAGGGGGCCGAGAAAATCACAAGTTTACCAGCCATAGATTTATAATACGTTTAATACCTGTTCCTTGATTTGTTCCAGTTCGTCTTTCATCTGAACAACGATCTGCTGCATTTCGGCATGGTTGCTCTTTGATCCCAGCGTATTGATTTCGCGTCCAATCTCCTGAGCAATGAACCCTAGCTTTTTACCTTGTCCATGTCCATTTTTCATGGTGCTTACAAAGTATTTCAGGTGGTTGTCCAACCGATTTTTTTCTTCGTTTACATCAAGCTTTTCAATGTAATAAATCATTTCCTGTTCGAAACGGTTATTATCAATTTCAACTCCATTAAGCTTGGCTATACTTTCGCTGATGCGTGCTTTAATCTTTTCGATCCGTTCGCTGTCGAATTCGCCGATTCTTTCAAGAAGTGAAGCTATGTTGGCTATTTTTTGTTCGAAAAGCTTCTGCAGCATGGCACCTTCCTGGATACGGAAATCTTTCAAATGAGAGATGGCATCCTTGATGGTATTCATTACCACTTCCCACTCGCTTTCGTCTACTTCGGATATATCGGATTTGATAGCTTCCGGTAAACGCAATAACGTAGTAAACCAGTCGGCCGGAACCGGAATATTCAATTTATCGGCTACAACCTTTATCTGGTTGTAGTAACCTTCTATGGCAGCCAGATTAATCTGTGTGGGAGTATCTTTCCCTATATACTCAATGAAGATTGAAAAATCAACTTTTCCGCGCTCAACCTCCTGCAAAAGCAAGCTGCGAACCATCATTTCCTTATCTTTGTATATTCCTGGAATTCGAGTAGAAAGATCGAGTTGTTTGCTGTTAAGCGCTTTAACTTCTACTGTTACTTTTTTAGATGGCAGTTCGGCTGTAACTTTGCCAAACCCGGTCATAGATTGTATCATGTTCTTAAACTTTGTGCAAAGTTACTTTTTATTTCCAACATTGTTTGTTATGCTGTATAAAAATGTAATTTTGTACTCTAAAACTAGTAATTATGTCGTGTATATTAAATATTGAGACATCCACTCCAGTCTGTTCTGTTGCTTTGTCTCTTGATGGAAAAGTTGTTTTCAGCAAAATGTCTATGGAGGGGCCATCTCATGCGGTTTTGCTTGGAACCTTTGTCGCCGATGCCCTTGCCTATATTAAAAGCAATTCGCTGAAAATGGATGCGGTTGCCGTAAGTAGCGGACCAGGTTCGTATACCGGATTGCGTATCGGTGTATCCATGGCTAAGGGGCTGTGTTTTGGTTATGACATTCCTCTTCTTGCCATTCCAACCCTGAAGATAATGGCAGCAAAAGTAGTTTCTTTAAATAGAGGGGTAGCAGGGCAATTATATTGTTCCATGCTGGATGCCCGCAGAATGGAGGTTTATGCGTCCGTTTACGATGCAAATCTGAATGAGTGCCGTAAAACAGCCGCCGATATTGTAACCGCCGAAACCTATGAGTCATTCCTGAATAAAGGACCGGTTTGCTTCTTTGGTAACGGAGCGGATAAATGTAAAGAAGTAATTGTACATGCCAACGCCACTTTTCTGGAAGCGATTTATCCGCTTGCCGAAGATATGTGTCCATTGGCTGAAGCCTCTTTTGCTGCCGGCGAATTTAAAGATGTTGCTTACTTTGAACCGTTTTACCTGAAAGACTTTGTTGCTACTGTGGCTAAAAATAAAGTATTCTGATTGTAAACGGAATCAGCTATAAATATAAAAAGAGGCTGTCTCATTACGAGACAGCCTCTTTTTATATTTATGCGGAAAAATAATTATCCGAGGAATCCTAAAAGGATACCGGCAGCAACAGCCGAACCGATTACACCGGCAACGTTCGGACCCATAGCGTGCATCAACAAATAGTTGGTTGGATCGTATTCCAAACCAACAGTGTTAGATATGCGGGCAGAGTCAGGAACTGCAGATACACCAGAGTTACCTATAAGTGGATTAATTTTATTTCCTTGTTTTAGGAATAAATTAAAGAACTTAACAAATAAAATTCCGGCACACGTAGCAATTACAAACGATAAAGCTCCTAATCCGAAGATCTTGACAGAGTTTACAGTAAGGAATTGAGTTGCTTGTGTAGAAGCACCAACTGTTACACCGAGCAGAATGGTGATTGTATCGATAAGCGGACCGCGGGCGGTTTCAGCCAAGCGACGGGTAACACCACTTTCTTTAAGAAGATTTCCGAAGAATAACATACCCAACAAAGGAAGACCCGAAGGAACAAGAAAGCATGTTAAAAGCAATCCAACGATTGGAAACACTATCTTCTCTGTTGAAGAAACAGCTCTGGGAGGTTTCATTCGGATTAACCGTTCTTTGTTTGTTGTTAACAGTCTCATAAACGGAGGCTGAATAATTGGAACCAACGCCATGTATGAGTAGGCTGATACAGCAATAGCACCCATTAGGTTTGGAGCTAGTTTCGAGGAAAGGAAAATAGCAGTAGGACCATCAGCTCCACCAATAATACCAATGGCACCCGCCTGATTAGGTTCAAAACCCATCTGAAGTGCGATTATGTATGCTCCAAAAATACCAAATTGTGCAGCTGCACCAATAAGCATAAGTTTTGGATTGGATATCAATGCTGAGAAGTCCGTCATCGCTCCGATTCCAAGGAATATCAACGGAGGATACCATCCTTGCATTACCCCTTGATAAAGAATATTTAGTACAGATCCTTCTTCATAAATACCAACTTGTAAACCGGCATCTTTGAAAGGGATATTCCCAATTAATATACCAAATCCGATTGGGATAAGGAGCATAGGTTCGAATTCATACTTAATGGCCAGAAAAATGAACATCAGGCCGATCAATATCATTACAAAATGACCCGGTGTTGCATTGTAAAAGCCTGTGTAGGAGAGAAACGTCTGAAGGTTGTCTCCAATAAATGATAAAAAACTTTCTTGCATATCCTTATCCGATTATAACGATATCCGCGCCTTCCAACACAGAGTCACCTTTATTTACTTTTACTTCGATAATTTTACCATCTCTGTCGGCGTTGATGTTGTTTTCCATCTTCATAGCCTCGAGAACAGCAATCTTCTGTCCGCGTTTAACCGCATCTCCTACTTTGCAGTCGATACTTAAAATAACACCTGGCAGGGGAGATTTAATAGCTCCTGAAGCACTTGATGCAGCTGGACGTGCAACTAAAGGAGCTCCATTAGCAGCCGTTGGCGCTTGTGCCGGTCTTTTAAGAGTTACCATCTGTTTTTTTGCCGGTTTATCCATCTGGACTTTATATGGAGTTCCGTTTACTTCTACTTCTGCAAAGTTGTCTTCCACATTATTAACTGTAACATTGTATATATTACCGTTGATTGTATATTTGAACTGTTTCATTGTTTTAATGTACTTTTGAAATTATTTTCTGGGAGTTTCACGTAATCCGTAGAGTTTAGAACTCCAGGGAGAATAGTTTCTTGTTACTTTATGGATAGTTAATACGGTGTTTTCCAGATCATGGACATCTTCTGTAACTTCATAAAGAGCAGTAGCAATAGCCGCAAATACCTCTCCGGCCTCTTCTCCTAACAATTCATCCCTTTCGTTTGTAGTAATCCCCGACTTTGCTTTTCTGGCATTACGTTTTGATGCTGCAATCGAAAGCTTGCCTACTTGTTTGAAAATCAAATAAAGAAGCAACAATCCAAGAAATGTAACAGCCATGGCACTGATTGTCATACCAATACCAAAGGAATCATTGTCTTTAAAATTGTCAATCTTTTCATTCGAATCCAAAGTAAGATTATTCGTGCTCGGAGTAACTTTCGAAAGTTGTGACCACTCAGATTCTCCATCTATCGTTCTTCCATAACTTGCGTCGGCCAATTGACCAGCAGGAATTGTAATTTCATCTATCAACGTTTTTCCGTCGGCATCAACAAAGGCTATGTAATTGTCTTTGTTGGGATCCAATTGGAAATTCAAGTGAAAGGTACCCCGATCCGGATTATTGTCAGCGAAGAATAGCGTGTGCTGTTTAGGTTTAATCTTCGAAAGTATATCTCCTTTTGGAATCATATACTTTGTAAGGTTGTTTTTATCGTCAGTAATATAACAACCTTTAATATCAACCGTTCCGGCCGAACTATTATACAGCTCTATCCAACCGCTTCGTTTCCCATAATCATCAAGAAAATTCTCTTCGTTGATGACTAGTACTTCATTTATTTTCATTGATGTTGCTCGTTGCGCATTTACTCCAAAATTGAGTATCAATGCAAACAGAAACAGCATCGTTAATTTATTTTTCATTCTATTGATCTCCTTTTTTATGAATTATAAAGGTAGATTATCATGTTTCTTTGCAGGATTTGTCAGCTTTTTGGTCTGTAGCTGTTGCAAAGCACGGATAATCCGGAAACGGGTATTGCGAGGCTCAATAACATCGTCAATATAACCATATTGAGCTGCATTGTACGGATTAGCGAATGCCTTCTTGTATTCTTCTTCTTTGTCGAATTGTGCTTTGGCCGGATCTTCAGCGGCAGCAACTTCTTTGGCAAAAATAACTTCTACAGCTCCACTTGGTCCCATAACAGCAATTTCGGCTGTTGGCCATGCATAGTTCATATCACCGCGTAAGTGTTTTGAACTCATCACACAGTAAGCGCCACCATACGATTTTCTCAATGTTACAGTAACTTTAGGAACAGTAGCTTCTCCGTAAGCATAAAGCAATTTTGCTCCGTGCAGGATAACTCCGTTGTATTCCTGACCTGTACCCGGAAGGAATCCAGGAACGTCTACAAGGGTAACCAATGGAATATTGAACGCATCGCAGAAACGTACAAAACGAGCGGCTTTACGTGAAGCATTGCTGTCAAGACATCCTGCCATAATTTTAGGTTGGTTGGCGATTATACCTACAGATTGTCCGTTAAAACGAGCAAAACCAACAATAATATTTTGTGCGTAATCTTTATGAACTTCCAAAAATTCGCCGTTATCGATAATGGTTCCAATAACTTCATACATATCGTAAGGTCTGTTTGCCTCATCAGGAATGATATCATTCAATGCATCATCAAGTCTGTCGATTGGATCGTTGCATTCTACCAGCGGAGCTTCTTCCAGATTGTTTTGAGGCATATAGCTGATTAGCTGACGAATCAACTTTAATCCATCTTCTTCATTATCTACAGCAAAGTGTGCAACACCCGATTTAGTGGCATGAACACTTGCACCACCTAATTGTTCCTGGGTTACATCTTCGCCTGTAACGGCTTTTACAACCTTAGGGCCAGTTAGGAACATATAGCTTGTTCCTCTTGTCATAATATTGAAGTCGGTTAATGCAGGCGAATAAACTGCACCACCAGCACAAGGGCCAAAAATTCCTGAAATTTGAGGAACTACTCCTGATGCAAGGATATTACGCTGGAAAATCTCAGCATAACCAGCCAACGCATTAACACCTTCCTGGATACGTGCACCACCTGAGTCGTTAAGACCTATAACCGGAGCGCCCATCTTCATGGCCTGATCCATTACTTTGCATATTTTCATTGCAAGAGATTCAGACAAAGCTCCTCCGAATACAGTAAAGTCTTGCGCATATACATAAACTAAACGACCATCAATTGTTCCGTAGCCAGTAACTACACCATCTCCCAAAAACTTGGTAGCTTCGATACCAAAGTTGGTACAACGGTGCTGAACAAACATATCGAATTCTTCGAAACTACCTTCGTCAAGGAGCATACCAATACGTTCGCGAGCTGTGTATTTCCCCTTTTTGTGTTGAGATTCAATTCTCTTTTCTCCACCTCCAATACGAGCTTTTTCACGTAGCTGTATTAGTTCTTTTACTTTTTCAAGTTGGTTACTCATTGTTATTATGATTTGTTGTTAGAATGAAGTTCTTCGATTATTTTTCAGGATGCTCACAGAGTTCTGTCAAAACACTACAAGTTGATTTCGGATGAAGGAATGCAATGTTTAATCCTTCTGCACCACCACGGGGAGCTTTGTCTATCAGCTTAACTCCTTTGGCTTCTACTTCTGCCAAGGCGTCTGCTACCGATGGAACTGCAAAAGCAATGTGATGAATGCCTTCGCCTTTTTTCTCAATAAATTTAGCTACGGCACTTTCTTCGCTTGTAGGCTCGAGAAGTTCAATTTTTGTCTGACCAACCATAAAAAAGGCTGTTTTAACCTTTTGATCTGCTACTTCTTCAATGTTGTAGCACTTTAAACCTAATACTTGTTCGTAGTACGGAAGTGCTTCTTCGATGCTTTTTACGGCAATACCCAGATGTTCAATATGTGTAATATCCATTTTTATATATAAATTAAAGATTTGTACAATGGTGCAAATGTACGTTCTTTTTACACAATCAAGAAATAATTCCTTAATTTTATCTTGAGGAGATGGGTAGGATATTAAGTTAGACTAATTAACCTTGTTTTTAGAAATCGGCAATTAACCTCAGACTGAGTTGTCTTCCCGTAAGATAGTTAGGTACAGCGTATTGCTGATTGTAGATGTCGGTTACCCAGTAATAGGAACTTACGTTTTTTATATCGAGTATATTGAATACATCCACACCTATCCAGATGTTTTTAATATTTTTCATAAATCCGCGTTGCATAATATCTTCTGTTTCGCCTGCAATTTGGTAAGATAGTCCAATGTCAACTCTTTTGTAGGGCGACATACGGAAGAAACCATCTTCGTACCCTTTTCGGGGAGCTGTAAGAGGTAGTCCGCCGGCTAAAACACCTTTCAGGTTGAGTTTAACTTTTTTGTACCCGGGAAAGTAGTCCTGGAAAAAGAGAGATACATTGTAACCCTGACTGTTGGGCATGGGTACTGTAACTGTATTTCGGATGGTTTGTTCGGCTTTCATAAGGGAAAAGCTTAACCATGAGTCTGTTCCGGGCACAAATTCACCGAAGAATTTAACATCAATCCCCATGGCATGTCCTTTCGCACAGTTTTCACCGTAATATCTTATCTTCACGTTGTCGACCGTGTAGGGAACCAGGTCGTCAAGCTTTTTGTAATAAAGCTCGGTGGTGATCTTAAAGTTTCGGTCGGCTGCCCGAAAAGTATAATCCCCGCCCAGAATGAAATGGATAGAACGTTGGGATTTAAGATCTTCGTTTAATGTCACGATGTCGTTTCCCCGGTCGTCTTGTCCTGTAACCCGTACTTCTTTATAAAATGGAGACTGATAATAGACTCCGGTGGCCAGGCGAAAGGTCAGATCCTGATTGAAATTAGGTATAAAGCCAATAGAGGCCCGGGGACTGATAATAAATTCTTTATTAAAGCTCCAATAGCTGCCTCTGATACCGCCAACCAGCGTAAAAAGCCCTTGCTTTGTCCGGAATTTGTAGGAATCCTGCAAGTAACCCGAAATCCTGCTGCTTTCAAGCTTATTGTTTGAATACAGATTGGAGATAAGATTTACCTCAGTCCCGGTATGTGGTAACGAGAACCCGGAGGAATCTCTCTTTTCCCATTCGCCGATGCGGTCTTTGATTTTTTCTAGCTGAAGATTGATTCCCCACTTTACGGTGTTGTTTTTTAATTTGCTTTCACCATAATGTCCGAATGTAATGATATTGGACCGAAGCCTGTTCCGGGCATGCTCGTGATAAGTGCCTACTCCAAGAGCCGAGGTTACATCTTCCGTCGATCCGGTTTCATCTCCTAAATCATTTAACCAGTACTCGCCCGATATGTCGTAGGTTTCTTCCTCCTTACTGGTAAAAGCAGCCGTTTGTATTCCAAGTTCAGTATGGTCGTTTGGTTTGTTTTTTAGTGTCAGGGCACCGTAGAGCGTTTCAAATTTATCTTGTTCTCTTCCGTCGAAATAAACCTTGAATTTCTTTATCATTGCCGTGGTACCAAACGATGTTTCCCTGGTGAAAGGAGTAAACTTATAGTTGTTTACTGAAACATTCCCCAAAAAGTTCATTTCCCATTTCGGTGAAAACTGGTAGGTGATATAAGACTGTAAATCCATGAACGAAGGATTAAACTCGGCATCCGTATCCATTGTGTTTAACAGGAACTGATTGGTCTTGTAACGTATGCCGGTAACCTGGGTAAGTTTGCCAATACTGCTTCCTACGTAGGCATTGGCTCCCAGGAAACTTAGGGATGCAGATCCTTCAAAGGTTTTCGGCTTTTTATAGCTGATATCCAGGACCGAACTCATTTTATCGCCATAACGAGCTTCAAAACCTCCGGCGGCAAAGTTGACAGACTCTGTTAAATCGGGATTGATAAAACTAAGTCCTTCCTGTTGACCAGATCGTATAAGCAGGGGCCTGAATACTTCGATGCCATTTACATACACAATGTTTTCGTCGTAACTTCCTCCCCTGACGGAGTATTGGGAGCTAAGTTCATTGCTGGCGGAAACTCCGGCATAGGTTACAACCAATGATTCTATGCTGCCTCCGGCAGGATCGGGGAGAAACTTAATGCGGTTGGCATCCAGTGTTTCCATCGTTGTGGTTTGTTTGCGGATAGCAGTGATCGTTACGTCACCAAGGGAGAGCGACGTGTTGTTCATCTGCACATTAATCCGCATATCTCTATCGGCTTTAGGTATGATCCGTTCCGCTTTATTATAACCCAGGCAAGAGTAGATAAGAGTCAGCGAATCTCCGGACGATACACTAACGGAATAAAAACCTTTATCGTTGCTCATAGCTCCGTTAAGAGTGTTCTTAATTCTGATATTAACCAATTCAAGAGGGTTACCATCCGCATCACGTATGTAACCTGTTATCTTGATCCGCCCCTGTGCAAGCGCATTTACGGAAGTTAGTATAAATAGCAGTGCTGCAATCGCACGAATTTTCATAATCTGCGTTTTATAGTAATTACTAACGTGAAAAAAAGCGGAAGCGTATGTTCTGAGTGATAAAAATATTATTAATTTTGTCGAAATTCAAACGATTTGTCATTAAAACTACAAGATATGGAGAGCTTTGCCGAACTGATTAAAAGAAGAAGAAGTATTAGAAAGTTTAAAAACCAGCTGCTTAGCCCGGAACAGGTTGAGTCTTTATTAAAAGCTGCATTAATGGCTCCCTCTTCCAAGCGAAGCAATTCCTGGCAATTTGTGCTTGTGGAAGATAAAGAAATGCTGCAAAAGCTGGCCGCCTGTAAAAAGAATGGTGCCTCATTTCTTGAATCTGCCGCTCTTGCCATAGTTGTACTTGCTAATCCAATGGAAAGTGATGTGTGGATAGAAGATGCTTCTGTTGCGTCCATATTTATTCAGTTACAGGCTGAAGACCTTAGATTAGGAAGTTGCTGGTGTCAGGTGCGTAACCGCGAAACTGTAAGTGATGGTGATTCTGCACAATATGTAAGAGATTTGCTTGATATTCCATATCAGCTGGAAGTTCTTTCTATAATTGGAGTGGGATATAAGGACCAGGAAAGAAAAGCTTTTGATGAATCTAATCTTCAGTGGGAAAAGATTCATATTGGAAAATATACGTTGCCAACCGAACCAGATTCTGCGGAGCAATGAGGATCGTATTTATAGGAGCTGGTAACCTGGCGACGCATCTTTCGCTTGCCATGCAAAATGCAGGTATGGATATTGTTCAGGTGTATAGTCATACGCTCGGGCATGCCAGAGAATTAGCTGATTTACTAGGTTGTGATTTTACAAATTCAATGGAATCCATTGTCGGGGATGCCGACTTATACCTCTTTTCTGTGAAGGATTCTGTGTTGCCCGGACTTCTTAAACAGCTTCCCCGCAACAAGGCTCTTTGGGTTCATACGGCCGGAAGTCTGCCCATGGATATTTTATCCCCTTTTACGTCACGGTATGGTGTTTTCTATCCCTTGCAGACTTTTAGCAAGAACCGCGAAGTCGATTTTCATATCGTTCCCGTTTTTATTGAAGCTAATTCACTTCAGGATGAATCCTTGTTAAAGAGTATGGCTGAAAAGCTGACTCAAAAGGTCGTTCCTCTTTCTTCTGAGAAGAGAGAGCATCTTCATTTGGCTGCTGTCTGGGCCTGTAATTTTTCGAATCACATGTATCTTATGGCTTCAAAATTGCTGCAGGAACAGGGATTGCCACAGGATTTGCTATTACCTCTGATTGATGAAACGGCAGCAAAAGTTCATTCTCTTTCAGCCAGGGAAGCACAGACAGGTCCTGCGATCCGGTATGATGAAAATATAATTAAAAAACACATTGAGCTGTTGTCCGATCCGGACATGAAAGAGCTCTATAGGCTGATAAGCCAAAATATACATAAGGAGTCTGGCAATGAGTAGTATAAATTATGATTTAAAGAAAATAAAAGGCTTTATCTTTGATGTGGACGGAGTTCTTTCGCGCGACGTAATTCCTTTGCATCCCAACGGAGATCCCATGCGAACTGTGAATATCAAAGACGGATATGCTTTGCAGCTTGCTGTGAAAAAAGGGTATCAGGTAGCTATAATTACCGGAGGGTATACGGAATCGGTGAAGATGCGTTTTGACAGGTTGGGTGTAAAGTATATTTACATGCGAAGTTCTGTAAAGATGAAAGATTATGCTGATTTTATGGAACAAACAGGTTTAAGTCCCGAAGAGGTTTTGTATGCAGGGGATGATATTCCCGATTACGAAGTAATGAAGCTCGTAGGTCTACCGGTTGCTCCAGCTGATGCAGCTCCTGAAATTAAACAAATAGCCCGCTATATTTCTTCCAGAAACGGAGGAGAAGGTATAGCCCGCGATGTTATTGAACAAACAATGAAAATGCAGGGTACCTGGTTCGACGGTGAAGCGTTCGGCTGGTAATTGACATTAAATTATTATAAATAGAAAAACACACAAGATCTATGTTGTCCAATCTTGATAAGTATAAAATTGTTTTAGCTTCCAATTCGCCCAGAAGGAAAGAACTTTTGGCTGGTTTAGATATTGCCTTCGAAGTAAAGGTAAACGGCGACGTTGATGAATCGTATCCCGACGGTCTTTCTCCGGAAGAGATTCCGGTTTATGTAGCCCAAAGAAAGGCTGATGCGTATGCTCCTTTTCTGGAAAAGGATGAATTGCTGATTACGGCAGATACAATTGTATGGACTTTCGAAGAAGTATTAGGAAAACCTAAAGACAGACAGGACGCTATCGACATGCTCTCGAGGCTTTCAAACAGAGTGCACGAGGTAATAACCGGAGTTTGTATTGTGACTAAGAATAAAAAGACTTCTTTCGCTGTCTCGTCGGCTGTTAGCTTTGGCTATCTGGAGCTTTCTGATATAGAATATTACGTCGATAAATACAAACCGTACGATAAAGCAGGTTCTTATGGGATTCAGGAGTGGATTGGCTATATAGGGGCTGAAGCAATAAATGGTTCTTTCTTTAATGTAATGGGGTTACCGGTGCAACGACTCTATCGTGAACTTAAAGCATTTTAAGTCCACGACAGATCATCTTGCATTATTTAAATATATCGTCAATACCCTCGGATTTTTCGGGGGTATTGTTGTTTTCTTCAGATACTGGCTTACCACATGGATTGCTATAGATAGATGGAATTTCAAAGTTTTCGTTCTCCATATATCCCAACGACTTGTCTGCGTATACCTTTTGCATAAAGAGCCCATAAATTGGTAACGCCATACTGGCGCCCTGACCTTCATTCAGTCTGTCGAAGTGAATGGATCTGTCTTCGCCACCTACCCAGCAACCTGCTACCAGACTAGGAGTAAAGCCCATAAACCAACCATCTGAGTTGTTTTGTGTCGTTCCTGTTTTACCACCCATTTGAGCCGTAATATTATAGCGGTACCGCAACCTGCTGGCTGTTCCTCCGTCTACTACACTGCGAAGCATATAAAGCATCTTGTAGGAAGCTTCTTCAGTAAGGACTTCGCTCATCGTTGGTGTGAAGCTGGCAATCGTATTGCCAAATTGATCCTCAATGCGGGTTACATAAACCGGATCAACCCTAATTCCTTTGTTGGCAAAGGTTGTATAACCTGTTACCATTTCTCCTACAGATACGTCGGGTGTGCCCAAACAAACAGAGATTACGGGGTCAATATAGTTTTTCAAACCGAAAGAATGGAGCAGGCGTACAAAAGTGTATGGAGAAAGCTGGCTCATCAGATAGGCTGTTACCCAGTTGGAAGAGTTTTGCAAACCCCATTTAATAGTTACTGTTTCGCCAACGCGTTTTGCTCCAGCGTTTCTTGGAATCCATAAATTGCCATTTTCGTCACGAAGCTGCTGTTGTACGTGAAGCATTTCATCGCAAGGAGTAAAGCCGTCGATCATTGCCAGCGAGTAGAGGAATGGCTTCATGGTCGAACCAATCTGGCGTCTTCCTCCATTAACCATGTCGTATTGAAAATCATTGTAATCGATTCCTCCTACATAAGCTTTCACGTGTCCGTTGTGCGGATCCATGGCCATAAAGGCACTACGAAGGAAACTTTTATGATATCTGATAGAATCCCATGGCGACATGATCGTATCAATTGGACCATTCCAGCTGAATACGCGCATCTCTTCCGGCTTTTTAAACGCCAGCTTGATTTCATCCAAATCTAACCCTTCGGCTTTTAGCGCGCGATAACGGTCAGTTTGTTGCATCGCTCTGGTTAAAATCGTATCTACCTGACCTAATCTTAAATCTCTGGAAAAAGGAGCATAGGCTCTTTTCTCTTTTTCCTGGAAAAACATAGGTTGCAATGAGCCTCCTACATGTTCTTTTACAGCATCTTCGGCATATTTTTGCATACGAGAATCGATCGTCGTATAAATTCTCAGGCCATCACTGTAAAGATTATAAAACTCACCATCCGGTTTCTTATTCTTACTGCACCAACCGTACAGCGGGTTAGTTTCCCAGGCTAATGAATCTTCGGAATACTTTTGAGATTGCCAGTCTGCATAATTGCTGCGCTTAGGCTTTTTAGCCGTAAGAGTCATGCGGAGGTATTCTCGGAAATAAGGAGCAAGTCCTTCCTTATGATCCATTGGGGTGAATTTTACCTTTAAAGGCAAGGAAGAAAGAGAATCGCGTTCTTGCTTGGTAATATAATCGGCCTTATACATCTGATCTAAAACAACATTTCTGCGACCTTTGGTCCGATCACTATGTCGTATGGGATTATAGTAAGATGGATTTTTACACATACCAACCAACGTGGCTGCTTCTTCTATCTTTAGTGATTTGGGCGTACTGCCGAAGTAAACCCTGGAAGCCGATTGAATACCTACGGCATTGTATAAGAAATCGAATTTGTTAAGGTACATGTTGACGATTTCTTCTTTTGTATAGAAGCGTTCAAGTTGTACCGCAATTACCCACTCGATGGGTTTCTGAAACAATCGTTCAACAAAATTATCAGCGCTGGGCGAAAAGAGCTGTTTGGCTAGCTGCTGGGTAATTGTACTACCACCTCCGCCACTTTTCTGCATCAAGATACCTCTCTTCACAACAGCGCGAAATAGTCCCGCAACATCGATTCCGGAATGATCGGTAAATCGTTTGTCCTCGGTTGCAATAAGGGCATTAACCAGTTCCGGAGACAAATCCTTATAATTGACAAATAAACGGTTGTCTTTACTGTGCGCATAGCTCCCCAGTGTTTTTCCATCTGAGGAAATAATTTGCGAAGCATACTTGTCGATTGGATTTTCCAACTGTTCAACAGGAGGCATATAACCTATCGAACCATTGGCTATGGCTATAAAAAGCAATACTGCGATACCTGCTGCGGCTGCATATAATACCCAAAAACCAATAATGATCTTTTTACGAGTGTTTGATGTCATCTTTTTTACCTTCTTTCATTATGAAACCGCAAAGGTAACTATTTCCTGTTAAAAAAATTGTTAATCTAAAAAACATAATCATTATAATAAAAAACTAAGACAAAAAAGGATATAAACCTGTATCGTCTCTAATTTTTTCTATACTTTTGTCTGCAAAGCAGTGATAAACGATATGAAGAGTAAAAGTTTAGTTTCGATCGATCAATGTTCTAAAGAGGACATTCTTCGGATTCTGGATAATGCCAGGAAGTTTGAGGAGAATCCAAACCGGAATTTATTAGAAGGTAAAGTAGCAGCCACCCTGTTTTTCGAGCCTTCAACCCGTACCCGGTTAAGTTTCGAAACCGCCATTAACCGTTTGGGGGGTAAAGTGATTGGATTTCAGGATGCATCCACCACTAGTTCGTCAAAAGGGGAGACCCTTAAAGACACTATTCTGATGGTAAGTAATTATGCAGATTTAATAGTGATGAGGCATCATCTTGAAGGAGCAGCCAAGTATGCTTCCGAAGTAACGGATATTTCTATTATCAATGCGGGCGACGGGGCTAATCAGCATCCTTCGCAAACTATGCTTGATTTGTATTCCATTCAAAAAACGCAGGGAAAACTTACAGATCTTACCATTACAATGGTGGGCGACTTAAAGTATGGTCGTACGGTGCATTCGCTGATCAGCGGAATGTCTCACTTTAATCCTACTTTTCATTTTGTGGCGCCAGACGAGTTACGTATGCCTGACGAATATAAATTGTTCTGTGATAAACACAACATTAAATATTATGAGCATACGGCATTCTCGGAAGATGTAATTAATGAATCGGATATATTGTATATGACCCGGGTACAGCGTGAACGTTTTACAGACCTGGAAGAATATCAAAAGGTGAAAAACGTTTATATATTAAAAAAGAAGATGCTTGATAACAGTCGTGAGAATCTTCGCGTACTTCATCCGCTGCCCCGTGTAAATGAAATTGCATATGATGTGGATGATAGTCCAAAAGCTTATTTTATTCAGCAAGCCCGAAATGGACTTTTTGCCCGTCAGGCTATTATTTGCGAAGTGTTAGGTATTACTTTATAAAAGTTGAGTTGTTATGTCAGCACAGAAAAAAAAAGAACTTCAGGTTGCCGCTTTGGAAAACGGAACCGCCATCGATCATATTCCTCCCTGTCAGCTATTTAAAGTAGCCGACATGTTAAACCTTAAGGAGCTGAAAAATACAATTACCATTGGTAATAATTTTCACAGCAAAAAAATGGGAACAAAAGGTATTATTAAAATCTCAGATAAGTTTTTCGAGGAAGATGTGATAAACCGTATCGCTTTAATCGCACCCAATGTAGTGCTTAACATTATTCGTGATTATGAGGTTGTAGAAAAGAAAACGGTCACACTTCCGGATGAACTGGTTGGTCTGGTAAAATGCAATAATCCCAAATGCATCACCAATAACGAACCAATGCCAACAAGATTTGATGTAATTGATAATGAATCGGGCACTGTTAAATGTCGTTACTGCGAAAGAAAAATAAATAAAGAAGACATAATAATTCTATGAAGCAAGACTGGAAGCCCGGAACAATGATTTATCCGCTTCCTGCGGTAATGATTAGTTGCGGCAGCGAGCCTTCGGAGTACAATATTTTAACTGTTGGCTGGGTAGGTACAATCTGTACCAATCCAGCCATGTGTTATATTTCAGTAAGACCAGAACGGCATTCGTATCCTATTCTAAAAAAGAATATGGAGTTTGTTATTAATCTTACTACCTGCGGTATGGCCTATGCCACGGATTGGTGTGGAGTTACTTCAGGCAAAGATCATAATAAATTTGCCGAAATGAACCTTACTCCGGGTAAATCTAAAATGGTTAGTGCTCCTATAATCGAAGAATCCCCTTTATGTATAGAATGCCGCGTTAAGGAAGTAATTAGTCTGGGGAGTCATGATATGTTTATTGCTGATGTGGTAAATGTGCAGGCCGACGATGCTTATCTTGATCCTGAAACAGGCGCTTTTGATATGCAAAAAGCCGATTTGCTTGCTTATTCGCACGGTAAATATTATGGTTTGGGAGAGTTTATCGGGAAATTTGGTTGGTCCGTAAAAAAGAAAAAATAAGATAAATGAAGAAAGTCTGCCTTTTATTGCTATTGTCTTTTTTTGTTTTTACGCTTCAGTCGCAAGTTAAAAATGAAAAGCAAAAGAATTTTAATTTCGGATTGAATTTAGGGTTCAATGCGTCGTTTCCTATTGTAAATTCTTTAACTATCGATGGTGTAGAGGCGGAAAATGTTAATTTGCAATATAAAGTAGGCTATCTTGTATCTGCATTTTGCCGGATAAACATGAATCGATTTTTTATTCAGCCGGGAGTATCGCTGCATCATTCTGAAGGAAACATTAACTATTCACTGCCGGATGATCTACTACTCACCGATCTCAAATCGGCAGTTCCATATTCCTCTGAAAGGTTGAATATTTCAACATACTCTATTGAAGCGCCTGTGCTAATTGGATTTAATCTTGTGAAAGAATATCCATATAGCCTCAGCTTTCAGGCAGGACCGAAAATCAAGTACACCTATTCGTCGGAGTACACTCCAGGTGTTAATCCCGAATCATTTGAACTGATAAATGAAAACTCGCCCTATGGCGTAAATGCCATGGCGGGAGTCTCCTTTAGCATTTGGCGCATGTTTTTCGATTTTTATTATGAATATGGGATTACTCAAACTACTACTGATTTCAAAAATCAGCTGTCCCCATTGCCTTACCAAAGCACCATGCAATTTGAGAATCGAACAAATAAGATGAGCTTTTCCTTTGGTGTTTTGTTCTGATTCCCCATAAAAGCGGGGAAAATATCCCCGTTCTTTCTCGCTTTTCCACAAAACAAAAATAGATGGATATCTGGTTAAATGACTGTTATTTAGTTGTTTAATGCAAACTGATAACTATAAGTCTGTTTTGGCATGATATTCTCATATAGTTTATTGTGTAAGAAATTACATACTAAAACAGTTTTCCTGAAAAAAAGGAGAATGGGTAAAATAGTCAAAACGCTCAAAGGTTAGAAAGACGAGTCCGTGAGGATTCGTCTTTTTTATGCTTTGCAATTTCCCGCAGTTTTCCGTCCTATGTATTGTCCTAATACAGCCAACCCAATAAACAGGGGAATAAATCTGGTATCCGTATGCAATGTCATTCGAAGAATGATAATAAAGGGTACAGGTACGTGAATAAGTATCCACCAGGGTATAGAAAACTTTTTATACTTACTTCGCCAAAGGCCAAAGGGTATATTAATAAACAAACAGAATGCAGATACAAAAAGAATGTCCATACTTACAAATTCATTTTGGGCATTTTAAGTACAAAGCGGATAAGGGAAACAAACACTTTTCCGTACTTGTCCAGCTTGATTTGTCCAACTCCGGTAATTTCACTGAATTCATCCAGTGTTACAGGTTTTTTATCTACCATATCGGCAAGCGACTGGTCATTAAATATTATATAAGCAGGCATACTTTCACGTTCTGCCAACTGTTTACGAAGCTGACGGAGTGAATCCAGCAGTGCTTCATCAATCGATTCTGATTCGATAGGACGGATAGGAGTAGCCTTGAATTTAGCTTTTCCTTCTTTAGCGGTACGGCTTCCGGATGATTTGCTTTTTTGCGTTTCTTCTTCCTCGTGCCAGGTAGCCAGCTGCGCCTTAAGTTCTCCGTAAAGGACTTTGCTACCCAAAGATGTAACCTTCAATGTGCGGGCTGAAGCATAATCGACCTCCAGATATCCAAGCTGAAGCATCTGATAAAGATATTCTTTCCATTCCTTATAGGATAGATCCCTTCCTGCGCCGTATGTTTTAAGTTGATTGTATCCGCGTTCTGTAATTTCACTTCTATAAGAGCCTCGCAAAATGTCAATAAGCAATTGCATTCCCACATGTTCTCCCGTTCGAACAACAGCGCTCAACGCTTTTTGGACAAGTATTGTCCCGTCGAACCGCTGAGGTGGATTTTTGCACACATCACAGTTTCCGCAATCGTGCCCAACTTCCTCACTAAAGTAACTCAACAGAATCCGCCGGCGACAAATATCCGCTTCGCAATAACGTTTCATTCGCTGCAATTTCTCGGTCGTGATTTCACTTTGTCCGCTTTCTTCGGCAAAGCGGCTAAGCACCACTAAATCCCCCAGTGAATAGAAAAGCATTGTGTCACTAGGCATTCCGTCTCTGCCTGCGCGACCTATTTCCTGGTAATAGTTTTCTATACTGCCAGGCATATTATAATGAATTACCCAACGTACATTGCTCTTGTCGATACCCATACCAAACGCAACTGTTGCGCAAACCACATCCACACGGTCGTTTATGTAATCGTCCTGAGCCTTTTCCCTTCTTGCCGGCGATAAACCAGCATGATAAGCAATTGCCTTGATGCCATATGTTCCCAACGTTTCGGCAAGCTCTTCGGTATCGTTTCGTTTCATGCAATATACAATGCCACTTTGCTCTTTCCGGGCACGGATAAAATGAACAATCGCTGCTATCTTCTCCTTCTTTGCAAAGCCTCGCTTTACGGTAAGAGAAAGATTGGGCCGGTCGAACGACGAAATGAAAGTCTCCGGATCCTTTAGGTTTAGCTGTGAAAGAATATCAGAACGGGTTATCTTATCCGCAGTAGCAGTTAACGCTATAATAGGAACCTTTGGAAACCGATCTTTCAATACCGCCAGCTGAGTATATTCAGGACGGAAATCGTGTCCCCAATGCGAGATACAGTGGGCCTCGTCGATGGCAATCAACGAAATATCCATTCGGGGAAGAAGCCAGTCAACTTCGCCCATCAAACCTTCCGGTGATATATAAAGTAATTTAATTTTTCCCTGAATACAAAGTTGTTTGATCCGCTGGCGTTCCGCATCAGGCATACTGCTGTTAAGGGCTGCTGCAGGGATACCATTGGAAACCAATCCTTCAACCTGATCTTTCATCAAAGCAATAAGTGGAGAAAGAACAATGGCTGTTCCAGGAAGATAAATAGCCGGCAACTGGAAACAGATGGATTTGCCTCCACCTGTAGGCATCAGCACCAATGAATCTTTCTTTTCCAATATCCGTTTTATGATATCCGCCTGTAACGGGCGAAAGGAAGTATAGCCAAAAAACTTTTTTAGTAACGCCTCAATCTCTTTCATTGTGTCCAGTTTGGTCTCCTTATCATGATTAAACGGCAAAGATAACCATAACTTGCAATATTTGTTGTACCTTTGCAGCCAATATTTACATAACGAGACGCGAGTCTCACCCATTATTACATGACATTTGAAGATTTAAAATTGATAGAGCCTATCAGAAAGGCTTTAATACAAGAAGGATACACCACCCCAACACCCATACAGGCAGAAGCCATTCCTATTGTAACACAAGGATACGATTTATTGGGATGCGCACAAACGGGTACAGGTAAAACTGCCGCATTCTCCATTCCCATCATACAAAAGCTATACAACCAGCAGCAGAAAGAACGCAGCAGAGGTATCAAAGCATTGATACTTACTCCTACGCGCGAGCTTGCTATTCAGATTGATGAGAGCTTTGAGGCGTATGGACGGTATGCAAACCTCCGCCATTCAGTTATTTTTGGAGGAGTAGGACAGAAGCCGCAAACCGATGCATTGCAACGTGGAGTGGATATCCTTATCGCAACCCCAGGTAGATTGCTGGATTTAATTAACCAGGGTTATGTGAGTTTAAAGAGCCTCGAGTTCTTTGTGCTTGATGAAGCCGACCGGATGCTTGACATGGGATTTATACACGATATCAAGCGTATTCTTCCGTTGTTACCTAAGAAACGTCAGTCGTTGTTTTTCTCAGCTACCATGCCTCCCGAAATTGAGAAGCTGGCAGGAACAATTCTTTATAAGCCCGAAAAGGTGGAAGTTACCCCTGCATCATCAACTGTTGATGCCATCGACCAGTTTGTTTACTACGTGGAGAAGAAAGACAAAATCGATCTTCTTACGTCCTTGTTGACAAACAGAGCTTTGGAATCAGTGCTTGTTTTTGCCCGTACAAAACACGGAGCAGACAAGATTGCCAAAGCATTGGTTAAATCGGAAATAATTGCCGAAGCCATTCATGGAAACAAGAGTCAGAATGCCCGTCAGCGTGCCTTAAGTAACTTTAAAGACGGATCAACCCGTGTGCTGATTGCTACCGATATTGCTGCCCGTGGTATAGACGTGGATAACCTATCGCACGTAATTAACTATGAGCTGCCCAATGTTCCGGAAACCTATGTTCACCGTATTGGTCGTACCGGTCGTGCCGGAAAAAGCGGAGTAGCTTTTTCTTTTTGCGATGCAGAGGAAACACCGTTGTTGAAAGATATTCACAAGCTTATTGGAAAGCAAATACCTGTAGCGGGAGGAAATCCTTTTGAAACTTCTCAGGTAAAGCAAGCCGTTGCAGATAAAAACAAAGCCATTAAGGAAGAATCCAAACGACGTAACATGTTTGGCAGCAAACGTGATGGTAGTTTTTTTAGAAATAAGAAGCGCGCCGAAGGCAGCAGCTCTTCAGCTGCACCGAAAAAGAGGTAACTGCGTTTGATAAAATTAGAATACAGAAAGAGGTTGTCAATTGTTTTTGGCAACCTCTTTTTTTGTATTCTAATTTCTTTCTTTTGCTTTCAATTCAGCAAGCAATACGGTTATTGCTAACCACAAAAAACGTCAGGGAGTTTTTTATAATTGAAGCCACAAAGTTGCCGGTTTGAATATTGAATTGAAGTTGAAAATATTTGCTGCTAATTTATTAGATATCTCATCTTATATTTTTACATTTGTCAGAATCTTAAATCAAGAAAGGCCATGAGAATCCCATTCGCAGTTGTGCTTCTAATTCTGATTTCGTTTGTATTTAATGTAAAATCGCAGAACTTATCAGAACGGTTGGGAGTATGTACCTCTCCGGACAAGGCTTTGTTACTTAAGGATGCCGGGTATGCTTATATTGAAATTGGTATCCGTTCTTTTTTGATGCCCGATAAACCCGACTCCCTTTTTGCATTTAATCTGCAGCAGGCTGAAAAGTCCGCTTTACCTTTATATTCCGGAAATGGCTTCTTTCCAGGAGAGATGCGACTTACCGGTCCCGATGTGAATATGAAGGCAATACTTGCTTATACCAAAACAGCTATGCAGCGGGCTCAGAAAACAGGGATAAAGATATTTGTTCTGGGCAGCGGCGGAGCAAGAAGAATCCCCGAAGGATTTAGCCGCGAGGAAGCTAAAGCACAGTTTGTAGGTTTATGCAAAGAGATCGCGCTATTGGGAGAAAAGTATGATGTAGTAGTCGCTATTGAGCCGTTACGTAAAGAAGAAACCAATTTTATCAATACAGTACGTGAAGGAACGGAAATAGCCAAAGAAGTGAATCATCCCAATTTAGGTGTGCTGGCCGACTTTTATCACATGGCATGCGAGAACGAAGAGGTTGCTGCAATCGTTGAGGCTCGGGATTGGCTAAAGCACTGTCACATTGCCGAAAAGGAGATCCGGTCGGCTCCCGGAGTGAAAGGCGACGATTTTATTCCTTATCTCAGCGCATTGAAGCAGATCAATTATAAGGGAGCTATCTCGATGGAATGCCGTTGGGATCGCTTCGACTCAGAAGTAAAAGCAGCCATTGAATCATTAAAATTACAAATCAAACAAGTTTATATTAAATAAAATCGGATACTATGACTACACGCAGAGATTTTCTTAAAAGCAGTGCACTTGGAGCCGCCGGACTAACCATTGGAGGTCTTGGATTCAGTGCGAAGAGTTACGCAAACATTACAGGTGCCAACGAAAAAATAAGAGTGGGGGTGGTTGGTTTTTCTGATCGGGCACGTTATTCCTTAATCCCTTCATTTCAGGCTTGTGCTGCCGAGTTGGGTTTCGAAATTGTTGCTATCTCAGATATATGGAAACGCAGAAGAGAGGAAGGAGTTGCTTTCTTTCAGGAAAAGTATGGACAAAAGGTTCAGGCATTCCGTAATAACGAAGAGTTGTATGATGCAAAGATATGTGATGCGGTGATTGTGGCTACCTCCGATTTTCAGCATGCCTTGCACTGCATTGAAGCTGTAAAGGCTGGATGCGATGCGTATGTAGAAAAACCTTTTGCCGAAACAATGGAAGATGCCCGTGCGGCCATCAAAGCTGTTAAGGAAAGTGGTAAGATCGTACAAATAGGATCTCAACGCCGCTCGGCACCCAACTACCATGCAGCAAACGAATACATCCGTTCGGGTAAGTTTGGAGCTATCACGATGGTGGAGATGAGTTGGAACGTAAATCAACCTGGTCGCTGGCGTCGTCCTAAACTGGTGGCTCAGTGTTTCGAGAAAGATACCGACTGGAAGCGTTTTCTGCTGAACCGGCCTTTCGAAGCATGGGATCCCCGTAAATATCTTGAATATCGTTTGTTTTGGCCCTATTCTTCGGGCATACCCGGACAGTGGATGTCACATCAGATCGACACCGTACACTGGTTTACGGGATTCAATCATCCACGCAGCGTAGTTGCCAACGGTGGTATTTATCAGTGGAAAGACGGTCGGAAAAACAACGATACCATGACTGCCGTATTTGATTATGGCAAAGCCGACGGTAGCGATGGATTTCAGGTCGTTTACTCCTCCCGCATGCATAACGAAGCAGGTGGAACAAAAGAGCTCTACTTCTCAAATGGAGGGACTCTTAACCTGGATACGAATAAGGTAACATCTGATGGCGGATTAACTCAAAAAATGGCCGACGAGATGGATATGAAGGCAAATTTGCTTGAAAAGTACGAACTACCTTCCATTCAGGTTGCAACTGGTTCAAACACAGGATCCGATCCGATGACAAACCTGCACATGCGGAACTGGATGGAGTGTATAAAGAGCCGCAAACAACCCAATGCTCCAGTTGAAGCCGGTTACAACCATTCCATTGCCAATATTATGTGTACAGCATCGCTGCATACGGGACAGAAGGTTACTTTCGATGAAGCTTCGCAAGAAGTAATGGCAGGAGGTAATGTCTTTAAATATTAAATTATTGTGCTATCATTAAACCATTGCGTTTAACGATAGTCAAACCTTTATTATAGAAAAATAGGTACAAGGTTCATAATAATTGAAAAGCCGTCCCATTCGCGAGAATAGGGCGGCTTTAATTTATATTTTAAGATTTTTCTTTTTATAATGCCGGAGCTTCTGCATCGATATATTCAGGTTCTTCTTCCTCGATAAACAGACTGTCGCTATTCAACATGTCAATTGAATCGTTCTCTATAGGACGCGGAGACATGCATTCGTACTGTTTGTTAATGGGCTGCGTTGGTTTAGGAAATTTGGCGCGGTACTTGCTCAGGTTGTTATCAGCCAATACTTTTTCCATAAACAAACCGAATATAGGAAGAGCTGTTTTGCTACCTTCACCCAACTTACCTGTCCGGAAGTGGATGCTTCGGTGTTCGCCACCAACCCATGCTCCTCCAACCAAATTAGGACTTACTCCAACAAACCAGGCATCAGAGTGGTTCGATGAGGTTCCTGTTTTGCCACCAAATTCAGTGTTTTGACGGAATATATCGTATGTCCACAAGTTCTGGGAAGTTGCATTGTATTCAGTAAGACCAGCGCGCAGCAATTGAGTCATCAGAAAAGCAGTTTCATACGTGATAGCCTGCTTTTGAACTGGCTTGTATTCGTACAAAACATTCCCATCATGATCTTCGATTCGGGTAACCAATACCGGATCGTGGGTCTTACCTTCGTTTACAACGGTGCAGTACGAGTTAACCAACTCAAGCAACGAAACATCGGATGAGCCAAGGCTGATTGATGGAATATTATTGAGCGGGGTTTTTATACCCATGGCATGAGCCGTCTTAATAATTGCCTCAGTGCCTGTCTCCTGAGCCAATTTAACCGCGATTGTATTAATGGAACGGGCAAAAGCGGCTTTAAGAGTCAGATTCTGACCTGTATATTCGCCATTGGCATTGCGGGGGACCCATTTTACCAATTCACCCTTTTCCATCACATCCCAGGTAATATAATTGTCCGGACGCGTGTCGCAAGGAGAAAGGCCTTTCTCAATAGCCGTCGCATAAACGAAAAGTTTAAACGTAGAACCAGGCTGACGTTTGGAAATTACCTTGTCGTATTTCCAAGTTTCAAAATTAATATCGCCTACCCAAGCCTTAACGTAACCAGTTTGCGGTTCCATAGCAACAAACCCTGTGTGCATGAAACGTTCCATGTAGCGTATCGAATCCATGCAACTGAAAGTTGTGTCTTTCACACCGTCCTTATAGTCAAATACCTTTAAACGGCGTGGCTCATTCAGGTAATAAGTTACCGAATCGGGTTGACCGGAATATTTTTGTACAAGATATTTGTATAAAGGAGTCTTTTTCGCGATGTCTTCAACGAATCCAACAATTTCCTCGTGATTCTCGTCCCTCCAGGGATTTTCTCTACCCCAGTGATTTTCAAAATTACGTTGAACCACCCGCATTTGCGTGTCTACAGCCTCTTCGGCATATTTTTGCATACGAGTATCCAATGTGGTATATATCTTTAAACCATCGGAATAAAGATCCATTTCATTGTCTTTGCACCATTTTTCCAGGGATTGAGCCACTGCTTCACGGAAGTACAACGCCTGTCCATCGTAATTAGACTCAACACTGTAATTCAGTTTAATGGGAATTCTTTTGATCGAATCGAATTCTGCGGCAGTAATAATATGCTGATTACGCAAATTCTCCAATACCACATTTCGTCTTTTCAGACTGTTTTTCGGATTTACACGCGGATTGTAGGTGGTGGTTGCTTTGAGCAATCCAACCAAGGTGGCCGACTGTTCGATGGTTAAATTTTTTGGCGAGGTTTTGAAATAGGTCTTACATGCCGTTTTAATACCATATGCGTTGCTACCAAAGTCAACTGTGTTAAGGTACATGGTAAGAATTTCGTTCTTGTCGTAAAACATTTCGATCTTGACTGCCGAAATCCATTCTTTCGATTTGGCTATAAGCAAGCGTAAGCCGGGAATCTGACCAAGTATACCTCTTGAATATTGCGACCGAACCTTAAACATGTTTTTTACAAGCTGCTGTGTAATGGTACTGGCTCCGCGGGCCCTGCCCTGAGTCATATCTTTTACAGCAGCAAATACACCCTTCAAGTCAACGCCAAAATGCTCATAGAAGCGCTCGTCTTCCGTGGCAATAAGAGTTTTTATCAGGATAGGGGAAATTTCATCAAACTCGACAGGAGTTCTGTTTTCACGGAAATACTTTCCAAGGGGTTTGCCATCAGCACTATAAATGACCGATGCTACGCTTTGATTTGGATTACTGATGCTGGAAAGACTGGGAGATTTTCCAAATAACCAAAGGAAATTGATATCCACCATGATAAGGTAGATGAAGAACAATACGAGAAATGTAGCACCCGAAAGTAGTAGTTTTTTGTACCAGGGAGATTGTTTGAAAATGGTCTTGCCCTTCGAAACCCATGCTTTGCAGCGGGTTTTAATGAAATTGAAGGCGCTGATACCACGAGAAACCCATTCTTTGTAATTGGAGTTTATCATGCAGTTATGGCACTATGTAAATAAATTCTGACTAATAATTTAATCTCCGTTGTCATCGACACTCTTAAATAGGCTGCAAAATTACTACAATAGTTTGACATAGAATGCCGGAGATCAATAAAAGTTTGACCTCCGGCAAATATTTATTTTTTATTTAGTTAAGTTTCCTATTTTAGGCAACTTAACTAAATATCTTATAACTTCTTAAGTCCCTTCAACGCTTTGGCATCCGGGGCTTCCATGATGCTGATGGCATATCCTCCACCCGGAGCTGCTTTTAGCTGCAGGATGGTTTTGCTGGTTACAATCCCTTTGCGGATAGTATAAGCCTGCGGGTTGGTTTCGTAGTGTGCATCCTTTGCATCGCTGTAGATAGTGGCGATGTATTTTTTGTCCGCATCTAGAAAGTTCATGGCAAGCTTAGAAGCATGACCGTTCTCATCACTTGTGTTACCCACAAACCAGTTGTTCGAACCTTTGGCTTTACGGGCAACAGTAATGTAATCGCCCGGCTCAGCTTCCAGGTATTTGCTTTCGTCCCAATCGATGGCCACATCCTTGATAAACTGGAAAGCATCCAGATACTGATTGTAATGTTCGGGCAGATCGGCAGCCATTTGCAAAGGACTGTACATCGTAACATAGAGAGCAAGCTGACGGGCAAGTGTGGAATGTACAAACGAATTGTTATCCGGATTAATCTTGTTAACCTGGGTTACAAAGATACCCGGCGTATAATCCATCGGACCACCCATCAGGCGGGTAAACGGCAGAATTGTAGTATGATCGGCATTGTTACCGCCAAAAGCTTCGTATTCTGTACCGCGGGCAGATTCATTCCCGATAAGGTTAGGGTAGGTGCGGCATAAACCGGTAGGACGAACAGCTTCGTGGGCATTCACCATAATCTTATAATCCGCTGCCTTCTTCACTGCATACAGGTAATGATTAACCAACCACTGGCCGTAATGGTATTCGCCACGGGGAATCATATCACCCACATAACCACTCTTCACCGAATTGTAACCATTGTCTACCATAAACTGATAGGCTTTATCCATATGACGTTCGTAGTTGCGAACAGAACCCGACGTTTCGTGATGCATCATTATTTTAATGCCTTTGCTTGCGGCATAGCGGTGGAGCTCTTTTACGTCAAAATCGGGATAAGGCGATACAAAATCGAATACATAGTCTTTTGTTTTACCGAACCAATCTTCCCAGCCTTCATTCCAGCCTTCAACCAAAACGGCGTCGAAACCATGTAAAGCAGCAAAATCTATATACTCTTTTACTTTTGTCGTATTTGCAGCGTGCTTTCCGTTAGGCTTTGTTTTCGAATAATCGGTTTCTCCCAGTTTTACTGAAGGAACATCTGTATAAGCCCAGGAGCTTTTACCTGTAATCATTTCCCACCAAACGCCAATGTACTTAACAGGTTTAATCCAGGAAGTATCCTCGAACTTTGTAGGCTCGTTCAGATTCAGAATCATTTTTGATGCAAGAATCTCGCGTGCATCGTCGCTCACGATCACCGTACGCCAGGGCGACTGACAAGGTGTTTGCATATATCCTTTGTCTCCTATCGCATCGGGAGTTAACCAGGATTCAAAGATAAAATTCTTATCGTCCAGATTAAGGTGCATACAAGCGTAATCAATCAAAGCAGCTTCGTGAATATTAATATAAAGACCTTCCTTACTCTTCATCATCAGGGAAGTCTGCACCCCGGTAGGAGAGAACGGTGTCTGAGATGAGTTAGGCGTGATAGCCTTGTCCATCAATCCCCGAATTTCAGACAGATTTGAAGTCATTGTGCTGTACTCCTGTGTGTCGTAATCGCCCGGAAGCCAGAACGCTTTATGGTCGCCAGTCATGGCAAACTGCGACTTCTCATCTTTGATTACAAAATAATTAAGGTTCTCTTGCTGCGGAAACTCATAGCGAAAACCTAATCCGTCGTCAAACACACGGAAACGAATCAGTATGTGTCTGTTGGTTGAGGGTTGCGTAAGTGTAACCGCCAGTTCGTTGTAATTATTACGAATGGTTTTTACCTCACCCCAAACCGGTGTCCAGCTTTCATCGAAGGATGAGGTTTCCTTCTTTGTAAGTTCGAATCCCTCAGTAAGGTTCTTACCATCCTTAAGTTCCAGTCCCAGTTTGCTTTCCTTGATGACAGGTTGGTTCTTGTAGTCCAATTGATAAACGGGCACTCCGTTTTTGAGCTCCACGTTCAATGCCATTTCCCCGTTGGGAGACTTAATGGTTTCCGCCTTAAGCAAAAAAGCAGAACACAATAAAACTGTAGCTAATAAAATTTGTTTCATGGTGATAGTTTAAAAATCTTTATGAATGCAAAAGAAATACTATTACAAGAAATAAGACTCACTTTTGCCCTGAATGATAGTAAGTTTGTCACGCAATCGATTCCGGCAATTTAATAAAAATATACGGTAAGCAAGTTATAAATAAATAGTTCTGTATATCTTTGTATATAGAATATTATTCGTTTGATATCATAATTACTATATGGAGATAAGAAAGACACAATTGGAAGATATCGATGTTCTAATGAAAATTTATGACAGAGCGAGGCGATTTATGCAAGAGACCGGAAACGGGAATCAGTGGATCGACGGCTATCCTTCGCGTGAAATAGTGATGAGGGATATGACCAACCAAAACAGCTATGTTTGTATTGATGAGGATAATGAAATAGTTGCGACTTTCTTTTTCATGAAGGGCGAAGATCCTACTTACGCCAGGATAGAAGACGGGCAATGGCTTAACAACGAGCCATACGGAGTTGTACATCGTTTGGCAGGATCGGGGAAAATAAAAAACATTGGTTCTTTCTGTCTGCAATGGTGTTTGGATCAGTGTTCTAACATACGAGTGGATACACATCATGACAACCTGGTGATGCAAAATATACTCAAGAAGAACGGGTTCGTCCCTTGCGGCATTATCTATGTTTCAAACGGAACGCCGAGAATTGCGTTTCAGAGATCCAACTAGTTGCTGTAATCCTTCTATATATAAATAGCCGGTTGTGAAAGGTAACTTTCACAACCGGCTATTTTATTAAATTATACTATCCCGATTATAAATACTTGGCAAGATCTGCCGGCAGATAGAACGTGTTATTCTTATCTACATATACTACAACCGAATTAAGTTTGATTGTTTCGGTACCCTTTTTTCCTGTTTGGATAAGGTTGGAGAACGGAGTGATGGTAAGCTGTTTCTTCTTGCTTTTTACCACAAGCGTTGGCATGCTTTTTCCGTCTTTGGCAGGTACAATTTCGCACTTATAATTCTTGAATACCTCTGTGTGTTTGGCAAAAGTCTGGTTAGACATGGCGTCAAGTTCGCCGTTAATGCCAAACAATGCACACAGGTAATGGTTTAGTTCCACATTGCTGTGCATTCCCAAAGGTAAAGTGCCTTGCGGGTGATAAGCTGCAAGGAATACTTCTTCGCCGGTATGACCTCCTGTAGTAAATCCGAAACAAGTTTTGGAAGTAAGGAAGTGAGCCATAAAGGTAGATAATCCTCCGCTGTACATGGATTCAACATCGCCAGTCTTTGTCCGTTGTTCAAGAGGAATAGGACTGTTCTTGTATCCTTTGTTGTTGTAAAGGAGTTGCAGCTCTTCGTTGGTCAGTTCAAATCCGGCATATTTACGGAAGATGTTTTGTACTTCCGATGCCGGTTCGCTGTTTAACTTATTGGCAAAACCTTCGGCTGTTAGCTTAAATTGAGAGAATTGTCCAAACAGCTGATCTTTGGTTAGCTTATCGTATCCTCCACAACGTGAAGCACCCAGACTGATACCGCTGTTGCCATGATCGGGAACAACAATAACGGCAGTTTCACCATTTTGTTTAGCAAATTCAATAGCAGCACCACACGCTCTGTCGAAAGCTAAAAAGTCGGAAGCCATACCAACCGGATCATTTGCATGAGCAGCCCAGTCAACTTTGCTACCTTCCACCATCAGGAAAAACCCTTTTTCGTTTTTAGCTAGTTTTTCGATTGCCTTGCGAGTCATTTCCTCTAAAGAAGGAATCGCAGTCGTGTCGCGATCCAAATCGTAAGGCATTTCTTTATCACCGAACAAAGCCCACATTTTTTCACCGTTGTACGAACGCATAGCATTCAAGTCATTCTTGAATACTCCGTATCCGTTCGACTCAAGGTAAGACTGACTGGAAGCAGGAAGCAAAGAGGTGCCTCCGCCAATTACCACCGTCAGATCGTTGTGAGCCATCTGCGGAGCAATCCATTCGTACTTACCACGATTGTAACTATGAGCGGAACAATCGGCTGGAGTAGCATGTGGAAATTCGCAGGTAAACACCAATCCGGTAGATTTACCATACTTCATTTTCGCAGCTTCCAAAACGGTTACGAGCGGCTGATAAGCGCGGGTCGAATCGATTGGAAATATATCATTATCTCCATCGCTCCAGGGATGTGTAGACACAAATCCTGTAATACTTGGAATACCTGTCATATAACAAGAAGTAGTAGGCGCAGAGTCTCCGATAGGTGCATTGGACGAATGCGTCCGAACCGTACCACACAGATAAGGGTCTATGTTAAGGTTAGGCATACCTGGATTATTGTACCACTGCAACCAGCGGGCGATAGAAACAGTAGCCAGAGATGTGCCGTCGGGAATAAGTAAAATAACATTCTTGACAGGCTTTACGTTTTCGACTTCAGCTGCTTTTACCGGGGCTATCAGTATAGCCAGCAAAAGCAGAAAGGTCATCGTTTTTTTCATATTTGTAAATTTAAAGTGAATTATAGTAAATGAATAATTTCTTCTTCAAAAAGAGTGAGCTTCTCTATACCGGTACTTGTTACCAAAAAACTGTTTTCTATACCAACGGCCCCTGTACCCGGAATAACAAACTTGGGCTCGAGGGCGAAAGTCATATTCTCCTCAAGAAGTTCTTTCGAACGAGGCGTTAACACAGGCAATTCGTTTATCTGGATGCCAATCCCGTGTCCTACAAATTTTGCTTGCTGCTTCGTTCCCATGAAATAGGCGGAAAGGCCTTCTTTCCCGGCGATACCGGCAGCTATATTATATAAGGCAGAGCAGGCTACGCCGGGTTTTGCCGTTATTTCCACTTCATGCTGAATCTCCAGAGAAACCTGATGGGCCTTATATGCCAGTTCAGAAAGTTTGCCGACCGCAAATACACGGGTCATGTCGGTTAGGTAGGCAGTGTAATTCCCTGCCATATCAACCATAACTGCCATACCCTCTTTAAGCACAGAGCCATTGGCGCCAAGCGGGCAGGAGGGACTCATCCCTTTACCGCCAAGCGCAAAATCGAAGGGAGAGGGAGCTTCCGCATTATCTCCGGCCAAAATACTCCCCATGTGAATATCCATATTCGGACCAAATGCCCTGAATACTCCGATAGAACCATGCTGACGCATCTTGTTTTCTATTTCAAACTGAAACTCAAGGTCGGTCATGCCCGGACAAAAGCAAGAAGGAATCTTTGCATAAGTAGCCGCATGCTGTTTGGCCGAAATGCGAAACTGTTCAATCTCCCAGGGAGTCTTTATCATGCGGACCGTACGCATCAATGCAGTAGCATTCCCTGTTTCTTTCGGATTAAAAAGCTGTTGTAAGCGAATGTAATCACTGTACGTTAGCTCATCAGCTTCTAAAAGTAGCTTTTCAGGCATCTTAATGCCCTTTTCAGCAAATATATCAGGTATCTGTTCGGGTTTACGAATATATGAAACCAGTTCACCTTTAATTCCACTTGGACGCTTTACGAAAAATAAGGGATTACCCTGAACCGGCAGGTAAAAGTATCCGCTAAATATCTGTCCAGTTGTATAATATAAGTTTACATCAACTGTTAGCAGACATCCGTCCGCATTCACCTTCAACATAGCTTCCCTCATCCGCTGCCATTTCAACTCCAGGTCGGCACTAAGTTCTTTTGAAATCATTTTTGTATACTGTTATCAGTTCTTATTTTTAATTCAAGCACCAAAGTTATTAAATTAACTCATTTTGATGATTTCATTTACAATTTTTAGGATACTAGTACGCTAATTAGGGTTTCATGCCCAAGGCTTCAATATAACCTGGGTTTTTTAGGCAATTCGCAAATTTCATATTTTCCAGTAATTCAAGCATGGCCTGTTTAACCAAAGCCTGATCCGGTCGGGCGGCACGTATCTCGTTAAAGTTGTTACGGGGTTGTTGGGTATATTGAATAATAAGATCCCAATTGGCCGGTTTATTAATTCGAACCATACAACTTGTTTTCTCCATTTTTTTATACGGCCAGAAATGCCAGCCCATATTGTTTCGCTCCATCAGACGACGGAAAGCACCTACCCATTCGTCCGTGTTTTCTCCTGTTTCACCCATGTAAAGAGGCAGATTGACTTTGGTGCGGAAATCAACAAAGTCCTGCAGGTTGGTTTGAAGCGTATCGCACCAATAACGGTGGCAGGTATACATCATCTTACTGTCAATTGCTTTTTCGTCAAACATCGTGAAATTACTATTCCACTGAGCTCCACCAAGTAATATTATATGGTTCTTATCTACCGAACGGATAGCCTCGATTCCTTTCTTATATACAGGAACAAGGTGCTTGTTAATCTCCTCCTTATTGTTAAAGTGAGTGGCGATGGGTTCGTTAAGCAGATCGTACCCTAAGATTGCAGGCTCATCTTTGTATCGATTTGCGATTTTCTTCCATATCTCGCAGAATAACTGTTGACTTTCTTCGCTTTCAAACAGCCATGGATATCCGTAACTGTCGTCAATGTTATCGCCAGTCTGACCGCCGGGAGCGTCGTGCATATCAAGAATTATGTAAAGACCTTCCTCCTTACACCATTTAATAACACTATCTATCCGGGCAAAACCATCCTGATTGCTTTTTAAACCCATGTAATCCTCTTCAGTAAAAGATTTATAGTGAAAGGGGAGGCGTATGGAATTCATTCCCGTTTGTTTAATGTAGGCGATATCCTCGCGGGTGATGTAATTGTCTTTGAACGCTTTCCAGAACTGGTCTGTGAAATCGGGACCAACCATTTCACGGAAGGCCTGGTCTATCAAACGGTATGAGCTCACATCTTTAAACAGAAACATATATCCTTCCGGATTAAGCCAGTTTCCCAGATTGATACCCTGGATAAGAAATGGTTTACCATCCGGAGTAATTACATGTTGATTTTTTATTCCAAGAAAAAGATTTTTATTCGATTGCTCTTTAATGGAAGAAGCCTTGCAAGTAAAGAATAATGACAATAAGAATAAGAATAAAACACTTTTTTTCATAACAGTAAGTAAATTAAAGAATTTAACATAAGCAAAGATATACGTTTTATTAAAGAAAACAAACAGAAAATATAGTTCTTAAAATAATAGGAATGGTGTATGATTTAAAACAATTGTGTATAAATCTAAAAAAAAATGTACATTTGCATTTCAGAAAACAATCTATAGGATACAATTAGTTCGTACAATCAGAGAGTTATCCATTATTCAGTATGATATATCAGGAAGATAGACCAAACGTATTAAGTGTAAGGGGGGATTTTGATACCATATATATCAATAATTTCTCCAGGTTGTTCCTATTCGCCAAAGAGTATGTTTTATTTGATGAAGATGCAGAAAATATTGTACAGGATGTATTCCTGATGCTTTGGGAAAAAAAGGAAGTATTGCGGGTGAACATTAGTCTTACAGCCTATCTTTTTACTTTGGTGAAAAACAAATGCATCGATTTTCTCCGCCATAATATGGTAGCTCAGACATACACGGAAACCATTCAAAACGAATACAACGCAGAGCTTAATATAAAGTTGTATGCACTGGAATCGTTTAATCAAAGCCTTGAATCGGATGAGGATATTGAAACACTGCTTCAGCAAGCCATTGATAAACTCCCGGAAAGATGCAGGCTCATATTCATTAAGAGTCGAATTGAAGGAAAAAAGTATAAAGAAATTGCAGAAGAACTCAATCTTTCTGTAAATACGGTGGAAGGCCAGATTTCCATTGCATTAAAAAAGCTGCGGGAAGAACTAAAAGACTACCTTCCCTTGCTGATTTTTTTATTTATTTGTTAAACTATGTTTATTTTAAGCTTTTGATTGGTGGTAAACTTTCCCCCAATCGCTCTTATATCAAATGCCCAAGAAATGCACGATTTATTTATAAGATATTTTAATGGAGAAATGTCTCCACAGGAAAAGAAAGAACTCTTTCAAAAGCTTCAGCAATCGCCTGAAGACAAGAAAGTGTTTGCCGGGATGCAGAATGCCTGGGCATTGTCTTCTTTATCTATACCAGCCAATCATAAACTTGCAGCTTTTAAGCTTGCACAATTTAAAAAGAACGAAAAGAAACGTTACTTCGTAAAGTATATTAGACCCGTGTTGGGGTATGCAGCAGCAGTTGTTGTGGCTGTTGCTGCTACTTGGGCAGTCTTAACCCAATTCGAACCCTCATTTACAAAGGATGCTATCGCAGGATACGAAGAATTTTCGACGCCTGCAGGACAACGGGCTAAGATGACTTTGTATGATGGTACGGTTGTGTGGCTGAATGCCAGCTCCACTCTTAAGTATCCAAATAAATTTTCTGATAATGTTCGCCGGGTTGAATTGGATGGCGAAGCTTACTTTGAGGTTAAACATAATAAAAAAGTTCCTTTTATTGTTTCGACCGAAAAAATGAACATCCGTGTTCTCGGAACTAAGTTTAATGTGTTTGCCTATAAAGGGAAAGCCGACTTTACCACCACGTTGGTTGAAGGATCTGTGAGAATTTCGGATAATAATGATGCTTCTCGTACCATGCTTCTTAAACCATCGGAAACTGCCGAACTAAGAGGAAATAAGCTTTTTAAGACAACGTATAAAAATGAAAACCTTCTTTTGTGGCGTACAGGTATATATTCTTTTGATGATGTTACATTTAGTGAGATGGTGAAGAAATTGGAACTGTATTATGATGTAACCATTCACGTTAACAACAACGAACTGATTAAAAATAAGTTTACCGCAAAATTTCGTCAGAGGGATGGCATCGAGAGTGTTTTACGAACGCTTCAGAAGGCTTATTCATTCAGGTTTGAAAAAGATGAAGAAAAAAATATTATAACAATTAAATAGAACGATTATTAAAAAACTCATATTGTTGAACCTTAAAAGAATTTGAGCCTATGGTTTAAGAACAGTATAAAAAAATGCCGGCAGATGTTCCCGCATCCACCGA
>JAGPJL010000184.1 GCA_018054455.1 Parabacteroides sp.
GATTTTGCATAAGAAAATCCAAACTCAGTCATATTATTTACTTTCTCTTTTCCGCCTTTCCATTTGTTGATGAATAATGATGACCAGGTAACTTCATATTTTTCAGCAATCTTCTCGTTAGCAGGCTCTGATATATCAATAACCCGGAATACAATTTTCCCATTTTTTACCTGATCAGCAAAATAAGCAGTAAGAACATCTTTTGTATGTTTCTCAATACTTTTGCATGTAATGCAACGTTGCTTTCCATGAAAATAAAGAACCTCCACAACGTCTTTTTTAGAATCTGTTGTTGCAGGCAAAGGCTCACCTCCTTTAGCAAACGAAGTAACACTTACTATGGTTGCGAATAATGCAATTAATAATTTATTCATGATCTAAGTATTATTTATTTATAAGTTCTTTCACTTGATTCACAGTAAGTTTCTTGCCGGCAGAAACAACTTTTTCATTAATTACCAACGCCGGCAGACTCATCACATTGTATTCCATAATCTTCATCAAGTCTTCCTCTTTAATGACTGAAGCTTCTATAGCTTCTTCTTGCACTGCCTGTTTTACCACTTCATACAAAGCCTTACAACTTGAACATCCTGTCCCTAAAATCTTAATATCCATATCGTTTACAATTAAAGTTTAACATCCTTCGTAATTCGCAAAACTACGAACATATATCTCAAAAAAAATGCTTGTCTTATCCCGGCAAACATGTTCGCAAATATACGAACAAAACAATATATTCAAAAGAAATCATTATTTTTTTTCGATATAGGAGGAATAAAGCAAAGCCTTAAAATTTTATATAATTTTCTTTGTCCATTAAACTTATTCGTATATTTACGAACTATAAGTTTTTATTCAAATAGCAACACACAAACATTAGTAAAGTTAGAAGTGATGTATTTGACTGAAAGAGAAGGTTGTTAAACCTATTGTAAATATTAAAATATTCGCATTATGAAGAATAAGCAAAAAATCAAAGATCTTGTAAAGGAAAAATACGGTGAAATAACTTTGGCCGATAAATCATTTTCCTGCTGTAATTCCGGATGTTGCTCTCAGGGCAATGCAGGGGGCATGAGTGAAAGCTATACAATGCTGGAAGGATATAACCCAGATGCAGATTTTGCTCTGGGATGCGGGTTACCCACAGAGTATGCCGGAATAAAAAAGGGAGACACCGTATTGGACCTGGGATCCGGCGCAGGCAATGATTGTTTTGTTGCAAGGGCATTGACGGGAGAAACGGGTAAGGTTATAGGAATTGATTTTACTCCGGCTATGGTTGACAAAGCAAATGAAAATGCAGAGAAAGCCGGATTCAGGAATGTCAGCTTTCGCAAGGGGGATATTGAAAACATGCCTGTAGGCGGAAATTCTGTTGATGTAGTGATAAGTAATTGCGTTCTGAACCTACTTCCTGCAAAGAATAAAATATTCCGCGAAATATTCAGAGTATTGAAACCTGGGGGTCGTTTTTGCATTTCAGACATTGTTCTTGAGGGAGAACTTCCGAAAGAGTTGGCTGAAGCATCGGAAATGTACACGGGATGTATAGCCGGTGCCATTCAGAAAAAATACTATATGATTGAAATTTTCAGCGCAGGTTTCCAACATGTAAAAATAGAAAAACAAAAACCGGTGTTGCTGCCGGATGAAGTTTTGGAAAAATACCTGGAAGGCGATACTCTTACTGAGTTTAAAACGGGCAAGACCGGTATCTTTTCGATCACAGTAACAGGATTAAAACCTGCATGTGATTGCAATTGCGAATAAAACCGAGTTTCACTTTGAGAATTAAACCTGCAAATAACTACCAATTTGTTTGTATTAAAGACAAATAAACCTCACATGTCAAAAAATTAATATAAATAAAATCTGTTTGCAATTTATATCTTTATCTTTGCGACCAATTAATGTAAAAACAATATTGATACTATGTGTGGAATCGTCGGCTATATTGGGATGCGTGAGGCATACCCAATTCTAATCAAAGGATTGAAACGACTTGAATACCGTGGATATGACAGTTCCGGTGTTGCTATTATAAATAAAGCCCTTGAATTAAATGTGTATAAGGCTAAAGGAAAGGTGTCCGAGCTGGAGGCCTATATTTCACAAAAAGATATTTCGGGTACAATTGGTATTGCTCATACACGCTGGGCAACGCACGGAGAACCTTGTCAGGCTAATGCTCACCCCCACTACTCGTCTTCCGAAAAGATTGCGTTGATTCACAATGGAATTATTGAGAACTACGCGGTACTTAAAGACCGGTTGCAACAAAAGGGATACTCCTTTAAAAGCAGCACGGATACGGAAGTACTGGTGCAACTTATTGAATACATAAAGGTATCCAAAGGACTGGATTTACTCACTGCTGTGCAGTTGGCTCTTCGTGAGGTTATTGGCGCATATGCCATTGCTGTATTGGACAAAGAACATCCAGACGAGATTATTGCAGCACGCAAAAGTAGTCCGCTTGTGGTAGGTATCGGCGAAAACGAATTTTTCCTTGCTTCGGATGCAACTCCCATCGTCGAATATACCGACCAGGTTGTTTATCTGGAAGATGAAGAGATTGCCTTGATGCGTTGTGGAGAGAAACTGAAGGTTGTTAATATTCACAACGTTTCAGTAACTCCCGAGGTACAGACAGTTGCCCTTAATATAGGACAGCTGGAAAAAGGTGGCTATCCCCACTTTATGCTAAAGGAAATCTTCGAACAACCTAACTGCATCCGCGACTGCATGCGAGGAAGAATCAATGTGGAAGGAACCAATGTGGTTTTGTCGGCCGTGATCGACCATAAAGAAAAGTTACTCAAAGCCAAACGGTTTATCATTGTGGCTTGCGGTACCTCCTGGCACGCCGGTCTTATCGGTAAACACCTTATAGAAAGTTTTTGCCGCATACCGGTAGAAGTAGAATATGCGTCGGAGTTCCGCTACAGAGATCCGGTAATTGACGAAAATGATGTTGTTATAGCCATCTCTCAGTCCGGTGAGACAGCCGATACACTTGCGGCAATTGAATTGGCACGAAGTAGGGGAGCTTTTATCTACGGTATCTGTAATTCGGTAGGTTCATCCATTCCCCGGGCAACACATACAGGTTCATACATACACGTGGGTCCGGAAATTGGTGTGGCTTCAACCAAAGCTTTTACAGGTCAGGTAACTGTACTTGCCATGCTGGCGCTAACGTTGGCTCACGAAAAGAAATCCATCAGTGAAGAAGAGTTTTTAAGTACGGTAAGCGAACTTCAGCGCATACCAGACAAGATGGCTAAAGCTATCAGTACGAACACTCAGATTGCCGATATAGCAAAGACATTCACCTATGCGCACAACTTTATCTATCTTGGACGAGGTTACAGTTATCCGGTTGCTCTCGAAGGAGCTTTGAAACTAAAGGAAATCTCTTACATTCATGCCGAAGGGTATCCGGCCGCAGAAATGAAGCATGGACCAATCGCCCTTATAGACGAAGAAATGCCGGTAGTAGTTATTGCCACTCACAACGGCATGTACGAAAAGATTCTGAGTAATATACAGGAAATCAAGGCCCGTAAAGGAAGAGTTATTGCTTTTGTATCCGAGGGAGACGAGGTAATTTCTAAATTAGCAGATATGTGTATCGAACTTCCTGCAACTACGGAATGCCTCGACCCGCTGATCACCACCATCCCCTTGCAGTTAATGGCATACCATATAGCGGTTTGCAAAGGCAAAGATGTGGATCAACCTCGTAATCTGGCTAAATCGGTTACTGTGGAATAAGAACAACCTCCATAAAGGTTACTCATTAAATAAGCATTATATCCTTCATCATAAACTGGATAACCAGTTTATGATGAAGGATTTCTGTAGGATT
>JAGPJL010000010.1 GCA_018054455.1 Parabacteroides sp.
ATCCCATACTTGCCGGGGGAGATGGATTTTTGTCTTGCGGGCATGGAACAATGACTACAACACCCGACGGCCGTATGTTTTATATCTGTCACGCTTATCTTTCCGGAGCAGAATTTTATGGCGGACGCCAGCCTATTTTGGAAGAAATGAAGGTTGGTGCTGATGGATGGATACACTTTTCTTCGGGGAATGTCCCGGCAAAAAAGCTTACTGTTCCCTTTCCCCAAACTGTGCAACTGCCAGTCTCTGACTTTGAAGATGCTTTTGAAGGAAATAAGCTTGCTAACGAATGGACTTGGAATTACGCTATATCGGATGTGAAAGCCGAGATGAAAAATGGAAACCTGTTGCTGTCTGGTAAGTCAACGGACGGAACTTCGGTTAGCTCTGCCTTATGTGTACGACCTGTATCTCCGGATTATTCGATCGAAACACAAGTAATAAACCAAAACCAGAGTTTTAAAGGTCTTACATTTTACGGAGACGATAAGAACCTGATTGCTTATGGTTGTAAAGAAAATAAACTTGTTCTAAAACAGATTAAGGACGGTGCAGAAAGTACGGTAAGTGAGATTACGCTTCCTGCCGCAAAGTTATTCTTGAAAATGAAGGTTACCAAAGGTTGTCTTGCAACTTTTTTCTGGAGTAAAGACGGGGTTACCTGGAAATCTTTACCTGGTACAACAAATTCCGCAGATTATAGCTATTTAGTAAGATGGGACAGAGTAGCTCGCCCAGGTCTTATCCATTCCGGAGATTCCAAAAATCCTGCAGAGTTTTCATACTTTAAAATGAATGTAGATAACTCTAAATAAATTATTCTAAAAAGGTTAGCCATGTATTTCAAGTAAGTTGAATAGCTATTTTATATTAAAAACAGTTGCATAGGTTTTGAGAATACAAAAAAAGTATATCTTTGTTTCTCAGATGATTCACTAAATAAAACATTCCATGAAAAAAATACTGCTGATTTGTATTGTGTTGATGATGATGGTGCCTGCTTATGCACAGGTGGCGTTTGGGATTAGGGCAGGGATTGGATCTTCAGCTCTTGTTCAAAAGATAGATGATACTCCTACTTCTGGTGCCCGTTTGGGATTTAGTGTAGCTGGCATGGTGGATATACCTTTGTACCGCCGTTTTTCTTTGCGCCCGGAAATTGCTCTGGTTAATCAGGGAGGATCTTATTCTTCTTTCGAAAGTGGTACTACTGCAACCAAACATTCTTGTTATTACTACTCATTACAGTTCCCGGTAAATGCAGTGTATACCATCCCTATTAATGAAGTAAAGTTGGGAATTGCTGTGGGACCTGTTCTTGACTTTTCTCTTTTCGGAAATATGAAGACCGGAGAAACAGATTATGATATTAAATTCGGACAAGCCCAGGAGAGCGACTTGAAGCCCTTTGACCTGGGAGTTAATGTAGGGTTGAATGCAATTTATAAGGATGTTTTTTTTGGTATAAATTCAACTTGTGGAACACTGGACAGACTGTCAGAAAAACCTCAGGGTGCCTCATCAGTTTTTCAGAATAATATAACCTTCTCTTTGGGCTATTTTTTTCGTTAGTCTTGATTTGCTTTATGTTGCCTGTTAAAAAGATAGATAAAAGTTTTTTTATTTAAAGAAAAGCCCTACCTTTGCAAGCCGATTATTATCAAATTGTACTAAGAGTTTAATTCTTAGCGTGTTGTTACTTCATGTGTCCGAAGGAACTCATGCTAAAGAATTTGTTTTTTGAGTTATTAATTAAATTAATTTTTAAGCAAGTGGATACTTTAAGTTTTAAGACCATTTCTGCAAACAAAGCAACTGTAAACAAAGAATGGGTGATCGTTGACGCAACAGGTCAGTCTTTGGGTCGTATTTGCGCGAAAGTAGCAAAGCTTTTGCGTGGTAAGTACAAACCCAACTTTACTCCTCACGTTGATTGTGGTGATAATGTAATTATTGTCAATGCAGACAAAGTCGTTCTAACTGGAAATAAGTGGAACGATCGTATTTATTTGAGATACACCGGATATCCTGGTGGACAAATTGCTTCAACTCCAGCTTCATTGATGAAGAAGGGTGAACGTCGTTTGTTTGAAAAAGTAGTGAAGGGTATGCTACCAAAGAATCGTCTTGGTGCTAAATTACTTGGCAACATGTATGTGTATGCAGGTACTGAGCATAAGCACGAAGCTCAACAGCCCAAAACAATTGATATAAACTCACTTAAATAACTAGTATGGAAGTAGTAAATGCAATAGGAAGACGTAAAGCTGCAGTTGCTCGCGTATTCGTTAGCGAAGGAACAGGAAAGATTACAATCAATAAACGTGATCTTGGAACTTACTTCCCTTCAACTATTCTTCAGTTTATTGTTAAGCAGCCTTTGGCAAAATTGAACGTTGCAGAACAATATGACATTAGAATTAATCTTGATGGTGGTGGTTTTAAGGGTCAGTCTGAAGCAGCTCGTTTGGCAATTGCCCGCGCTTTGATTAAGATCAATCCAGAAGACAAGTCTGCTTTGAGATCTGAAGGCTTTGTTACCCGTGACCCACGTACAGTTGAACGTAAGAAACCGGGACAACCAAAAGCACGCAAGAGATTCCAGTTCAGCAAACGTTAATGTTATTTGTGAGTTTCTTGCAAGTAAGAAGCGTTTAGTATCTAAATTATTAGGATTTCTTTTGCATGATGATTTGCCGGAGAACTACCTGATGATTGTGTGTTAAACAGAATGTAAACGATTTAAAAACAAAACAATGTCAAGAGTTAATTTTGATCAGTTATTAGAAGCCGGCGTTCACTTCGGACACTTAAAAAGAAAGTGGAACCCAGCTATGGCTCCTTATATTTTTATGGAGCGCAATGGTATTCATATCATTGATTTATATAAAACAGTTGCTAAAGTAGACGAAGCTGCCGAAATCTTAAAACAAATGGCTAAGGCCGGTAAGAAAGTACTTTTCGTTGCTACCAAAAAACAAGCTAAACAAACCGTTGCTGACAAGGCTGCTTCTGTAGGCATGCCTTATATTATCGAAAGATGGGCTGGTGGTATGCTTACCAACTTCCCAACTATCCGTAAGGCCATCAAGAAGATGACCACGATCGATAAAATGACAAAGGACGGTACATTTGATAATCTTTCAAAAAGAGAAAAACTTCAGATTAATCGTCAGCGTGCTAAGCTGGAAAAAACATTAGGTTCTATTGCAGACCTAACTCGTTTACCTTCTGCTTTGTTCGTTGTTGATGTAATGAAAGAACATATTGCTGTTCGTGAAGCTAACCGTTTGGGTATACCTGTATTCGCTATGGTGGATACAAACTCTAACCCTAACAATATTGACTTCGTAATCCCTGCTAATGATGATGCTACAAAATCTGTAGAAGTTATTCTTGGCGCAATTTGCGAAGCAATGAACGAAGGTTTGCAGGAACGTAAGGCAGAAAAGATTGATACCGAAGCTGCAGGCGAAGGCGAAGCTCCTAAAAGAGAACGCAAAGCTAAGGCAGGTGTTAAGAGAACGAAAAAAGAAGACGAAGAAGCGTTGAATGCGCGGGTTGTTGGAAAGTTCGTTAAGGATATAGAAGAATAATATATCAATAATACTTCAATGTGTCAATCCTGCCGCTTAATGATTCGCTTCGTTAATCTGCAAGTTGACACATTGTTTTTTTAATAAAGAAGACGATTACAAAACAATATAAAATATAAGATTATGGCAGTTACAATGGCTGATATTTCTCACCTTCGCAAAATGAGCGGAGCGGGAATGATGGATTGCAAGAAAGCTTTGGAAGAAGCTGGAAGTGATTTCGACAAAGCAATGGAAATTATCCGTAAAAAAGGTCAGGCTGTTGCCGCAAAACGTTCAGATCGCGATGCTTCTGAAGGTTGTGTGTTAGCATCCGAAAACGCTGGATTTGCTGCAATCGTAGCTTTGAAGTGTGAAACTGACTTTGTTGCAAAGAACGAACAATTTGTTGGCTTAACTCAGGATATCCTGAATGTGGCTATGGACAAAAAGCCCGAAACGCTTGAAGCTCTTTTGGCTTCTGCTTTAGCAGACGGACGTTCAATTCAAGAACACATCACAGACCGTATTGGTGTAACTGGCGAAAAGATGGAACTTGGTTTCTATCAATTCGTTAACGGCGAGAATGCTGTTGCTTATATTCACCCGGGAAACAAGTTGGCTACTATCGTTGCATTCAACGAAGTTGTAGACCATCAGGTAGGTCGCGACGTTGCTATGCAGGTTGCTGCTATGAATCCTGTAGCTGTTCGTCCGGAAGAAGTTTCACAGAAAGTTCTTGATACAGAAATGGAAATTGCCCGTGACAAAGCTCGTCAGTCAGGCAAACCAGAAAATTTACTGGATCGTATCGCTCAAGGTGCTTTACAGAAGTTTTACAAGGAAAACACTTTGTTACAACAAGAATTTGTAAAGGATTCAAAGATGACTATCGACGAATATCTTCACAAACAGAGCAAAACGCTTACAGTTGTTGCATTTAATCGCGTTACATTGAACGTAGATTAATCTGCAGTAAATAATATTTAAAAGGGCTGCTCCGTTTAACGGGCAGCCCTTTTTTCGTGTGTGTGCGTAATTAGTTAAAGTTTGATTGGAATGCCATTATAAAAGTCCAGAATTTTAGCTCTGAATATATAGTTGTACTTTGCTTGTATTTGTTCCGAAAGACTTTGTGAATATTTAGTTTTCGATTCACTGTATTCGTAAACTGTGCTTTTTCCAGCATTGTATTTATTCTCAGCGTATCCGAATGCTTCTTTACTTGCCAATACGGACTTTCCGGTTGCTTTGTATTTTTCCTGGGCAGCTGTAGCATTAAAGTAAGCCTGCTGAATTTCCTTATAAAGCACTTTTTTACTGTTTTCCATCATTAACTCGCGGTTCAGAATGGCAATTCGGCTGCTTCTTACGTTGTTACGTGTCTGAAAGCGGTTAAATAGAGGGATACTGAGACTAAACCCGATCGTTTTTCTGCCATTCTGGTTAAGCTGATCGCTAAACGATGAATTTACAATATCAGTACCTCCGGAATAATGATAGTACCCATTGCTATAACTGGCGCTGAAATCGAGCTTTGGAAAATAGCCAGCTTGTGCTACCTTAAGCATTTTTTTCTGGCTTTCCAGCAGATATTCCTGTTCTTTTATCTGAGGTTTTACTGCAACGGCATTGTTGTAAACCACATCCGGAGGCAGAATACTGGTCATGTATTTCTCAATTGCATCTTCAATTTCGGGTACACTTATGTCCAACGACTGACCAGTCCGTTCAAGTTCCAGCATCTGAGCCAGGTTGAGTAAGGACAGGTTTACATTGTTTTTAGCCTCAGTTAGTGATGCCTCGTCCTTTGCTTGCTGTGCTTTGATGTCATACAGCTGAGATAAAGGCACTTTTCCTGCATTTACAAGAGATTCTGTTCTTGTAACCTGCTCGGTGCTTAACGCAGCCTGAAGTTCTGCTACGGTTAGTAGTTCCTTGTTATAAAGAGCTTCAACAAAATAAGAAGCAACATTGATCGCAAGGTCTTCTTTTGCTTTATTCAGGTTCTCGGTGGCAGCCTGTAAATCAAGCTTTCTTGCTTTGATGTCGTTCGGAATTTTGAATCCATCAAAGATAGGCATAGACGTCTGCAGATAGAAAGAGGAGTTCGCCGAATTCTGGTCTACAATCACCCCGGTTTTAGAAGGTGAACGTCCAAAGTCGAAGTTCTGTCCCAGATTTGCGTTCAGACTTGGAAGCCAGCTATTCTTACTTGTACTAAGATCTACTTTACGACTTTCCTGATCTTGTTCTTTCTGCTTTAGGTCAATGTTGTGTTCAATTGCATAGGTAATGCACTCTTCCAACGTCCACTTCTTGGCTGGGCTCTGTGCCTGCACACTCCAGCAAATCAGGAGTGCAGGCAAGTATAATATAATTCTTTTCATCTTTTGGAGGTTGTTAGATTATTTCTTTTTGGGATCGATGGCAGCACCGCGAACCTTATCCTTTACGGTCAGCCCTTCTTTAATCTCAATTTTGATTCCATCACTAAGTCCAACCTTTACAAGGTGTTTTTCAAATACCTGTTCAGGTTTCTCCTTTTTTACTAATTGAACAAAAGCAGAGTCTCCGCTGAATTCGATTGTGCTTTCCGGAACTGTGATAATATTTTCTGCTTTTTTAAGAACTATCTCGGCATTGGCACTATATCCTGCCCGTATAAATGCATCCCCCGGAATCGTTACTGCTGCCTTTATTTCAAATAATATGGCTCCGTTTGTTTCTACACCCTTTGGTGATACATACTCGAGCATGGCATCAAATGTACGGCTTTCCATGGCACCTACTGTAAGTTTGATAGGCATCCCTTCATGAATACGCCCGATTTCAGTCTCATCTACAGTTCCCTTGAAAATCATATCGTTCATATTGGCAACAGAGGCAATTGTTGTTCCGTCATTAAAGCTGTTTGATTGAATTACTGAGTTTCCTACCTTGATAGGGATATCCAGTATCATTCCGGTAATTGTACTGCGTACTAATGTGGTACTTGCTACTTTCGAATTTTTAGCGATACCGTCACGTATAATCTCGAGCGCATCCTGGGCATTCTGAGCTTCTTCCTTTGCTTTCTTGTAATTAGCTTCTGATAGTTCAAAATCTTCTTTGGCAATTACCCCTTGATTGTGTAATTGTTTATCCCGTTTGTATGTTTCTTCAATCTGAGAAAGGCTGATTTGAGCTAGTTTAACCCTGGATTCTGCACTGTTTAGCTGAACCATTTCGGGGATAACTTTGATCTTTGCTATAATTTCACCTTCTTTCACCATCTCTCCGGCTTCCTTAGTAAGCTCTGAAATAATTCCACTAATCTGTGGTTTTATAAGAATCTCGAACCTTGGTTCCACATTTCCCGTAGCTACAGTTTTCGTGACAATCGTATCGCGGGTTGGTTTTACTATTTCATATACAGTTACAACCGGCTGTGACTTTTTCCATAAGAAGTAAAATGTACCGAGAACGGCAACGCCTATCATCACAAGAAAGATGATGCGTAAGATCTTTTTCACATTGATTTTTTTCATACTGCTAATTCTATTTTATTGTATTTGATTTTAAACTATTCTTCTCTGATTGCATCTATTGCTTTGATCTGCATCGCTCTCCAGGCAGGGATAAGTCCGGCTACCATACCACTTATTAGTAATACGCCTGATGCGTAAAGGGCTGTATCGATATCAACGCCAGGATTGATAAAGAATGTTTCACGCGTTACTTCCTGGTTTGATAACATTTTGTTTACAATGTCCAGAATAAACACCCCCAATGTCAGACCTATAAGTCCTGCCATAGTTGTTAGTACCAGACTCTCACTCATGATTTGAGTAATGATGTTAAAAGGCTTCGCTCCCAAAGCTCTTCGTACCCCAATCTCTTTTGTCCTTTCCTTTACGGTAACCATCATAATGTTACTGATTCCGATTACTCCAGCCAATAGCGTACCCATTCCTACAAGCCAAACCAGAAAGTCGATTCCAATAAACAGCATATTGAATGTGTCAAATTGTTTCGCCACATTTATTATCTGTAAAGCCTGAGGGTCGGTAGGAGATATTTCGTTTTGAGCCTGTAATATCTGCTTTGTATCTGCTATGACTTTCTCAACAGAATACCCTTGAATTGCACTGATGCAAAGAAAATGAAGAATGTCTCCCTGGTTTAACGTTTGCTGCATGGTTGAAAAAGGTATATAGATGCTTTCTTCGGATCGCCCACCCAGATTTAATCCGGAAGCTTTGCCTTTAATTACACCAACTACCTGATAATATAGCCCGTTTACACGTACAAACTTTCCACAGGGGTTTTGATTTTTGAACAGAACCTCATTCACGTTTTTTCCAATGAGACATACCTTTCGCTTCCCTTGCAGGTCAATATCATTCAGCAACCTGCCGTAGAATATATCCTGACTTTCTATTTTAAAGTAATCGGGAAATACACCTTTTACGTTGTACGTACCCGACAGCTGTCCGTAAACAACATTTTTATCGGAGCTGTTGCCCCAAATAATGGGGGATATGGCATCTATACCCTTTACATTTTTCATAATGCTTTCAACATCCCTGTTACGCATATTCCAGTAACGACCTTTGTTGAATCCTTTGTAGGATTCGCTGGTCTGATTCGTGAAAATGAATATGGAGTTGGTCGAAAAACCACGAGTCCCTTCCATCATGCCATTTTTTAATCCGGTTCCGGAGCCTAATAGTAGTACAAGCATCAGGATACCCCAGAAAACACCAAAGCATGTAAGGAGACTTCTTGTCTTATTACGGGTGATGGTAACCCATATTTCTTGCCATCTGTCTAAATCAAACATATTTTCTTTTGTGGTTTATATTATTTATTCGGCTCTCATTGCTTCAATAGCTGTAATCTTTACTGCCTTTTGTGCGGGGAAATATCCGGCAAGAACTCCAGCTAAAATGAGTATCCCTGTAGATACAAGCGAAATTGTAAGACTAACTGTCGGGTCCCTGAACATCGAAATATCATCTTGTCCGGCGGCTTCACCCATGCCAGATGCTTGCATTCCATAATTTATTAATTCCGTTAGTCCAATTCCCAGAATCATCCCAATATAGCCGAAGATGGCCGTAATTATTATGGATTCAAAAATCACAAGTTTTAATATGGATAAAGGCGTTGCTCCAACAGCTTTGCGGATACCAAACTCCTTGGTCCGTTCCCTAACACTGATAAGCATAATGTTACTTACCCCAACAATACCTGCAATTAATGTTCCAATACCTACAATCCATACGAATGCAAGAATCCCGTTCATCATACTGTTGAACATTCTGAATTCGTTCGCTGTATTCCACATACCTATTGCACTCTTGTCGGCCGGATCAAACTGATGTCTGCGACCCATTCGTTGGCGGAAACGATCTTCAAACGAGGTATTTTCGTCTTCCGTATTAACACCTGTAATGGTGAAGGAAAGCTGATTTAAACCATAGCCTGAGCTATAAAGTGATTGTCCGGTCGAAAAAGGAATATAGCAGGGGGCATCGTTGCTTTTATTATCGTCTTTGTATACACCAACAACCTGATACATTACCGATCCAGCCCTTACATATTTTCCTAAAGCGCTTTCCTTTCTGAAAAGAACTTCCTCCATCCGGGGACTGATTACAACTACTTTTCGTTTTTGTTGTATATCCAGATCGTTGATAAAACGGCCTTTTCCTGCCTGCATCTCAACAAAATTGATACCTGAGTAGGCGGGGAAAATACCGTTAAGCTGGCAGTTGTTATATTCTCTGCCATAAAACAACGTGTCGCTATGGTTGATGGTGGCCGATTTTAGATCTATTTCGGAGTGTTCACGGCTAATGGCTACATAGTCTTCTTCTTTGAAAGTAATAGGCCGGTTAGTCTGCATCCCTTTATAAGGCAAGGTGGTAAAACGAGGCCATACCTCTACCTTGTTCATCGCCATGTTACGGAAATTATACATAACTCCGTTGCGAAGCCCGTTACCTGCACCAAGTAAAACAATCAGCATAAAAATTCCCCATGAAACAGAGAATCCCGTAAGAAAAGTCCGAAGTTTATTTTTCTTAATTGTGCCGAATATCTCTCTAAAATTATCAAAATCAAACATGGCCGTTTCCTTTTTCGATAGATTCTATTTGTCCGTCGCACAGACGAATGATCTTCTTTGTTACATCTGCAACAGATTGCTCATGTGTAACTATTATCATTGTCATTCCTTCCCTGTTAACATTTCGAAGCAGATCCATAACTTCAAGTGTAGTATGGCTGTCTAGTGCTCCGGTAGGTTCGTCTGCCAAAATTATTTGCGGTTTGGCAATTAGTGCACGGGCAATGGCTACACGTTGCTTTTGCCCTCCCGACAATTCGTTAGGCATATGGTCGGCCCATTCCCGTAAACCTACCATATCCAGGTATTCCATGGCTAATTCATTTCTCTTCTTTCTTTTCATTCCCTGATAGTACAATGGGAGGGCTACATTTTCCATTGCGTTTTTGAATGAAATAAGATTAAATGATTGGAAAATGAAGCCTATCATTTGGTTCCTTAATTCAGCCGCACGGGTTTCATTCAGATTCTGGATCAGCTGATTGTTGAGCATATAGGTACCCGTATCGTAGGTGTCTAAAATGCCAAGAATATTTAGTAATGTGGACTTTCCTGAACCTGAAGCTCCCATGATGGAAACCATCTCACCTTTCTCTATATTCAGATCTATACCTTTCAATACGTGCAGAGGAGCACCGTTGTAATACGTTTTGTTTATTCCGTCAAGATGAATCATAGTTTATTGCACTTTTTTATATTAGACGCATGGTTTTTCTCAGAAGTTGCAGAATACCAGTTATTTTTTTATTGCACAAATATAGGTACTGACTTAATACCTTGTATCGCAAGGTACTTATAATTAAATAAATTTAACTAATTTATTTAACGTATTTGTATAGAAAATTATTGAAAAGCCTTCTAAAATAAATGGTTCTTATTCGTTTATATAACTAATGTTGGAATCATTAAAATACAAAAATATAATAAAAAATACATATTTTACAATAATGGTTTGGTCTTAAAAGATAAATATTAGGTGTTTCTACTTTTTTTAGTAGTTAAAGCATTGATGGTTTTACATATTCATCTTATATTTGCTTCCTATAAATTCATTATTAATCATATAAATATAAATCATGGAAAAACCTTATGTGGTAGGTATCGATATTGGCGGTACTAATTCTGTGTTTGGCGTTGTGGATGCTAGAGGTACTATATTGTACAGTGGATCAATTAAGACTGGTAAATTTGCTGATGTAAATGATTACATTGCTGAGTTGGCTAAAGGGCTTGAAATGGTTATAGCTCAGGCTGGTGGTCCCGATAAAATCAAAGGTGTTGGCGTAGGAGCTCCTAATGGAAACTACTTTAATGGCTGTATTGAATTCGCACCGAACCTTCCCTGGAAGGGTAAAATTCCTTTGGCTCAGCTAATCAGTGAAAAGCTGGGCGGTATTCCTGTCGCGCTTACTAACGATGCAAATGCGGCAGCTATTGGAGAAATGACTTACGGTGTTGCCCGTGGTATGAAAGATTTTATTGTTATCACACTGGGCACAGGTGTTGGCAGCGGAATCGTTATTAACGGTAACCTTGTATACGGACATGATGGTTTTGCAGGCGAATTAGGACACGTAATTATGCGTCGTAATAATGGTCGTATGTGTGGTTGTGGCAGACAAGGTTGTCTCGAGGCTTATACTTCGGCGACGGGTGTTGCCCGTACAGCGCGCGAATACCTTGAAATCCGTAAGGACGAAAGTATGTTACGCGATATTGATCCGGACGAACTTACTTCAAAGGATGTGTACGATGCTGCCATGAAAAATGATAAGCTGGCGATCGAAATTTTCGAAACAACAGGTTCTATGCTTGGAGAAGCGTTTGCTGATTTCGTAGCATTTTCGAGTCCGGAAGCAATAATTCTTTTTGGCGGTCTTACAAAGGCTGGCGATCTGATTATGAACCCTATCAAGCGTTCGATGGATAAAAATATGCTTAAAGTGTTTGAAGGAAAAACTAAACTTTTGTTCTCTCAATTAAAAGAAAGCGATGCTGCCGTTCTTGGTGCAAGTGCTTTGGGTTGGGAAGTAAAAGAATATTGATTATATTTCATATAATATAGAGGCAGAGAAGTTCCCTTTGGGTTTTCTCTGCCTTTTTTTTATTTAATTTCATGCCAATTTGCATTTCAACCACAAAAATAAAACCGTAAGTTTGCAAAAAAAACTGAATGAAAGTTCTTCTGGTTACCCCGCCGCTTACCCAACTCAATACATCATACCCGGCTACCTGTCATTTATTGGGCTTTCTTCGCTCAAAAAGATTGAAAGCGGAACAAATGGATCTGAGTATCGAACTTATTCAACGGTTGTTTACACGGGAAAAGTTAGAAGAGATTTTTCATGAAGTATCCAACCAGTCCGATCTTTCGAAGATAAATAAGCTCCGGCTGCAGCAATCGGATTTTTATCTTCGCACCATAGAACCGGTTATGCGATTCTTAGGAGGGAAAGACGCTAGTTTAGCTCAACGGTTCTGTGAACTCAGCTTTTGGCCCGACAGCAAACGACTTCCCTCGGATGATGATCTGGAATGGGGGTTCGGAATGATAGGCAACCATGACCGGGCCATTCACCTGTGCACACTGTTTCTGAAAGATCTTTGCGACTTTATCAATCAGACGATAGATCCTCGTTTTGAGTTGATTCGATATGCCGAATCGCTTTGCCTGCGACTTCCTGAGTTCGGACCGCTGCAAAAAGAACTGGAAAAGCCGCATTCGCTCATCGACAAATTAATGCTGGATATTTTTGCTCGTCGAATAGAAGAAAGTAAGCCGGATCTGGTAGCCTTCACGATACCTTTTCCCGGAAATTTATATAGTGGATTACGATGTGCTCAGTGGATTAGGATTAACTTCCCCTCAACTAAAATAGCAATGGGAGGCGGTTATGTGAATACCGAATTGCGCAGTCTTTCCGATCCTGCAATTTTCAATTATACCGACTATCTGCTCTACGATGATGGCGAATTACCTTTGTTTCGATTGCTAACCGGGGGCGAGCTAATCCGGACTCTGTATAGAAATGATGAAGGAGAAATTGTTCGTGTAAATTTTGACAGCAAGGAAAATGTGCCATTTGCTGAAACTGGGACACCCAGTTATGATGGACTTTTGCAGAATAACTATCTAAATCTGATAGAACTTACCAATCCAATGCATGCTCTGTGGAGCAACGGACGATGGAATAAAATGATTTTGGCGCATGGATGTTATTGGGGGAAATGCGCTTTTTGCGATGGAAGCCTGGATTATATCAGACGCTTTGAACAAGCACCCATAGAAATGATTGTTGACCGAATGGAAAGCATCATGGAACAAACCGGACAATCAGGATTTCATTTTGTGGACGAAGCTGCACCTCCTGCTTTACTTAGAAAGCTGGCAGAAGAAATACTTCGTCGTAAGCTAATAGTCAGTTACTGGACTAATGTTCGTTTCGAGAAATCATACACAGCCGAGTTGTGCTATTTACTTGCTCAATCGGGATGTATTGCTATATCCGGAGGATTGGAAGTTGCTTCGCCGAGAATTCTCAAAATGATTAACAAAGGTATTACCATTGAGAGTGCGCGTGAGAGTATGCGTAATTTTACCGAAGCCGGTATTATGACTCATGCCTACCTGATGTATGGATTTCCTACTGAGACAGCTCAGGAAACCGTTGACTCTCTGGAGGTGGTTCGCGATTTATTCGCCAACGGCTGGATTCAGTCGGCTTTTTGGCATCGTTATGCTATGACAATGCACAGCCCTTCCGGTGAATGTCCCGAAAGTGTAGGAGCGAAGCATGTTCCTATTCCAACCGCCCCCTTTGCTAATAACGAGATTGCTTTTACCACTCCTAACGAAATAGATTTGGAGTTTTATGGCAAAGGTCTTAACCTCGCAACCTATAACTACATGCAGGGAGCAGGTTATGATGTGCCGGTGAAGAAGTGGTTCAAAAGATAACCTATTTTTCTTGCTTTTTCAGGCTAACAGTTAGATGAAAAATAGTTAATACAAATAACCAATAGAAGTTTTTCAATTCTCTATTGGTTATTTGTGTTTTATTAGTACCTTTAGGCGTATTATTATTTTGTTATTATTTGAAGACAGACTAAACATATATAGATAATAGATCAATGAATAAATAAAACTAAACCATGAAGTTATGACTGAACCAAATGAGATTTATTACCCGAATATTAAACAAAGTTGGGGTATTTTAGGAATAGTAATACTTTTCTGTATATTGTTTGCCCCAATAAATCTATTCCTTGATAAATTGGTTGGAAAGGAATTGACTTTTCTTATATACTATCTTTTTTCAATGGGGATCCCTTTTCTGATATTTCACCTGATAAGAAAAAAAAGAACAGGAGTCAGTCATTATAACTTTGCATTAAGTAACGTGATGATTTTGGCATTGGTTTCCATTGTTACAATTTCCATTCAAATGGGTGTTACAACTCCAATTATAAATCTGTTTCCGATGCCCGAATTTATAAAGAATGCGTTTATCGAAATGGGGCAGCAGAACGGAGTATTTGGATTTGTTCTTATTGTTATTGCAGCGCCAATAATTGAAGAACTGATTTTTAGAGGAATTATTCTGCATGGACTTTTGAAAAGATATAGTCCTGTTAAATCTATAATTGTTTCCAGCATACTTTTTGGAATTGCTCATTTAAATCCATGGCAGTTTATAGCCGCATTTATTATTGGCGTTTTCTCGGGGTGGGTATATTTTAAAACGAATAAGATTTTATTATCAATAATAATCCATTCGGTTAATAATTTAGTCGGCTTTCTGAGTATGTATATTATGGATGCAGAAACACTAATGGATATTTCATTAACTGATTTTTACGGCGGAAATTTAAACTTAATTCTGGTTATCGTCGTTTCTGTTATTCTTGCTTTATCCTGTATTTATATACTTAATACTGAATTTGAAAAAGAAAAGGAAGACGGAATTACTCAAAACGAAACAGCGATTATTGAATAGTCCATGGATGAATGATAAGTCAAAAATTGAAATAACTTTCTACCTTTGCGAAAAATAGAAGCTATGCATCCATTACATCAATTCAACTATTGCCCTAAATGTGGTTCCGTCGAATTTACTGAAAATAACGAAAAATCCAAACGTTGTCATTCTTGCGGATTTGTTTATTATTTCAATCCTTCGGCTGCTGTGGCCTGCTTTATACGTAATGAAAAGGGAGAGCTGCTGGTTGTAAGACGCGCTAAAGATCCGGCCAAGGGAACGTTGGATTTGCCCGGTGGATTTGTTGATTTGCATGAAACCGCCGAAGATGCTGCACGCAGGGAAGTAAAAGAGGAAACGGGGCTTGATATTGAATCTTGTTTGTACTTGTTTTCTATTCCTAACATTTATCCTTATTCAGGATTTGACGTCCATACAGAAGATTTGTTTTTTGAATGTAACGCGCATTCGTTTGGCAACCTTGCTGCTGCGGATGATGCCTCCGAAATTGTTATCATCCCATTGAAAGATGTTAATGCCGATTTGTTTGGCCTTCAATCGGTTAAGAAAGGGGTTGAAAGGTATTGTGCCCATTATTAATTCTTTTTACAAACTTCTTAGTTTTTTATTTGGGCTCTATTCTCTATCTTTGCCTATCAGAACTATCAGGCACCATTCTGTGCCTGTACAAAAAGCAATGGAGTAATGAAAAGAATACTAATTCCGCTGTGTATAGTTGTAGGCTCTCACGCGGCCACCGGGCAACGATCTTATCAGTTTGATTCGCCCGAACGACTTTTTGTTGAAGGAAAAGAGATGTTCATTTTAAAGAACTATCCGGGTTGCATGGACAAGCTCGAAGCGTACAAGAAACAGGCGAAGGATGCCGATCTGATTCAGGAATCCGATTATATGTTGGCTTGTGCCGCTTTTGAACAGGGAAAAGAAAATGCGCCGGATGTGCTGAAGGAATATATGGAAAAGTATCCGGATACCCGTCATGGGGATGAGATACATTACCTCATAGCTTCATCTCATTTTGACCGTAAAGAGTACGAAAAGGCAGTATATTGGTTTAAGGAATCGACCATCGAAATGCTTAGCCAGGCTCAGCAGGAGACTTATAGTTTCAGATATGCCTATTCATTACTTCAGACTGGAGAAATGGAAAAAGCCCGCGGCTACTTTACTCGCCTGAAGCAAATAGGAACAACCTATAATGATGCAGGAGCCTATTATGTTGCTTATATTGATTATGCTTCCGGAAAATATAATAATGCGCTCGTAGAGTTTAACCGTCTTAAAGACAAGCCCGAATATGCACTGCAGTCATCGTATTATATAACTCAGATCTATTTTATTCAGCGTAAGTACGAGAAGACGATTGCCGAAGGAGAAGTCCTTTTGCAGAATTATCCACACAGCGAAAATAATACGGAGGTGCACCGCATTTTGGGTAATTCCTACTATCATATGGGTAACCCGGATAAGGCAATTGCAAATTTAAGCAAATATGTCTCGGATGCGGAAGAACCTCTTCGCTCCGATTTGTATATATTGGGAGTTTGTTATTATAATAAAGCCAGCTATAACAGTGCGGTAGATTGTTTTGGCCGGATTGTTCGCGAGCCGGATGCGCTTACTCAGAATGCCTATCTGTATCTTGGACAGTCTTACTTAAAATTGAACGACAGGAATAATGCCCGTATGGCATTTGAATCAGCGGCTAAATCTTCGTTCGACAAACAGGTGAAGGAGGCTGCTATGTATAATTATGCCTTGCTTATTCACCAAACTTCGTTTACAGGTTTTGGAGAGTCGGTAACCATTTTTGAAAACTTTCTGAATGAATTTCCTAACTCGTCCTACTCGGATAAAGTAAACGATTATCTGGTTGAGGTATACCTTACTACCAAAGATTATCGCTCAGCACTTGCTTCCATCGAAAAGATTAAGCGTCCAAGTACCCGGATTCTGGAAGCCAAGCAGGATATTCTTTTTCAGTTGGGTACACAATCGTTTACAAATGTAAAATTGGATGAGGCGGTCGATTTGTTTAACCGTGCTATTTCACTAGGTTCCTATAACCTTGAAGCACGGAATGATGCTTATTTCTGGCGGGGTGAAAGTTACTATCGCCAGGGTGAATATACCAAAGCTGAATCCGATTACAGAACCTATTTGAATAATACACAGCAGAAAAATACAGACATGTATGCGCTGGCTCAGTATAACCTGGGATACTGTTACTTTAAAGAAAAGCAATATGCGGATGCGTTAAGTCGATTCAGACAGTATGTGCAACAGGAAAGCAATAGTCAGCTTCCATCTTATGCCGATGCTTACAACCGTATAGGAGACTGTCTATTCCAAAGCCGTCAGTTTGCCCAGGCAGAGGAGAGTTACAGCCGTGCGGCAACTCTGCAGCCTTCAGCTGCCGATTATGCAGTATATCAGAAAGGATTCCTATTGGGACTTCAGAAAGATTATAAGGGGAAAATCAGTTCAATGGATCGTCTTGTGCGCGAATTCCCCGAATCCCCCTACGTGGACGACGCGTTGTTTGAAAAAGGACGTGCCTATGTGATGCTTGATAATAGTAATGGGGCTGCCGATGCGTTTGAACAAGTTATCAGTAAGTTTCCACAAAGCACCCAGGCACGTAAAGCTGGTATTCAGTTAGGATTACTCTATTTTAATGCTAATCAGCCCGAGAAAGCATCTGCAGCTTACAAGTCAGTTATAGATAATTATCCGGGAAGCGACGAAGCAAAAGTTGCTTTGCAAGATTTGAAATCGGTATATCTGGATCTTAACGATATCAGCTCGTACGCTGCTTATGTAAATTCGTTGGGTGGCAATGTCCGTTTTGATGTGAGTGAGCAGGATTCGCTGACCTATCTGGCTGCCGAAAAGCTTTTCATGAAGGGTGATAATTCGGGAGCCAAAAAGAGTCTTACTAATTACTTGCAATCGTTCCCTGATGGAGCTTTCAGCACCAATGCCAATTATTATCTGGGAAGCGTTGCTTTTAACAATAAAGAATACGATGAGGCAAAGCAATTATTTAAGGTTGTGCTTGCCAGCGGAGATACTAAGTTCGCCGAATCGGCTTCGGCCCGTAAGGCGGAGATCGAATATATGCAGGAAGATTACGTGGCTGCACTCGAAAGTTTTAAACATTTAAAGGCTGTTGCAGAAAGTAAGGATAATAAGGATGCGGCTAAACTAGGTATCATGCGTTGTGCCCAATATACGGGCAAACAACAGGATGCTCTTTCAGGAGCCGAGGAATTGCTGAAGGATCCGAAGCTATCACCCGAACTGAGTGCGGAAGCCCGTTATATTCGTGCAAAGGCAAACATTGCATTGAAGCAACCGGCAAAAGCGATGACCGATTTGCAGACAATCAGCAAAGATACCCGTACGGTCCATGGAGCCGAAGCCAAATATTTGTTGTCTCAATTGTATTTCAATAATAAGGAAAATGCCAAGGCTGAGAAGGAACTGATGAATTTTATCGAGAATGGAACGCCTCATCAGTATTGGCTGGCACGTGGCTTTATATTATTGGCGGATATATATATTAGTCAGAATGATGACTTCCAGGCTCGTCAGTATCTGACCAGTTTGCAGAATAATTATAAGGGTACGGATGATATTGCCGGAATGATCGAGAACAGATTGAGTAAATTAAAGAAATAAGAATAGGGATGAAAGCTATATATAATGTAAAAGCCCTCTGCTTTGTGGTAGCATTAAGTACTGCTGCAACGGGATATGCGCAGGAAGATAAGACGAAAGCAAATGATGTGAATCGTGAAATGACCCTCGAACGGGAATACGATCCATCGGTTCAGGATGCATCTAAGGTGAATACTTTGCCGAAGGTAAAAGAACCTGTTGTAAAAAAAATGCCGATCGATTACAGTTCTTTTGCTGTAGCCACTGATCCTCAGCAGGAGATTTCTTTATTGGGATCTGGCAATATTATGACTGAGATCCCTTTTAGTAAAAAGCGTGGTTATTTGAATCTCGGTGCAGGAAACTATATGAACCTGAATGGTGATCTGGGCTATCATATACTTAGTACCGAAAAAGATAAACTAAATTTCTTTGTATCTCATCGATCTACGAATGGTAAGATTAAATACCTTCAAAATGAGGAGAAGCAGAAAGCGAAGCTGAATAGTAATCTCGGAGGAATCAACTTCGAACATGAGTACGAAAAGCTTGCATTAAAGCTTGGCTTTGGAGTGGATTTTTCAAGGTTTAACTACTATGGAAATTTTGAACCTTATTTATCAGGAGGTATACTCTACCCGGATATATTATTCGGATCGCTTGTGGACTATGATACCAATCAGTCAAATACAACTGTAGGAGGTATGATTGGATTTGAATCCAAAGGACACGGACCTTTTGAGTATGCCCTGGACCTGGATTTCAAACGTTTTTCTAATAAGTATGGCATGACTGGGGGTTTCGGTGGTATTAAAGAAAATACATTTGGAGCTGAGTTCGATGTTAACAGCGAATTTAACGGGGGAATGAAGATTGGAGTAGAGGGTAAGCTTGAGTATTTTAATTATGGCGAAACAGATGCAGAAACTACTGAGCCGTTTGAAAGGAATAATCATGCAGAAGCCACGCTGAGTCCTTATCTGAAAACTGACGGAGAGAACTGGAATCTGCGTCTGGGTGCTAATACAATGATCATTACTGGTGAGGAAAAAAAGATATTCTTTTCTCCTAATATTACAGCCGATGTGGAGTTGGCTCCTAAGACCGTTTTATATGCTTCTGCCACAGGAGAGGCTCGGGCAAACAGTGCTTACGAAATATCTCGTATAAACCGTTACATCAATCCTGATTTGGTTCTTGAAGCATCCCGTACCTGGATGGATGGAATCGTTGGAATCAAAAGCGGAGCAGGTCCCGGCTTTTGGTTTGATGTATTTGGCGGTTATAAAATAACAGACAATGAACATTTTTTCATACCTCAAAATACCTTGTATGCTAAGTTCGGAAATGTCAGCAATGTAGCTTATTACGATGCGAAATTGTTCCGGGGAGGGTTGACAGTGAAATACAGTTATCAACAACTTTTCAACATATCGTTGAAGGGTGTTTATAACTCGTGGACAGTGAATGAAAGAGAGGTTGAGGAAGCCGAAGGAGAGGGCGAACCAGTGATAACAGATATCAAAGCATTTGGCAAACCAAAAACAGAATTATTTGGGGAGATATCGGTAAACCCTATGGAGAACATTACCCTTTCTTTGGACTACTATCTGGGAGCAGGCAGATACACTCACATCAATGGTTCAACTATTAAAATGGATAACATCAATGAATTGAATATGAAAGGGACTTATCAGCTAAATGATACTTTCGGGGCTTATATCAAGTTCAATAACCTTCTTTTCAAGAAGTATGAGCTTGTATATGGTTATCCTCAACAGGGATTTAATGCCATGGTGGGCATCAACCTTAATTTTTAATTACGCGATTTACTCCAAGTGATTATATAATAAGGGGAGCTTCTTTGGTGAAAGCTCCCCTTATTTTTTTGATTTTGGGATTTGTTATATGTTGTTTAACATGTTTTATAAGAAAAAGACTTGACAAACCTTTGCAGAGACTGTATCTTTGCATCGTGGTTTTTTCATAATAGTATTAGATTTAAGGTTAACAAAGTTTGGTTAGGGGATGTCGGGAGACATCCTTTAATTGTTTATAGGGGATGCATATCCCCTTTTTTATTTTGCAGGTTCCAGTAACCAAGTCAGATTAAACCTGTAATGCAAGCGGCTACTCACTAAATGAATTACATTGTCAGGACTTTGTGTCGCGGCTAAATATCCCCGGGGTTCCGCATGGGTGGCATCCATCTCAAAAGCTCCAGTCCACGCTCCTCCATTCAGAAAACGATAGGTTCCGTCGGTAATCAGTTTCTTTATCGGCCAGGTTTTTCCTTCGTCGAACGAAAGAGCGGCATACATGCCGTAACCCCTTACTGATTTACCAGAAGCATTTGTGAATAGCAGCCCTCTATCTTCTTTTTTTGTCCGTATAGGGTGATCGGTAAATGAGATCAATAATAACGGACCTTCCTGCAGACGTAAGAAAACAAGTCGTTGTCCTCCGTCAATCGGAGGAAATTCAGAGGCTGAATAAGTCCAGCTTTTTCCCATATCTTTCGAAATACTCATCGGCATTCTCAACAAACCAGTGGAGTCGGGGATACTGTTTCCTCTGGCAAGTGCCATCAGATCTCCGTTCATCAGTTGAACAATGCCTGTATGAATTCCTGCAATTGTTGAACCGTTTCCATTTTGTTTAAATTCGGAAGGTTTCCCATCCCATGGGTCTAGCCAGGTTTTTCCATGATCCTTACTAATATGAATAGCAGCACCGTCGTGACTGCCAGGTCCGGCATCGCAAGCCTGAATAAACCAACCCTCCCTGGTTTTTATAGTTCCAGCAATTACCTGGTGCCGTTTAGTATGTTCCTTGGCGATGATCTCTGGCTTTGACCAACTGGCACCATTGTCTGTACTTTCCCTTTTCACCATGGCCAGATTTTGCCAATCTCCAGACGCTTCCATGCCATTTATATGAAATAACTTTCCCTGTCCGTCATTAAATATAGCAGAACCTGTCATATTCCGGTCGGGAACTTTAAAGAACAGGGACGCTTCATCCCATTCCGATTGCCCGTTACGTAGTCGCGAGCTCAACACAACCATATCCCGTCCATTCTCTTCTTCGGCGGAAAACCATATGGCAAGCAAATCGCCATTGCTACACCAGGTTATGGCTGGCTGATGATTATGCTTGTAGAACGGAGTCCCGGAATTACATGATGGCTTAATTACAAAAGGCACAGGTGCCATGAACAAAGGCTTTTTGTTTGACCTCTTTTCCCATATCTCTTTCTTTTGAGAAATAGAGTTGTCCACGATAGTATATTCTGATGATTCAAGTGGTGCCGTTGAAGGAAACTCAGCAAGTACTACCCTGAATCCAGTTTGAGAATGCTTGTCGTCTGGAATCATCGCCTGCCGGTTGGCTGATCGGAGAAACTTTTCCGGTGTATTATGACTTCCTCCCCGGGTTACACGGAAAGAACCATCGTTCATTCCAACCGGATCAGTCTGATCCTTTGCGGAGTAAGGACCGTACCAATCGAGGCACCATTCTTCAACATTTCCATGCATATCGTACAAACCGAATGCATTTGCCGGCGTCTGTCCTACAAGAAGCGATACCTGCTTAAGGTCGCGGGCTGTCTGCTGATTCTTTTGAAAGACTCCCGGGAGTCCGTCGTCCATCGAAAACGTAAGATAGCTTCCCGCCCTGCAGGCGTATTCCCATTCGGCTTCAGTCGGCAATCGATAAATTTTACCTTCTTTTTTGCTTAACCATTTGCAGTAGTTTACCGCATCGTAATAGCTTACAAAAACAACTGCTTCGTCGTCGAGCAACGACAATCCGTTTTTTCCCCGAAAGAATTTATGAGAAGGATCAAAAGCTTCATATTGTGCATTTGTGATTTCAGTTGCCGACATTTTGAAAGGGCTGGTAAGCGTTACTTTGTGGATTGGGGCTTCATCGTAATTAATACCTACTCCTTCACTTCCCATATAGAAGAAGCCAGCCGGAATATCGATCAACTTAATATCGACAGGATAAGACTGCTGGCTGTACAGAAGCTGACTCGTCAAAAGTAATAGAGCTGTTATCCATCTCTTATGTAATGCTTTAATAGAGGAAATCATGCGCTGTGGATTAATGATTATACATGTCTTTATTATAGAAATTCATGATTTTCATCATCATCGAATGCGCCATGTGTGCCGGGCTATCAGGATTAATCGCCATAGCTTCAAGGTAGTTGTTAATAGCCAATTGCATATCTCCCTTTTTGCGCCAGGCATTTCCCCTTAGATAAAAAGCTTCATCGTTTTGAGGATTTGCAGCGATTATTTCGTCCAGCAAGCGAATGGCTTCTTCAATATTGCCATCCAATATAAGTTGTTTTATTTTATCCATATACGATTTATTTATTCGCAAAGGTATAAATTCCGGAGCAAAAACAACGAAATCATATTACTTTGCAAGGGTTCTGATTTGTATCAAAAGTTTGTTTTTTTATTGATTTAGTGGGTTTTCGTAAATTATTATGTAAGTTTGTACCCGATTTCGAACGAGAAAGCAGATAAATATGCATAAAAACCTGGTAATAGTAGAATCTCCGGCTAAGGCTAAGACTATCGAGAAATTTCTTGGAAAAGATTTTAAGGTAATGTCAAGTTATGGTCATATCCGTGATTTAAATCCTAAAGATTTCAGTATTGATATAGAAAATAACTACCTGCCGAAGTACATAGTACCTACGGATAAGAAGAAGTTGGTTTCCGAGTTAAAGAGTGAAGCCAAGAAAGCCGAACAGGTTTGGTTAGCGTCCGATGAGGACCGCGAGGGAGAGGCTATATCATGGCATTTGTATGAAGTATTAGGCCTAAAACCAGAAAATACGAAACGAATTGTTTTTCATGAAATTACTAAAACAGCAATTCTGCATGCTATTGAAACACCCCGTGAAATTAATCAGAATCTGGTAGATGCCCAACAGGCCCGACGGGTTCTTGACCGTATCGTGGGTTTTGAGCTTTCGCCGGTTTTATGGCGTAAAGTGAAGCCTTCATTATCTGCTGGTCGTGTTCAATCTGTCACAGTACGTCTAATTGTTGAACGTGAAAGAGAAATTCATTCTTTTGTAAGTGAAGCCGCCTATCGTGTTATTGCCAATTTTATTTTGCCTGATGGTACAACGGTTCTTAAGGCAGAACTAAATAAAAGGTTAAAAACGAAAGAAGAAGTGATTAGCTTACTGAATCTATGCAAAACAGCCTCCTTTCAGATTGATGATATCGCAAAGAAACCGGTTAAAAAATCACCGGCAGCACCTTTTACAACGTCAACGCTTCAGCAAGAGGCTTCCCGAAAATTGGGTTACTCGGTTTCACAAACCATGATGATTGCTCAGAAGTTGTATGAATCAGGATTCATTACCTATATGCGTACCGACTCGTTTAATTTAAGTGATCTGGCTTTAGGCACTTCAAAAGAGGAGATTTTAAGCTCATACGGGGAGAAATATTATAAATTCCGTCAGTATCATACTAAAAGTAAAGGTGCTCAGGAGGCTCACGAAGCGATTCGTCCTACCTACGTCAATAAAGTTGATGCGGGAGGAACTGCCCAGGAAAAGAAGTTGTATGAACTGATTCGGAAAAGAACACTGGCGTCTCAGATGGCAGATGCCGAGTTGGAACGAACAACTATTTCTGTTGGAATTTCAGGGCAAAAAGAGAAATTTGTTGCTACAGGCGAAGTAATTGTTTTTGACGGATTTCTGCAAGTCTATCGCGAAAGTCTGGACGATGAAAGCGAAAAGGAACAAGAAAATGGTCTCTTGCCAGCCGTTGAAATGAATGCAGTGCTTAACCTGGATGAAGTAAAAGCAACCGAACGGTTTACACAACGTCCACCTCGATATACAGAAGCAAGTTTGGTTCGCAGGCTTGAAGAACTGGGTATCGGTCGTCCATCTACGTATGCGCCTACCATTCAAACGGTACAAAACCGGCAATATGTTGTGAAAGGGGACAAGCCCGGCGAAGAAAGAAATTATACAGCTATAGCTCTGAAGAAAGGTAAGATTACCGAGTCTTTGAAGAGCGAGATAGTGGGAGCCGACCGTAATAAGTTAATGCCAACTGATATTGGAATAGTGGTGAACGATTTCCTAATGGAATATTTCCCCAATATACTTGATTATAATTTTACAGCCAACGTAGAGAAAGAGTTCGACTCCATTGCAGATGGAGAAATGATTTGGACTAGCGTTATTGATAACTTTTATAAATTGTTCCATCCGATTGTAGAGGCTACAACGGCCATAAAAACTGAACATAAAGTTGGAGAAAGAGCACTTGGTATAGACCCCAAAAGCGGAAAGCCTGTTTTTGTTAAGATTGGCCGTTTCGGTCCGGTTGCTCAGATGGGGCAATCTTTTCCGGATGATAAAGAGGCTCCGAAACCTTCATTTGCCTCTTTGTTGAAAGAACAGTCCATAGAGACTATCACCCTCGACGAGGCAATAAAGCTTTTTGACCTACCCAGAACGATTGGTGAATTCGAAGAGAAAGAAATTGTAGCTGCAATTGGTCGTTTTGGACCTTTCCTTCGTCATGACGGTAAGTTTGTTACTATCCCAAAGGAGTTTAGCCCATACACAATTTCGCTGGAAGATTCGATTGAGCTTATAAAAAACAAACGTATTCAGGAAGAACAACGTTTTATAAAGTCTTTCGAAGAAGAACCGGAACTGCAGATACTGAATGGCCGCTTTGGAGCCTATATAGCTTATAAAAAAAGCAATTATAAAATTCCGAAAGAAACAGAGCCAATTAGTCTTACATTCGAACAGTGTATGAAAATTATAGAAGATACACCAGAGAAGAAAACAACAAAGAAGCGTACCACACGCAAAAAAGCATAATAAACAAAAAGGGAGTCCAATATATTTGGACTCCCTTTTTGTTTATCAGTAATAAGGATTACATCCTCTCCGGAACATCAATTCCCAGCAACGACATCCCCGATTTTACAACCTTGGCCACGTTGGAAGACAACACAAGTCGGAATGCTTTAACTTCAGAATTCTCTTCACGTAGAATAGAGAAGTCGTGGTAGAACTGGTTGTATTCCTTTACCAAATCGTAAATATAGTTGGCAACGATAGCCGGACTATATTCGCTACCCGCTTCTTTTATCACCGAAGCAAAGTCGGCTGTAAGCTGTATCAGTCCTTCTTCTTTTTCAGAAAGAGATATGTCTCCGGGAAGTTCTGCCGGTAGCACGATGCCTTGTTCGGCTGCTTTGCGTAATACAGAACAGATGCGTGCGTATGTATATTGAATGAAAGGTCCCGTATTTCCGTTAAAGTCGATTGACTCTTTGGGATTGAAGGTCATGTTTTTCCGGGGATCTACTTTCAGCATAAAATATTTCAGTGAACCGAGACCTACCATAGAAACAATCCGTTCAGCTTCGTCTGTAGTCAATCCATCAAGCTTACCCAGCTCCTGTGATATTTCACGCGCAGTCGAAACCATTTCTTCCATTAAATCGTCGGCATCAACCACTGTTCCTTCACGGCTCTTCATTTTGCCTTCGGGTAACTCAACCATTCCATAAGAGAAATGAACCAGTCCTTTTCCGAATTCAAAACCAAGCTTATCCAATAAAATAGAAAGAACCTGGAAATGGTAGTTTTGTTCGTTACCTACCACATAAATCATTTTGTTGATAGGATAATCGTCGAAGCGAAGTTTGGCAGTACCAATATCCTGAGTCATATATACCGAAGTGCCGTCTGCACGGAGTAGTAGTTTCTCATCCAGACCGTCTCCGGTTAGATCTGCCCAAACGGATCCGTCTTCCCGGCGATAGAAAACTCCTTTCTCCAATCCTTCCAGTACTTTACCCTTTCCTTCGAGGTATGTTTGAGATTCGTAGTAAATCTTATCAAAGTTTACACCCATGCGCTTGTAAGTTTCGTCGAAGCCGGCATATACCCAGCTATTCATCATCGACCATAAAGCAACTACCTCTTTATCTCCTGCTTCCCATTTTAGCAACATTTCACGGGCTTCTGCCATCAAAGAAGACCGGGCTTCCGACTCTTCTTTTGTCAGTCCGTTTGATTGCAATTCAGCAAGCTCTTGTTTATATTTTTTATCAAATAAAACGTAAAAATCCCCAATAAGATGATCCCCTTTTTTGCCCGCAGACTCGGGAGTAACCCCTTCGCCCCACTTTTGCCAGGCAAGCATTGACTTACAAATGTGGATTCCACGGTCGTTTACAATATTTGTTTTAACTACCTTGTAACCATTGGCTTTCATTATCTCGGCAAGACTATAACCCAGAAGATTATTTCTTACATGTCCAAGGTGAAGCGGTTTGTTTGTATTTGGAGAAGAGTATTCAATCATTACCAACGGTGAAGTTTCCGTTATTTCTTTCTTTCCGAACTCAGGCTGTGCGTTGATTGTGTTAAGCAAATCAATCCAGCAAGAAGAAGAGATAGTAAGGTTCAAGAATCCCTTAATAACATTAAACGCAGCAATAGCCGGCTCTTTTTCAAGAAGATATTCTCCCAAAGCCTGTGCAGTCTGTTCGGGCGACTTTCTCGAAATCTTTAAAAAAGGAAATACAACCAGGGTGAGATGCCCTTTAAATTCTTTCTTTGTTTTTCCTAACTGAATCTGAGTTGTTTCAATGTCTGCTCCGTAGAGTTCTTTTACTCCGGATACAATTGCACGTGTAATCTGTTGTTCGATGACCATATTCTTCAGGCTATATGTTCGTTTTATTTTTGTGCAAAGATAACACTTTAAGCAGAGGTATAAAAAAAAAGGATGCAATTCGTATTGCATCCTTTTTTATGATAAAGAAATTTCTTACTTGATTTTGTCGGTTAGTTCTGCACCAGCCTTGAATTTTACAACCTTGCGGGCTGGAATGTCGATAACTTCTTTTGTCTTAGGGTTTACACCTTTACGTGCAGCTTTTTCAGCTGTTGAGAAAGATCCGAAACCAAGAAGAGCAACTTTACCGCCTTCTTTCATTTCGTTAGAGATTGTTTGGATGAAAGCTTCTACTGCTTTCTTTGAGTCAACTTTGCTTAATCCCGATTGCTCAGAAACGGCATTAATAAATTCTGTTTTGTTCATGATGGTTTGATAGTTAATATATTAAACAATGGACCGATTGCTTATTGTCGGCTTCAAAGTTACTTTTATTTTAAATATAACAAAAGATTTATAAACTTTTTTTGACTTCTATGCCGATTTTACAGCGCGGATGGCCATTTTTTTTCGAAATTACGGGTATTAAAGGCCATTATCGTCAATGACTGACTTTCTAAAAATATGAAATAGGGCTATACTTATGACTGTCCATATAGAAAATAATTTTACCTTTGTCGTAAATATTCGCGTATGATTAATCAAGGAGGATCAGGTTTCCTAAGCAGGATTCCGGTGGTAACGAAAAATATTATAATTATCAATCTGCTTTTCTGGATGGCAAGTATTGCATTGCCTAAGGTAGGGATTGATTTGATCAATATAGGAGGATTGCATTTTCCGTGGGCAACGGATTTTTATGCATTTCAGTTTTTTTCCTATATGTTTTTACATGACACAAGTTCGCTGGGACATGTCTTTTTTAACATGTTCGCTGTTTTTATGTTTGGACGTGTGCTTGAAAATGTTTGGGGGCCTAAACGGTTTTTGCTGTTCTATATAATCACGGGTCTTGGAGCTGCCGTTGTTCAGGAAGCTGTCTGGTTTTATAACCTGAAAGATTTGGTATTTGCTTCACAGGATTATGTAAACCTGAACGGTGTGGAGATTATTCACAAAAATGAGTATCTGAATTACTTTATAACCATAGGAGCTTCCGGGTCTGTATTTGGTATATTGCTTGCATTCGGGATGCTGTTTCCCAATGTGCCTCTTTATTTAATGTTTATTCCTGTTCCTATTAAAGCAAAGTATTTCGTTGTCTTTTATGGACTAGCCGAATTATTCATGGGTGTGGCAAATTTTGGAGGAGACAATGTTGCTCATTTTGCTCATTTGGGTGGAATGCTTTTTGGTTACTTCATGATTCGTTACTGGAGAAAGAAAGACAATGACAATGGACGATTTTATCTCTAAATTAAAGTATAATTTCAAGCAAGGGAATATCCTTTCGAAACTTATATATATAAATGTAGGGCTTTTTCTTATAATCAGGCTTTTTGCGTTGATTTGTACTCTTTTTTCAATAGATGGAGGAGGGCTGCTCTTGTTTCTTCAGGTGCCTTCTTCTCCGGAACTTCTTTTGTATCGTCCGTGGACACTGATTACGTATATGTTCACGCATTTTGATTTTTTGCATATTTTATTCAATATGCTTTGGCTATATTGGTTTGGTGGATTATTCCTTACTTTCTTTAGTGAACGTCAGCTGGGAGGTTTGTACCTGATCGGTGGTATAGCCGGAGCCTTATTGTATATTGTTTCCTATAATCTTTTTCCCTATTTTAGTGAAGCGGCTGCATATAGTACGCTAATGGGAGCATCTGCTTCGGTAATGGCCATTGTATTTGCAGTCTCTTTCTACAAGAAGGATATGGAAATTTCTCTCTTTATCATTGGGAGAATCAAATTGATCTATTTGGCTTTATTTACCTTCGTGGTTGATTTGCTGGCTATCACCTCAGACAATGCAGGTGGTCATATCGCTCATATCGGGGGTGCATTAGTAGGAATAGTATATGCCCTGCAGATAGTAAAAGGGAAAGACCTTACAGTCCCATTGAACCGAATCATTGATTTCTTTGTTAATATAAGCCGACGCAAGCCTAAAATGAAAGTTACGCACCGTCGTACAGAAAATGACAGGGATTATAATGCAAGAAAGCAAAGCGAACAGGTGGTAATAGATGCGATACTGGATAAGCTAAAACGCTCAGGATACGAAAGTCTTTCTGAAAGTGAGAAAAAACAGTTGTTTGATGCAAGTAAAAAATAACCGGGTAGGATGAAAACTTTCAAGTTGTTATTACATGTCCTTTTTGCAATAGGCCACGTTCTGGTTGTGTTGTTGTTCCTGGTGTCGGCTTTTTCTGACCGGATTTCACCAGAAAAGCATCTTATGTTTTCTTATATCGGACTTGCATTTCCTGTATTCATGTTTGCTAATTTTTTATTTATACTTTATTGGCTGATTATTTCTAAATGGAAAACCGCCCTTGTCGGGGTTGTCGCTTTTATAATAGCCTGGGGGCCTGTTACCTCTTATCTGCCTTTTCATAGCATGAGCGTTCCAGTACCTGAGGAGTCTTTGAAAGTGTTGACGTACAATGTGATGGGATTTGCCTATAAAAACCATACAGCCGATTCCCCGAACCGTATTATTGAATATATTGCAGACTCTGGAGCCGATATCGTTTGTATACAGGAATATTCTGTAAGTAAAGGAGGCAATAATCTAACGGCGAAAAGATTAAACCGTGCACTCAAAATGTATCCATTCCGTTCGGTAATAGAACTTAACTCCAACAAGTATCAGAGTGTTGGATTAGCCATATTTTCAAAATATCCCATCGAACATAGTCGCCGAATTAAATATAAAAGCGCGTTCAATGGTTCAGCCATGCACGAAATCAATATCAAGGGCAAAAAAATTACGTTAGTAAATAACCACCTCGAATCGTTTAAACTTACGATGGAAGACAGGTCTAAATATTCACAGATAATTGGAAATTTAGGTTCTGAGGCCTTGGTCGAACTAAAAGGAACTTTGCAACAAAAGTTGGGAACAGCCTTTCAGATAAGGGCAGGTCAGGCCGAAAGCGTAGCTAAAGAAGTAAAAGAGGCTAACGGAGAGTATGTTCTGGTGTGCGGAGATTTTAATGATACTCCTATATCTTATGCCCACCGTACAATTCAGGGAGACCTTGTTGATGCATTCTCGGAATCGGGAAGGGGATTAGGAATCAGCTATAACCAAAATAAGTTCTGGTTTCGTATTGATAACATCCTTCATTCCTCCAATATAAAGTCTTACCGCTGTACGGTGGACAAAGTTCGTTATTCCGACCACTATCCGATGTGGTGTTATATAACGTTTGAATAGTTTATTATTTAATTTGCAGCATCAAAAACATCTGCAAATAGTGATTCAGCAAAGAAATAGGTTGCGTTGCAAAATAATAACGGGTCTTTGATTTCCGTAACTTTGTTCCCTTTTCCATTTCCGATAATTACATCTTCTGCCGGGTACGATTTCAGCTTTTTCTCATCTTCCGGATTGTATTGATAGGTGATGTCGGATAATTCAATCGTGTATCCCCCGTCTTTACAGTTAATTCTCATTTTGTATTTGAGAATGGTTTTATCCGTATCATTTAGCAGCAATTCTACTTTTGATCCAATAAAAATAGTCCCCTTGTTTTTATTGGCCGAAACACTCGAGATAAAAACATCTTTCCCATAGTTGTCTTTCGCCCATTTATGAATGGAATTGAAAAGATCGGTTTGGCTCGCTTCTTTTATCTCTATCTCATCACTATAGCAAACCTTACTGTTTTTAGTAGGCGCACACGATTCTACTGTCCCTTTGTGCCCCTGAGCAAGAACAAGTAACGGAAGCATCGCAAAAAGGAATAAAATTATTTTTTTCATATGCTGTTTGTTATTTAATCCATACATTTAAGATTTCGCCAAGAAGTACCTTGCTACCTTCAAGAGAGTTTTCTTTGGAAGAAATTGCCTGTAAAGTGGAAATTTTCTTACATTCAATAATCATCCAGGCTTCAGAAAAAGCCTTGCTCCCTTCGGGTGTAGTGAGTAGGGTTAGTCCGGATTTATTTACTTTATCCGAATCTTTCAACCGGTTTTCTTTGTTTCTCTCCAGTACATCCCTGTATGCTTCCGTGTAGAAAGAAAGGGTGTAGGTCGATGATGTTTCCAAAACAGTGGAGATGTTGTTTCCAGACTCGGTTAAACAAAATGCAACAGGTTTATTTATTGCATAACCTAAACCACCCCAGCTTGTTGTAGCAAAATCTGTCTCCTGGTCATTTTTTGCAGTAATCATCATCAGATCATTTTGTATCATTTTGATGATATTTCCCGGGATTTTGTCAGGCGCAATCTTTTTGTATCCCTCAAGAGAGCTGCTGGTAGTCGTTGCAGGTTCGGACGAAACAGAAGCCTTAACTTCTGCCACAGACACAGGCGCAGTAACAACTGTAGCAGGAGAAACTGGAATGCTTTGTGTTAAGGCAGATGCAGAAGCAGATACAGAAGCAGATACGCGTTCGTTTATTTTGTTAGTCACCTGATTAAACAGTTTGTCAGCAAGATCAATCGTTTTTGTTCTGAATTTACCCGGAACTCTTAAGAGCTTGTTATTCTTTAGAGCGGCTCTATCAGTAATCCATTCTTCAGCACTGTATTTTTCCGGTTCTTTTTGATAGGAAACATTGTATTCGTAACGTATGCCGCTCATTTGTATTTCGCAACTCTGATTCTGACAAACGATCCGCATAAGATAGTTTATCTGAGAACGGTCCAGCGAAAGAGCCGAACTGCTAAATACCAGGTATTCATTGCCAACACAAGCGATAGCGCCTTCTTCGGAATTCTGATAAACAACCCTGTTTTTTTCTCCGTTATAGTAATTTGCAGACCAGTCTGATAGAATTTCATAGAGCTGCTCCTTCGAGAGTGAAGGGGCCTGAATTATTTTTGAAAAGACAACCTTCCCATCCACTTCCGGGACAGCCCCACTCAGGTATCGCACATCATTTTGTGCAAACAACACGGCTGGCATCATAATAAAGAAGAAAAATAGACGTTTCATTTTGTAATAGATTAATTTTTGAGGCAAACCTACTTAAAAAACTTCGATTATTATGTAATCAGCTTTAAAAATTAGGATATCTTTCATTTTTTTCATCCTCGACTTTTTAACTAAGAAGAGGCGTCTTCATAGGAAGTTAAAGGATTGGTGATTATCCCTTCTTGTTCGTTTTTTATAATTAGCTTTCATTTTTTACGATAGAGAAGGAATACTTTGTCAATAAAACTGGCTAATTTTGAATTTGTAAGCCTATTTGTCTTTCAAATAAACAGGAAGCGGTGTAAATTATTAATTGATTTACTCGCAGTCATTGAAAAAAAAGCATATATTTGCAGCCTGTGAAAAAATCGAAATATATAATGTAATAACATAAAAATAAGATTCAAATGCAAAACAAAGGATTTGTAAAGGTCTTCTCAGTGTTACTTACTCTGGTTTGTTTATTCTATCTGTCGTTCTCTTTTGTGACCAGATATTATTCAAGCAAAGCAGTTGAGTATGCAGCCGGAGACCCGACAAAAGAGAGTCAGTTTATTGACTCGCTTTCTACTCAGAAGGTATGGCTGGGCTATACCCTTAAGCAGTGTCGTGAAATGGAAATTAGTTTAGGTCTCGACTTAAAAGGGGGGATGAACGTAGTTTTGGAACTGAACGTAGCCGATGTGCTTCGCTCTTTATCAAACAAAAATACGGACGAAAACTTCAATAAGGCGCTGGATTTGGCTTATGCCCGTCAGAGTACCAGTCAGAAAGACTTTATCGATCTTTTTGCCGAAGAGTACAAGAAGCTTGATCCAGGTGCAAGACTTTCAGCTATTTTCAGTACATTTGAATTAAAAGATAAAATTACACCTCAAAGCTCGGATGCACAGGTAGTTTCTGTAATCAGAGAAGAGCTTAAGAGTGCGATTGATAACTCTTTCAATGTGCTTCGTACACGTATTGACCGTTTTGGTGTTGTTTCTCCCAACATTCAGCGTCTTGAAACCGCTGGTCGTATTTTGGTGGAACTTCCAGGTGTAAAAGAACCTGAACGTGTTCGTAAATTACTGCAGGGTAGTGCAAATCTTGAATTCTGGGAAACATACGATTTGCAGGAAGTTTATCAACAACTTGTTGCTGTAGATAATGTTTTGGCAAAAATAAACCTTACTGAAATTGATTCGGAAGCAACAGAAGTTGCTGTTGACACTACTGCAGCTGTTGTTGCCGATTCTACTTCTACCGAAGATTTGACTGCATCAGCAGACTCTGTAGGTGTAGACTCTTTGCTTGCAAAGATTGAACAAAAACAACCTGAGACTCAGGCTTCACAATCTAAAGAAGAATTTGCAAAACAACATCCTTTGTTCGCTTTGCTACAGATCAATCAATACAACGGTCAGCTTGCTGGCGGTCCGGTTGTTGGTGTAGCCAATGTGAACGACATGGCTAAGATTGACCAATATCTGAACCTGAAACAGGTTAAAGATGTTTTGCCTAGAAACCTTTCTTTAAAGTGGGGTGTTAAAGCTATTGATGAAAAGGAACAATTCTATCAGTTATACGCTATAAAGGTTACAAACCGCGATGGTAGTCCTGCACTGGGTGGCGATGTAGTAACAGATGCCCGCGATGACTTCAATCAACAGGGAGGTCGTACAGCATCAGAAGTAAGTATGTCGATGAATGCTGAAGGAGCAAAAGCATGGGCACGTCTTACTAAAGAAAACATTGGCAAATCAGTTGCAATCATTCTTGACGATATGGTGTATTCAGCACCACGTGTTAACGATGAAATAACCGGAGGCCGTTCTTCTATTTCCGGAGACTTTACTCCCGAAGAAGCAAAGGACCTTGCGAATGTATTGAAGTCTGGTAAAATGGCCGCTTCTGTACAGATTGTTCAGGAAGATGTTGTCGGACCTTCTTTAGGTCAGGAAGCTATTACAGCAGGTATCGTTTCATTTGCTATTGCATTGGTATTACTTATGTTCTACATGTGCGCTGCTTATGGATTAATTCCCGGACTGATTGCAAATGGAGCTTTGGTGATTAATATATTCTTTACAATGGGTATCTTGGCATCGTTCCAGGCTGTATTGACTTTGTCGGGTATTGCCGGTATGGTTCTTACGCTGGGTATGGCTGTGGATGCCAACGTATTGATTTATGAGCGTACAAAAGAAGAACTTCGTTCGGGTAAGAATCTTAAGAAAGCACTTGATGATGGTTATAAGAATGCCTTCTCTGCGATCTTTGACTCAAACCTTACAACAATTATCACCGGTATTGTATTGTTCTATTTTGGAACAGGTCCTATCCGTGGATTTGCAACAACATTGATTATTGGTTTGGTTGCGTCGTTCTTGACCGCTGTTTTCCTGACACGTATTGTTTATGAAGCTTTGATAGCAAAAGAAAAAATCAAAGAACTTCCTTTTACAACTTCATTTACAAAAGATTTACTTGTAAATCCTACTGTTAATTTCCTTGGAAAACGTAAAATAGGTTATTTAATTCCTTTTGCATTAATCGTGTTGGGTGGTATTTCAATGGCTACCATCGGATTGAATAATGGTATCGACTTTACAGGTGGTCGTAATTACATTGTTCGCTTTGATCAGCCGGTTCAGACCGAAAACGTTCGTAATATGTTAGGAGCTCAGTTAGACGGAGCAGTAAGTGTAATCACTATTGGTTCATCAGATCAGGTTCGTATTTCAACCAACTATAAGATTACGGATTCAAGTCCAACGATCGACCGCGAAATTGAAAGCAAATTGTTTGAAGGTTTGAAACCTCTTCTAAAAGAAGGAACAACCATTGATCAGTTTGTAGACAGCAATATTCAAAGCTCGCAGAAAGTAGGTCCGAGTATGGCAGACGATATAAAGAACAGTGCTTATCTGGCTGTATTATTTGCTATGATCTGTATGGCTGCTTACATTTTGCTTCGATTCAGAGATGTTGCATTCTCAGCCGGTGCGTTTGCTTCGGTTGCCGTAACTACATTCTGTATCATTGCGATTTACACATTGCTATGGAAGGTTATGCCGTTCTCAATGGAAGTAGACCAGACATTTATTGCAGCTATTCTGACTATCATTGGTTACTCAATTAATGATACCGTAGTAGTATTTGACCGTATTCGTGAAACGATCGGACTGTATCCGAAACGTGATCGTTACCAGGTTATCAATGATGCCTTGAATTCTACTTTGTCTCGTACATTGAATACATCGTTGACAACGTTTGTTGTTGTTCTTTGTATCTTTATTCTTGGTGGAAATACAATTCGTAGCTTTACGTTCGCAATTGCATTAGGTGTTATTGTTGGAACTTATTCTACTTTGTTCGTTGCAACTCCGATTGCTTACGAAATTCAGAAGAGAAGCATTGCTAAGAAAGCTGCCAAAGATGCTGCTAAGTAAGTAGAACTTACATAAAATATAAAGGGTTGCTCCACAATGGAGCAACCCTTTTTTATTTTATAAATCAAAACTAAATCTGAATCTTATTTTTTAGAAACCTCAACCCGTTTTGTTGGAGCTAAATTTTCGTTTCTGTGTTGAAGCTGTACAACCATGTTTTCGGCCAGGTGGCGGAAAGCAATTCCGGTTATTGACTCAGTCTCCAGAGCTACAGGAGTTCCGTTGTCTCCTCCCTCACAAATGCTCTGTACGATTGGAATCTGTCCAAGGAGCGGAATCGATAGTTCTTCTGCCAGTTTTTTGCAACCCTCTTTACCAAACAGGTAGTATTTGTTTTCCGGCAACTCGGCAGGAGTAAACCAAGCCATGTTTTCGATTAATCCAAGCACCGGAACATCAATTTTCTCTCCCATAAACATGCTGATCCCTTTTCTTGCGTCGGCCAGGGCAACTTCCTGAGGCGTACTGACAACAATCGCACCGGTGATTGCCAATGTTTGCACAAGAGTTAGGTGGATATCGCTGGTTCCGGGAGGAAGGTCAAGCAGGAAGAAATCAAGCTCTCCCCAGTTTGCATCGGCAATCAGCTGTTTTAAGGCGTTACTGGCCATACTTCCCCTCCAAAGGATCGCATCTTCCTTGCTTACAAAGAAACCAATGGAAAGAAGCTTTACCCCGTATTTCTCGATAGGTTTGATGAGTTCGCGATCGCCTACAGTTTCCATATAAGGACGCGAATCTTCCACGTTAAACATCTTAGGCATTGAAGGACCAAATATATCGGCATCAAGCAATCCTACTTTATAACCAAGTTGAGCCAAAGCAACAGCCAGGTTGGCGGCAACGGTACTTTTACCGACTCCTCCCTTTCCGGAAGAGACGGCAATGATATTTTTAACCTGAGGAAGAAGTTTATCCGGTTCAGGTCGGGCTGCTTGTTTTGTCTTAACCTGGATATTACCTTTAATCTCCACCTCAGCACCTACATAGGTATTGATAGCCGTTTCTGCAGCTTTCACTACCGAGCGGATAAATGGATCATTCGGCTTTTCAAAAAGCAGGGAGAAGGTAACCTTATTCCCATCAATACGGATATCATCTTCCACCATTCCGGAAGAAACGAGATCCTTATTAGTACCAGGATAACGCACTTTGGCGAGCGCATCCATAATAATTTTTGGATATATAGCCATTTGCTGTTATAATTATGTTAGTATTTATTTTCCGGAAGCCAGTGCACTCCGTTTACTTCTGTTAAAACTCCGGTATGGATCTAATTCTATCTCCACATCCGGTTCAGTCAACACGTTCCTCTCTTCACAAACAAATTTAATATACTTGATGTTCAAACCCCTGTCCAGCCATTGTTGTTCGTAATAGGTCCGGATGCCCAGAATATCGTCGGCCAGTCCCGAGTTATACAGATCGTCTGTACAGCAAAGCACCGGATAAGCATTCGCTTTTGCCATTTCGCACGTATAGTTGAACATGAAATTACTATCCGTTTTCAGATGAACAATACCATCCCCGGATAAGATCTCACGGTACAATTTCATGAAGCGGGTAGACGTTAAACGTTTGGTAACCTTCTTCATTTGAGGATCAGGAAAGGTAATCCAAATTTCGGAGACTTCATTTTCCGCGAAGAAGTGCGAAATTAACTCGATATGAGTACGAAGGAAAGCAACATTAGTCATCCCCTGTTCCATGGATTCTTTTGCCCCGCTCCACATTCGTGCCCCTTTGATATCAATTCCTATGAAGTTTTTGTCCGGAAATAGTTTTCCCAAACCAACGGTATATTCACCTTTTCCACATCCCAGTTCGAGAACGATCGGGTTGTTGTTTTTAAAAAAAGATTCATTCCAGTGTCCTTTCAGATCAAATCCTTTCTCCTGTAAGGTAGCAAAGGGGAACTGGAAGACGTGCGGGTAAACCGCCATATCGTCAAATTTTGCTAATTTATTCTTTCCCATGCTGCAAAGATACTACATTATTTCTTTACCTAACTTGCTCTTTATCCGCTATAAAAACGATTAAAAACGAAAAACATCTATCATCTGTCACTTTTTGAACTTAATCCGTTGATCGATAATGATTAACCGGGTGACAGATGCCTTATTTCATCTGACACCAATCTTTCATCTGTCACCCCGGCAGTAAGCGGCCGGATAAGAGCTTCAGGAGGGTAACCTATATAGCACATTCCGCTAACTATTAACTAGCGCCCATCCAACGATGAAGTAACGCAAAGACTATAGTAAACTAAGGCAAACACTATGAACATCTATTCGTTTGCCATATGTCAAACGCAAAGTCAACAGTTGGATACCTTGCGTTTGACAATTGACAAACGCAAGGTATCCATATGCCAAACGAATACTTGTTCGTACTCAAAGAAACAAAAGACTATAGGGAGACAGCTACTTTCCTGGTTATTAGCGGGTAATGACCAGAATCAAACCGACACGAAATGAATGTGTTGAGTAGAATAATCAGAGAGGATGGGCATAAAAAAAGAGAAGACCTTAAAAAGATCTTCTCTGCTTGCTCTCCCTCTTGGACTTGAACCAAGGACCCTCTGATTAACAGTCAGATGCTCTAACCAACTGAGCTAAGGAAGAAAATAAAATGTCGTTAAAATCGTTGCTCTCCCTCTTGGACTTGAACCAAGGACCCTCTGATTAACAGTCAGATGCTCTAACCAACTGAGCTAAGGAAGAATAATAAGAAATATCGTTAAGATCGCTGCTCTCCCTCTTGGACTTGAACCAAGGACCCTCTGATTAACAGTCAGATGCTCTAACCAACTGAGCTAAGGAAGAATTATTTAACACTTGTAAGAAGTAGTTGCCTTTTCTTAAAATGCAGTGCAAAAGTAAGTCTTGTTTTCGAAATATGCAATATATTTGCAGAAAAAATAAAGAAAAATGAGAACTATAGGTTTGGGAAATGCATTGGTTGATGTGGTTTTAAGAGTAAAGGACGACATTGTGCTATCGGAAATTGGCATTGCTAAAGGGGCTATGGAGCTGATAGACAAAGATCAAATGATTCGTTTGCGCTCGGCCAGCCATGACTTTTCACGGACTGTTTCTCCTGGTGGTTCTGTTTGCAATACGATACGGGCAATGGCAAATCTGGGTGCTTCGGTTGGTTATATTGGCAAAATTGGCTCGGACGACCTGGCAAATGACTACGAGTTAGCCCTTAATCAGGCTGGGGTTGATCCCAATTTTGTGAAAGTTGATGGAATCTCCGGAAGTTGTACCGTTTTTGTAACTCCCGATGGCGAACGCACAATGGCTACATTTCTGGGACCTGCCGCAACCTTGTGTCCGGAAGAGTTAAATCCGGAAGTAATCCGCAACTACGACTGCATCTATATTGAAGGCTATCTTATCGTGAACGAACCTTTGTTTAGGGGCGTCTTATTGCTTGCCAAAGAAGCCGGACTTAAAATCGCATTGGATTTATCAAGCTTTAATGTGGTGGAGGCAAATCTTGAATTATTAAAAGAGGTGATACCCGCCTATGTTGATATTCTTTTCTGCAATGAACAGGAAGCTGCCTCTTTTACAGGACTAGCAGCTTCGGAAGCGGTAGCCGAGCTATCCCAAATGGTAGATATAGCCGTGGTTACACTTGGTAAGCAAGGAGCTTTGGTAGGACATAATAGCGAAGTGGTTTCCGTTTCTGCCGAAACAGTGGATGCAATCGATACTACGGGCGCCGGAGATCATTTTGCCGCCGGATTCTTGTATGGGATAAGCCGTTCAGCTTCACTTGGATTATCTGCCAAAATTGGGACTTTGCTGGCTGCACGCGTGGTTGAAGTGTCCGGAGCATGTATCCCGGAGGATCAATGGGAACAAATAAAGTTAAAAGTAGCCGGTATTTTGGAATAATAGTTCGAATATTGCATACATTTACGGAATGCTAAATAGTAAATAAGAGATAATCTATGAATAAGTTGTTTTCGAGTAATAAAGTTCTCTCTGGTTTGTTCCTTCTTTTATTGCTCCTGGCCCCTCAGACTGGAAGCGCACAAAAAGATAGCACAAAAACGGACAATCGGTTCGAATTAAGTAAGAACCTTGATGTATTCAATGCATTGGTTAAAGAAGTTGAGATGTTCTATGTCGATACTGTAGATGTGGAGAAAACGGTTCGTCGTGGAATTGATGCCATGCTTTCTGGTTTGGACCCGTATACGGAATATATTCCAGAACAGGAGATGGGAGATTTAAAATATATCACAACAGGTGAGTATGGCGGTATAGGTTCTTTTATCCGCGAACGTGAGGGGGGGGGAGTTTACATCATCGAACCTTTCGAAGGAATGCCTGCTGCGCTTGCCGGATTAAAGGCGGGCGACAAGTTGCTGGAGATCGATGGGATTGATGTATCCAAAATGACTTCCGATAAAGTGAGTGAATTATTGAAAGGTAAGCCAAACACCAAAATGACACTAAAGATTCAGCGACCCAACGAAAAGAAGCCTCGTGCACTGGAGTTAATCCGCAAACAGGTATTGGTAGATCAGGTTACCTATTATGGTGTGCGTAACGATAGTATCGGCTATATTTATTTGAAAGGATTTACGGATAAAAGCGCGCACGAAGTAAAAGCTGCTTTTGAGGATTTGAAGAAGAATCACAAAATAAAGTCGCTTGTATTAGATTTGCGGAATAACGGCGGAGGTTTGCTCGATAACGCTGTACAAATTGTCGGGATGTTTGTTCCCAAGGGAGAAGTCGTATTGTCTACAAAAGGTAAAATTAAGCAATGGGATC
>JAGPJL010000011.1 GCA_018054455.1 Parabacteroides sp.
TGTGATGGTTTCCCACGATTTGGAGGCAATAACATCTGCGGGGAATAGGTTGGAGCCCATTCCTACGCAGGTGGCTCCGGCTTTCATCCAGCCCGAAAGATTTTCTTTGGTTGGTTCTACACCTCCTGTTACCATAAGCATCGACCAGGGCATGGGGGCTTTTACGTTCTTTACAAAAGAGGGTCCTCCTACATTTCCGGCAGGGAATACTTTACATAAATCGCATCCGGCTTCCTGAGCAAAGCCTATTTCGGAAACCGATCCACATCCCGGCGTATAGGGTATGAGTCTGCGGTTGCAGACCTTTGCGATTTCAGGATTAAACAACGGGCCTACCACGAAGTTGGCTCCCAGTTGAATGTACAGGGATGCGGTAGCAGGATCTACTATCGATCCGACACCCATGATCATATCCGGACATTCTTTTTGAGCGAACTTGACCAGTTCGCCGAATACTTCGTGGGCGAAGTCGCCGCGGTTTGTAAACTCGAATGCCCTTACTCCACCATTGTAACAAGCTTTGAGCACCTCTTTGGCTACTTCCGTATCTTTGTGATAGAAAACAGGTACCATTCCGGTGGCGGACATGGCTGTTATAACCTGAATTTTTGTAAATCTTGCCATATGTTTAGCTATAAACGATTACTGAATTTTATTTACCGGGATACTCGTCCGGATCCATCCCCTTTCATCAGATTCTCAACCTCGCCGACAGTAACCTGGTTATAGTCGCCGTAGATTGTATGCTTCAGGCACGAGGCTGCTACAGCGAAGCGTAATGCCTTTTCGTCGTCTCCCCCGTAGGTAAGCAAACCATAAATAAGTCCGCCCATAAAGGAATCGCCGCCGCCAACACGGTCAACTATATGTGTAATGTCGTACGAAGGTGCGGTAAACAACTTTTCTCCGTTAAACAGAACGCCGCTCCAGGTATTGTGATTGGCATTTATCGAACCACGAAGAGTGATGATCACCTTTTTTGCACGGGGAAAACGGCTCTGCAGCTGACGGCAAACCGACTCAAACTCGCCTGCGTTAACAGTACCGGAAGTCTGGCTAACGTCAAAACCTTCGGGTTTGATGCCAAATACTTTCTCTGCATCTTCTTCGTTGCCTAAAAGAACATCGCAACCCGCTACAAGAGCAGGCATTACTTCGGAGGCCGTTTTACCATATTTCCACAGGTTCTTGCGATAGTTCAGGTCGCACGAAACAGGAACACCCATTTCGTTGGCGGTTTGAATTGCCTCCAGACACGCATCGGCAGCACCTTGCGACAGAGCAGGGGTGATGCCGGTCCAGTGAAACCAGCTTGCCTCTTTCAATACCTCTCTCCAGTTAATCATGCCGGGCAGAATATCTGCGATGGAAGAATGCGCCCGGTCGTACACTACTTTGCTTGCACGGGCAACAGCTCCGGTTTCCAGAAAATAAATGCCGAGGCGTTCGCCTCCATATATAATAGATGATGTATCCACCCCATATTTATGTAAGTCCATCAAACAGGCACGGGCAATGTCGTTTTGCGGAAGACGCGTTACAAACGAAGCGTCCAAACCATAATTTGCCAATGAAACGGCCACGTTGGCTTCGCCCCCGCCAAAAGAAGCATTATATTGATTGCTTTGATTAAAACGAAGGTTATCCGGTGTGGCCAACCGCAACATAATTTCTCCGAATGTTACAATTCTCTTTTTCATAAACTGCTGATGTTTAAATTATTTCCTGATGCAAAAGTAAAGGTTTTATAAGTAGCGCTACTTTGTTATTATGCCTATTTACTGTATTATATTATCTATGTTTTATATGTTATTCGGCAGAATAGCGTATATAATGTGTTTTTTTATGCCTTTATATTGAATAATAGTAGCATCTTTGCTTCTAAATACTGCAAAAAAGTAAAAAAGAGATGAAACCTGCTTTACGTCGTGTAACCCGCAATCCTGAATATTCATTTAATGTAAGGAAAGATATAGGTCCAAACACCCTGTATAACCTGTGGCATCACCATCCGGAAATAGAACTTTTTCTTATTCGGGGTGGAAAAGGAATTCAGATTGTAGGAGATAGTACCAGTAATATCACAGAAGGATGTCATATGATTATTACGGGGCCTTATCTTCCACACGCGCTTTCGTACGAGCGGGCCGACGAGCAGAAGGAGGTGGAGGCCATCGTTGTTCACTTTTTCCCCGATGTATTGGGGGCTGCTTTTATGGATTTACCAGAAATGGCTCCTGTCAAGGAACTTTTCTCCCTTACCACCTATGGCTTGTCCGTGAAGGGCGAGACGCTGGCTTTCCTTGAAAAAGAGATGTTTACCTTGTATGAAGCCGATTATTCGGAAAGGTTATTTATATTGCTAAAGATACTGCATCGGATTGCCCGCGATAAAGAGTACGATTTAATTGCCAGCAAGGGCTTTACCAACAGTTTTTCGATAAGCGACAATTCGCGTATTAATAAGATTTACAACTTCACGTTTAAAAATTTTCAAAAGGATATTAGCATTACCGATGTGGCAGATCAGCTTAATCTTTCGAAAGAATCGTTTTGCCGCTATTTTAAACAAAAAACCGGAAAGACGTATGTTCAGTTTCTGATGGAGGTTCGTATCGGGTATGCATGTAAACTACTAATGGAAAACGAACTGAATGTTGCCGAGGTGTGCTACGCCTGCGGATACAACAATGCTTCAAACTTTCATCATCAATTTAAAGAGTTTAAAGGAAAAACGCCCTTACAGTATCAAAAGGATTATTTACTTGCCACAGTTACAAAATAAGCTTCTTTAGTATATTCTTTTTAGTTATTAACACTATTTATACATCTTATCTATTGTTTATTACGAAATATACGTAGATTTGCGAAGTAATCGTAATAAACAATGAATATGGAAAGATTAACCATGCAGGAAGAGGAAGCGATGCTCTATATATGGCAAACAGCTCCTTGTTTCGTAAAGGATATACTGTCGAAATACGACGATCCGAAACCTCCTTATACTACACTGGCTTCGATAGTCAAAAACCTGGAACGTAAGAAGTATGTTAAAGCCAAACGATATGGCAATACGTACGAATATAATCCACTTGTGTCCGAAGCAGAATATAAACGTATGTTTATGAGTGGTGTTGTGAGCAATTACTTCGAAAACTCCTATAAGGAGTTGGTGTCCTTTTTTGCCAAAGAGCAGAAATTATCGGCAGACGACCTGAAAGAGGTTATTAATATGATCGAAAAAGGAAAAGAGTAACCTTTAAATAAGTTAACCTATGTACCCTGAATTCATTTACTTTTTGAAGGTAAATATAGCCTTGGTGCTTTTTTACGCTTTTTACCGGCTGTTTTTCTACAGTGACACTTTCTTCAATTTAAGAAGGGGTATGCTACAGACTTTCCTGCTTATGGCTGTCTTGTATCCTTTGCTGGATATCAGTGGATGGGTGAAAGAATATAAACCGGTAACTGAAGCTGCCACCCTGTATGTGGCCATGCTACCCGAAGTTTTTGTTAACGCAAGTAAAACTCCTGCCGTTCAGGCAAAAGATTTGATTACGGATTTACTACTCATTGCCTATTGGTCTGGAGTTGTGCTGCTTGGAATTCGTTTTCTGTTTCAGCTGGGGAGTATTTTACTGATGTCTTTCCGTTGTAAAACCACCTGGATTAATGGATCAAAAGTGCATTTACTGAATGAACAAGCCGGCCCTTTCTCATTTTTTCAACTTGTTTTTGTTCATCCACAGTCTCATTCTGAAAAAGAGCTGGAAGAAATACTTACACACGAACAAACACATGCAAGACAGTTACATTCCCTGGATGTTATGCTGGGAGAGTTGTTAACGATTGTGTGCTGGTTCAATCCGTTTGTCTGGCTTCTGAAACGTGAAGTCCGCCAAAACCTTGAATACCTGGCCGATCAGACGGTGATTTTAAACGGACACGACCGCAAGAGCTATCAGTATCATCTGTTAGGGCTTGCCAATCAAAAGGCTGCAGCAAATTTATATAATAGTTTTAATGTCTTACCCCTTAAAAACAGAATTCGTATGATGAATAAAAAACGTTCGCACGACATCGGCAGAACAAAGTATCTGTTGTTTGTCCCTTTAGCCGCCACATTGATGTTAGTAAGTAATATGAACGCTGTGGCCAGTATTACTCCTACTGACTCCCAGCCAAGAGATACGCTAATGTCCGAAATTGTTGTTGTAGGTTATGCCCCGGCAGATCAGCAACAGGCTGCAAACCAACAGAAAAAAGTTGCCCAACCTCAGAAGAAAATTCCTATGAAGGGTCAACCCCCTATTAAGGAAGAAAAACCCAGAATGCTCAATGGAGAGGAAGTCCTTACTGTGGTTGATGTGATGCCCATGTTTCCGGGTGGTGATCATGCCTTGATGAAGTTTATTGCCCAAACAGTAAAATATCCGGTTGAAGATCAGAAATCTGGGACGCAAGGACGGGTTATTGCTTCATTTACTGTGGATAAAAAAGGTAATATAGTAGATCCTGAAATTCTTCGCGGTGTTTCACCCTTACTGGATAAGGAAGCATTGAGGGTTATCTCTTTGATGCCTGTATGGCAACCCGGAAAACAAGACGGGAAACCTGCTAATGTACGGTATACGGTGCCTATTACTTTTAGATTGCAATAAAGCACTTATATTGACTATCCCTTACTTTTAACTCTTTATTCTGATTGGTATACATACGGTGTTCCTATAAAGATAGCCGGATTTAATTAACACAAGAGTCTTGTTCAGCACGGCTCTTGTGTTTTATTTATTTATATCTTTGAAGCAATAAATACTTCATATTATGGTATCGGATATAATTTCTTTTCTTAGCGAATTGCAGAAAAACAATAACCGGGTTTGGTTTCAGGAAAACAAGGAGCGTTACGATGGATTACGCCAGCTGTTTATTCAGGATGTGCAGAAATTAATAGATCGTATTTCCCTTTTTGATCCGGAAGTATCCGGAATGGAAGCCAAGGATTGTCTCTTCCGTATTTACCGGGACATTCGTTTTTCTCCCAACAAACTTCCGTATAAAAGTCATTTTGCCGCTTATATTGCCCGGGGGGGCAGGTCGAGCGACCGTGGAGGTTACTATATTCATCTCGAACCGGGAAACTGTATGTTGTCCGGCGGAATCTGGTGCCCGGAACCTAAGTTACTCAAAATGCTACGTAAGGATATTTATGATCACATGGATGAATTTGCAGGCATTTTGAACGATCCTTCCTTTAAGGATTCTTTCCCGGAGCTGGAAGGGGAGCTGCTAAAACGAATGCCTGTGGGTTTTCCGGCAGATATGCCTTATGGTGACATTTTGAAACATAAAGATTTTTGCGTGGCAAGTGTTAAACCCGAATCTTTTTTCGCCGGAGAAGACTGGATTGACCGTGCAATAGCCGAATTTCAGAAGTTACTTCCCCTAAACCGCTTTTTGAATTATACGGTTGATGAATTTCATGAAAAATCGTAAGTGAATAAATCTTAGTTTTTAAAGGGCTAAATGAATGTTTTTTTTAATATTTCTATTTGTTGCTTACAAATCGTAAGTTAAGTGTTAAAATGGAAGAGGTGTATTTCTTATCAAAAGTTAAATATTAAGATTGTGTTGACAAAATGTAAACTAAAGTTGGATAATTCAACTTTTATACGGAGATTTGCATATCAATTTGTTGGTAAACTTAGTAATGATAATTTTTATGAAAACATCTATTTTGAGAAAAAGCATCTTTGCTTTAGTAATTGTTTTTGCTTTTGGTTTGTTTGCTTCGGCAACTTCTCCCCGTAACTATTTATATGATACGAAAGAAGTAGATGGCAAGATTGTCTCCAAAGTAGTATTCCTTCAGGAAGAAGGTTTGCTAAATAAAGAGGTGAAGTATGAATTCTCTTACAACGAGGCAGGTAAAGTGTCTGAAAAGAAGGCTTACCGCTGGAATAAGAGTACGGAAAACTGGGATCCTTATTATCTAATTTCATATCAGTATAATCAGGAAAGCGGCGAAATTAATTCGGTATACGGAATGTGGGATAAAAAGAAAAAAGACTTTAGCTTTAATAAGCAACAGCTGGTTACTCCGGCATCTGCTTACGATTCAATATTCTCTTAATATTTGACTTATATACACACACACCAAAAAAAAGCTTTAAGGAGAAATCCTTAAAGCTTTTTTATTTGATCCTTTATTCTTATTTGATAATCTGTTCAAGTTGGTCAAGGTTCTGACTTATTTCTTCGTCAGATAATTCATGGTTGCTAAGATCTCCTGATAAATACTGATCGTAGGCTGCCATATCGATTAGTCCATGTCCGGATAGGTTGAACAGAATTGTTTTCTGCTTTCCTTCTTCTTTACAAACCAACGCTTCATTAATAGCCGCTGCAATGGCATGCGATGATTCGGGCGCAGGAATGATTCCTTCGGTCTTAGCGAAAAGCAACGCTGCCTTGAAAGTATCCATTTGTTTGATGTCTACCGCTTCCATCAGGTTGTCTTTTTTCAGCTGACTAACGATTGATCCTGCTCCGTGATAACGAAGTCCGCCTGCATGAATGTTTGCGGGGGCAAAGTTGTGTCCCAGTGTGTACATAGGAAGAAGTGGCGTATAGCCGGCTTCGTCGCCAAAGTCGTACTGGAATTGTCCGCGGGTCAGTTTTGGACAAGATGCTGGTTCGGCGGCAATGATTCGGATATCTTTTCCTTCCGTCAGTTTATGACGCAGAAAGGGAAACGAAATACCTGAGAAGTTTGAACCTCCTCCAAAGCAACCAATAACAATGTCAGGGTATTCGCCTGCCATTTCCATCTGCTTTTCGGCTTCTAATCCAATAACTGTCTGATGTAACATAACGTGATTCAACACGCTCCCCAATGTATATTTGCAATTAGGCGTTTGCATAGCCAGTTCGACTGCTTCAGAAATTGCTGTGCCTAAACTTCCCTGATAGTTAGGATGTTTGGTGATGATATCGCGACCGGCACGGGTACTCATACTTGGTGAAGCAATGACTTCCGCTCCGTACGATTGCATAATTGAACGGCGATATGGTTTTTGGTGGTAGCTGACTTTTACCATATATACGGCAAGTTCCAATCCAAATGCCTGGGCTGCATAAGAAAGAGCAGCACCCCATTGTCCGGCTCCTGTTTCTGTCGTAATATTGGTAACCCCTTCCTTTTTGCAGAAGTAAGCCTGAGCAATGGCCGAGTTTAGTTTATGTGAACCAACCGGACTTACACTTTCGTTCTTAAAGTAAATGTGCGCGGGTGTATCAAGCGCTTTTTCAAGACCGTAGGCACGAACCAGTGGAGTAGGACGCCAGATCTTATACATATCCCGAACTTCTTCCGGAATTTCTATCCATGCATCGGTTTGATTCATTTCCTGATGAACCAATTCTTTAGCAAATAATGGGTAAAGATCTTCCGGATTAAGTGGTTCTTTTGTTTTAGGATTTAACGGAGGAAGAGGTTTAGTCTTCATATCCGCAACGATATTATACCAGGCAGTAGGTATTTCGCTTTCTTGCAATAAAAATTTTTTTGTACTCATTTTGCTATATATGATTTACATTGTTAACTTTTTAGACCTCAGCGCTTACAAGCTGGTAGCAAAGTAACAAATAATATTTCGTTTATCAAATTAGATATTATGAAAAATGTATATCTTTGCCCCCCGATTCAGGCAATGTAACTAAGTTTTCCCCATTATATAATGAAACGAATTTTATTTCTTCTGATTACGGCTACGATTGTATCGGTAACTGTAACTGCTCAACTAAAAGATTTCACTTACAAATTTTATGGACGTGTGCGTGGCGATGTGTTTTACAATAACCGCCACAATGTTGAATCGGTAGAAGGTACATTTGTTTTATATCCCTCTGATATAAAGTCTGATGCCAATGGCGAAGATTTGAATTCGGTTCCTAATACAGGCAATTTCATTTTTTGTACCCGTTTGGGGTTAGATGTTACAGGTCCGATGCTTTTGAATGCCAGGAGTAGTGCTAAGATTGAAACCGACTTTGGCGGATTTTCGACAGCTGTACTAGGCAATTTCACAACCTTGCGTATACGTCATGCTTATATCAAACTTGACTGGGAACATGCCTCCTTATTGGCGGGTCAGACCTGGCATCCTTTGTTTGGCGATGTGCTTCCTAATATAATCAATCTTAATACCGGAAGTCCGTTTCAGCCTTTTAACCGGAGTCCTCAGTTTCAGTATAATTATAAATTCAGCAAGTTTAATCTGCGTGCGGCTACCGTTTTCCAGAATCAGTACCGTTCAAGCGGACCAAAGGGTGCTAAGGTGATGGATTATTCGAGGGATGCTGTCCTTCCTGAATTGTATGCCGGAATAGATTATAGAAGTAAAGGACTGTTGGCCGGAGTAGGGGTAGATATGCTTACGCTTGCCCCGCGTACCCAGTCGACGAAGGGAGAGCTTACTTATAAGGTTTCGGAACGGAATGTGTCGGCTTCGGTTACTGCCTTTGCCAGTTATACCAGCGAGTGGTGGAAGCTGAACGCTAAAACCATCTATGGTCAAAACAATGTGCACACCCTGTCGTTAGGCGGGTATGGTGTTTCATCCATCGACCCCCTTACCAACGAATATAAGTATGTAAACTTTAATCACAGCACAAGTTGGGTAAATGTTGTTTACGGCAAGACCTGGCAGGTGGGAGTTTTTGGAGGATATACCAAAAACTTAGGGACCAACAAACCGTTGGCAAATTCATCTTTGGTGTATGGAATGGGGCTGGATATTGATCAGTTGTATTGTGTGAGTCTCCAGACTTCCTATAATTTCAAGCAGTTTACTGTGGGGGCAGAGTATTCGTATACTTCGGCCGATTACGGAACGATTCAGGAAGCAACCGGTAAAGTGGTTGATACACATGCCGCGGATAATCATCGTGTAGCTGCGTTGTTCTCGTATAGCTTTTAAAGATATTACAGATAAACATAATAAAGGGTTGATGGTGTAAAGTGCATTCCATCAACCCTTTATTGTGTTTATATTATTTCTGTTTAAAGTAGCGGAAGCGTTTTCTCAAGCGTCATGCCTCTGGATCCTTTTATTAGAATATGATATCCTTTTAGCGGATTGCTGGTCAGCTCTGCTATTAATTCATCAATAGATTTAAAGTGCAGAAAGTTTGTTCCGGTGGTGGAAAAATGATCGCCGCAAAGGTATACCTTGTCGAATCCGGCTGCCTCGATCTGGGTTACAATTTCCGCATGAAGGAATTCGCTTGTTGGTCCAAGTTCGCGCATATCTCCCAGAATGACAGCCTTCGGTGTTGTTACATCCATCGCGGCAAAGTTGTCTATCGCCACTTTCATGCTGCTTGGATTTGCATTGTAAGCATCTATAATCAGCTTGTTATTTTCTGTTTCTTTGAACTGCGAACGGTTGTTTGTGGGCTCGTAGGCTGCAATAGCCCTGCTGATTCTTTCGGCAGGGATTTTGAAATAGCGACCTATCGCAACTGCTGCCAGTACATTGTCGACATTATATCCTCCAATCAGATGTGTTTCTACCGTGTGTATTTTTCCTTGTTGTTTCCAGTTGAATACTAAAAACGGACTGCTGGATACGATGCTGCCGGAAGCAAATGAATTTTCGTCTGCCCCATAGGTGATTTGCTCGATACCCCTGGCGATGGACTGAAGGTATTCGTTTTCTTTTTTGATGAAGATTTTTCCCTTGGTCTGCCGGATGTAGTCGTATAATTCGCCTTTGGTTTTGATAACACCTTCGAACGATCCAAATCCTTCCAGGTGAGCCTGTCCTACATTCGTTATTAGACCAAAGTTAGGTGAGGCTATTTCAACAAGTTCCTTTATATCTCCCGGGTGACTGGCCCCCATTTCAATAACCGCCATTTCATGTTGATGATTTAACCGAAGCAAGGTTAAAGGAACACCAATCTGGTTGTTCAAATTCCCTTCTGTATATAGCAGGTTGTATTTGGTAGATAAAACGGCGGCAAGTAATTCTTTGGTTGTTGTTTTACCATTTGTTCCGGTAATCCCGATAACGGGCGTTCCGAGAGCTTTACGATGTTTGTGGGCAATCTGTTGAAGCGCTTTCAGCACATTTTCGACCAAAATAGTTCTTTCTCCAATGAAATATTCGGGATTGTCGATCACAGCATAGGAGCATCCCGATTGAAGCGCCTTGGATGCATATTGATTTCCGTCAAAGTTTTCGCCCTTTAAAGCAAAAAAGATCGAACCCAAAGGACAGTTACGACTGTCGGTCGTAACTTTTGGATTGTGAAGGTATAATTCGTACAATTCAGAAATACTCATAGCCTTACGTGATTAGCATTTTATCGCGTTGCAAAAGTAAAGCATATTATATTATTTCCTTACATTTGTGGAAAATTGTTTGAAACTTCAGAGAGAATTATAGCATGAACAGGAATAAAACGTTAAACATCAAGGGGACTCTTATTGATTTTAAAGAACCTGTAGTAATGGGAATTTTAAATATTACTCCGGATTCATTCTTTTCGGGAAGCAGAAAGCAGACTGAAAGGGAGATTACCGAACGGATTGAAACCATTCTGGACGAAGGAGGGAAGATGATCGATATTGGTGGTTATTCTTCTCGTCCGGACGCACAGGAAGTTTCTCCCGAAGAGGAGATGAAAAGACTTGTGCTGGCTCTTGAAATAATTAACCGTCACTATCCGCAGGTAACTACTTCTGTCGATACATTCAGAGCCGGGATTGCCCGGGAGTGTGTGGAAAAATATGGTGTTGCAATCATTAATGATATATCGGGGGGGGAACTGGATGCCGCTATGTTCCGTACTGTCTCTGAGCTTCAGGTTCCTTATATATTGATGCATATGCGCGGGACTCCGCAGTCCATGCAGAAGCAGACTCAATATGCCGATTTTATGGGAGAAGTAATGCTTTATTTTTCTGAGAAAATCCGGACTCTTAACCAGTTGGGTGTTAATGACATTATTCTTGATCCCGGTTTTGGATTTAGTAAAACTCTTGATCAGAACTTCGAACTGATGAGCCGTCTGGATGAATTTGAACTATTCGAGATGCCTCTTTTGGTTGGAATTTCAAGAAAAAGCATGATCTATAATTTCCTTAATTTGACTCCGGCCGAAAGTCTGAACGGCACCACTGTATTAAATACGTTTGCATTGCAGCGGGGTGCCAATATCTTAAGGGTTCATGACGTAAAAGAGGCTGTTGATACGGTACGTATGGTAAGTAAACTCGCAAATATACATAAATAGTATGTGGATGAATTTTGGTATAAAGGACATCATTGATGTATTACTGGTAGCCTTCTTCCTCTATCAGACATATAAATTGATGAAGTCTTCCGGGACATTGGGGATTTTTAGTGGAGTCGTGTCTTTTGTGGTTGTTTGGATTCTTACGTCCCAAATTCTGGAAATGCGCTTGATGGGGGCTATTCTGGATAAGTTTATCAGCGTGGGTTTTGTTGTCTTGATTGTTTTGTTTCAGGATGAAATACGTCGCTTTTTACTTGCTTTGGGATCTCACAAGGGGTGGAAGTTTTTGGCCAAGCTTTTCTCTAACAGAGAAGATACGGGCGAGCGGGAAGGAAAATATATTGCTCCCGTTGTGTTGTCTTGTATGAATATGGCCCGAAAGAAAACCGGTGCGCTGATTGTTCTGGAGAAAGAGATGGACCTGGCTATTTACGAGCATACCGGGGAAATGTTTAACGCTGATGTTAATGCCCGTCTTATTGAAAATATTTTCTTTAAAAACAGTCCCTTGCACGATGGGGCAATGATTATTTCTGATAATAAAATACGAGCGGCCGGTTGTATTTTGCCAGTAGCTCAAAATGCCAATATTCCCAAAGAATTAGGACTAAGACATCGGTCCGGATTGGGAATGTCGTTGGAAACGGATGCGCTTGTTATTATAGTGTCTGAAGAGCGTGGACGTATCTCAGTTGCACACTTAGGTAATCTTTGTGTAAATGTGTCGGCCGAAGAGCTTCAACAGATTCTTTCTGGTGAGCGGGAAGTGACAAATTTTTGTTAATGTTTGTGAAACTGTCAAGTTGAGGTGTAATTATCTTGTCTGTTTTGCAAACTCTATATTGCATTTTGCCTAATTTTGTAGCCGAAAAGAGGTTATTAACATAAGAAAAATAAATATCTTCCGCTATGGACTTAATGCAAGACATTATTGCACGCGCTAAAGCTAACAAGCAACGTATCGTTCTTCCCGAAGGGACCGAAGAAAGAACTCTTCGTGCCGCCGACAGATTATTGGCAGATGGTGTTGCCGACATCATTTTAATTGGAAATCATGCAGAGATTAACGATCTGTCTGCAGCTTACGGATTGAAGAATATTGGTCTTGCTACAATTGTTGATCCGTTGAATCATGAAAAGAAAGAGGCGTATGCCGACTTGCTTTTTCAGTTGAGACAGAAAAAAGGCATGACTCCCGAAAAGGCGGCTGTCTTGGTAGAAAATCCACTGTATCTGGGCTGTTTGATGATTAAGGCTGGTGATGCCGACGGAGAGATTGCCGGTGCGCAGAATACAACAGGCGATGTATTGAGACCTGCTCTTCAGATTGTAAAGACTGCTCCGGGTATTAGCTGTGTTTCAGGTGCATTTTTGATGTTCCTTAAAGATAAGTCCTACGGAAGTGATGGAATTTTAGTGTTTGCTGATTGTGCTGTTATGCCTAATCCAACCTCTGCCGAACTGGCTCAGATTGCAGTGTCTACAGCTCAGACAACACGTGATATAGTTGGTGTGGAACCGAAAGTGGCTATGTTAAGCTTCTCCACAAAAGGAAGTGCATCTCATGAAATGGTTGATAAAGTGGTTGAAGCAACCCGCTTGGCTAAAGAGATGGCTCCCGATCTAAAGATTGATGGCGAATTACAGGCTGATGCCGCTATTGTTGAAGTTGTTGCTTCAAAGAAGGCTCCGGGAAGTGAAATCGCCGGTCAGGCAAATGTATTGGTGTTCCCTACGCTTGAAGTAGGAAATATTGCTTACAAATTGGTGCAGCGCTTAGCTGGTGCTGAGGCTGTAGGTCCTATTCTGCAAGGAATTGCAGCTCCTGTAAATGATTTGAGCCGTGGGTGCTCGGTTGATGATATTTATAAAATGGTAGCTGTTGCCGCCAACCAGTCAATCGGCTTAAAGGCTTCTGCAAAATAAAAGGCTAAAGACATAAATTAAGTAAAGAAATCATGATAATTTTAGTTTTGAATTGCGGTAGTTCGTCCGTAAAGTACAAGCTGTTTGATATGGAGCGTCAGGAAGTGATGGCTCAGGGTGGTGTGGAAAAGCTCGGTTTACCCGGATCTTTTCTTAAATTTACCATGCCCAACGGCGAAAAGGTAGTTCTCGAAAAGGAGTTGCCCGAGCATAATGTGGCTATTCAGTTTATTCTGAGCATTCTTACGCACGAAAAATACGGTTGTATTAAATCGTATAATGAAATTGACGCAGTAGGTCACCGTGTTGTTCACGGAGGAGAAAAGTTTAGCAGCAGTGTACAGATTACTAACGAGGTAATTGGTAAGGTTGTTGAATGTATTGACCTGGCACCGCTTCATAACCCTCCTAACTTAAAGGGTATACGTGCCATGGAATCGTTGATTCCGGGTATACCTCAGGTTGCAGTGTTTGATACGGCTTTCCATCAGACAATGCCTGATTATGCTTATATGTATGGCTTGCCTTATTCTTTGTATAAGAAATATGGTATCCGCCGTTATGGATTCCATGGAACAAGTCACCGTTTTGTATCTCAGCGTGCTTGTGATGTCTTGGGAGTACCCTACGAAAAGCAACGGATCATTACTGCTCACATTGGTAATGGTGGTTCAATTACTGCTATTAAGGATGGCAAGAGCATCGATACAACCATGGGGCTTACACCAGTGGAAGGTTTGCTGATGGGAACACGTTGCGGAGATGTAGATGCCGGAGCTTTGTCTTTTATTATGGACAAAGAAGGTTTAAATGCCGCTGGCCTGTCAGATTTGATCAACAAGCAAAGTGGAGTAATGGGCCTTTCCAATATTTCTTCTGATATGCGTGAAATTGAAGCAGCTATAGAAGAAGGCGATAAGAAAGCGATTCTGACGATGAATGTATTTAATTACCGCATCAAGAAATATATCGGAGCTTACGCTGCAGCATTAGGCGGATTGGATATTCTGGTTTTTACCGGCGGTGTTGGCGAGAACCAGTGGTCTACACGTACTGAGGTTTGTCGTGATATGGAATTCATGGGTATTAAGCTTGATGAAGCTAAAAACGACCACATGCGTGGAAAAGAAATGGTGATTAGTACGCCGGACAGTAAAGTGACTGTGATCGTTGTTCCAACGGACGAGGAACTTACTATAGCTAAAGATACGCTGGAAATTCTAAGCAAATAAGTTTAGATTACTACAAGATATAAAAAGAGAATGTCGACGCCGGAAATGGCTGAGACATTCTCTTTTTTTGTATAAGAATATTGTTACCCTGTTACCCTTCGAACTGATCCAGAAACAGGGTTGTTCCATCCCATTCAATATAGGAAAAGAACTGCATCCAGTCCCCGCCGATCAGTAAACGCGATGTTCGGGTTAGCAATAGGTCCAGCATAACATGCCGATGTCCGAAAATAAAGAAGTTGATATCCGGATGAGTCTTAAGATACTTTTTGGCAAAGGCAACAAGGTATTCGGAAGCTTCTCCCTCGTACTTATCTTCGCGTACTAACCCGTTTTTTCGGCTACTAAGAGACCACCCCATGGCGAATCCAAAAGTCCACCGTGGATGGATTCCGCCATACAGCCATTGGCAAAACTTGTTTCGAAATAACGCACGGATAAACCGGAAGGCAAGGCTACGGTCGTCAACTTCGTCTCCGTGAGCCAGAAAAAAGCGCTTTCCCAGTAAATCGACAGTAATGGGTTCGCGGTGTATCACTGCACCTATCTCTTTTTCCAGGTAATCGAACATCCAGATATCGTGATTCCCTATAAACAGGTGAATTTCGATACCCATATCAGACAATTCGGCCAGTTTTCCAAGAAAACGGGTGTATCCTTTGGGTACTACGTACTTGTATTCATACCAGTAATCGAACATATCGCCCAGCAGGTATATGGCCGAAGCATTTTCTTTGATGCTGTCGAGCCATCGGACCAGTTTCAGTTCAATAGCTCTGGGGTCGGCATGAAAACGGGCACCCAGATGGGCGTCGGACGCAAAGTATATTTTTTTCCCTTTTTCCATTCCCGGTCGTTTAGAGAAATCCCAGTTCCAGCTTGGCCTCTTCAGACATCATATCTTTGTGCCATTCGGGTTCGAATACCAGGTTTATCTCCACATTCTTTACACCGTCCACACTTTCCACCTTCATCCGTACATCTTCAACGAGGAAGTCTACAGCCGGGCAGTTGGGGGCGGTGAGGGTCATGTCGATGCGTACGTTCTTCTCGTCGTCTACATCTACTTTGTATATCAGTCCCAGGTCATACACATTAACCGGGATTTCAGGATCATATACTGTTTTAAGCATCGCTACGATAGCTTCTTCAGTTTGCAGAAATTCGTTGTTCATAGTTCTACTAATTTATATACTGCAAATATACATTTTTTCTTTAGATTCTCTCCTCTTGCGGAGTCAATCGTCCTTCGTCGGCATAGCTATAGTAGCACCCGTCGCATACAATGATATGGTCAAGGAGAGAAATATCCATCAATTTGGCTGATTTATACAGTTTGTGCGTAAGGCGATCGTCGCTCAGACTTGGTTGTGTATTTCCTGAAGGGTGATTATGGCAAAGAATGATCCCCGTGGCAAGGTTTGTAATAGCTGCTTTAAGCATTAACTGGATATCGGCGGATGTTTCTCCGGTGCCGCCCTGACTAATCTTTACCCGGTCGATCACTTTGGCCGATCGGTTCATTAATGCCAGCCACAGTTCTTCGTGAGGCAGATCGCAAAGATGGGGATGAAAAAGCTGATAGCCGTCATTGCTGCACCGTATCACCGATTTCTGGAGCGTTTCGCTTGCTCCCCGGCGTTTTCCTAACTCCATCGCGGCGCAAATTGTTATGGCCTTTGCCTGGCCTATTCCCTTGAATTCGGAGATCAGGTCGTTGACCGATAGTTTGCCCAATGAATTTAGATTATTTTCTGCCCGATGAAGTATGCGCTGCGACAGCTGTACGGCAGTTTCGTCGCTGTTACCAGATCCGATAAGGATGGCAAGCAGCTCGGCATCGCTTAGAGCCGAAATTCCTTTAAGCAGCATTTTCTCGCGGGGGCGGTCTTCCGTTGCCCATGATTTGATGGGGAGGTTGTTGGTTTTTTCAGACATAAATGTAAGGTTTAATTAAAAAAAGAAAGCAGAGATGTATGAGGGCATCTCTGCTTTTTTGTATTTGTATTTACAAAATTCGCTTAACGAACACGTCCAAGATAGGAGCCGTTGCGCGTGTCAACTTCAATAAATTCGCCTTCGTTGATAAACAAAGGAACACGTACTTCTGCACCGGTTTCAACAGTTGCAGGTTTCAGTGTGTTGGTTGCTGTATCTCCTTTAATGCCCGGTTCTGTGTAGGTAACCTTAAGCGTAACTTTAACAGGTAACTCGCAGGTTAGCACTGTTTCTGTCGCAGCGTGAACCATAGCTTCTACTGCATCGCCTTCTTTTAAAAACTGTACGCCATCGATGGTAGCTCCGGGTATTGAAATCTGTTCGAATGTTTCAGGGTGCATAAAGTTGTATCCCATTTCATCCTTATATAAGAATTGGTAAGGACGACGTTCGATACGAACTTCCTCTACCTTAACACCCGAGTTCCATGTTTTATCGATTACGCGACCTGTGGTAACATTTTTAAGTTTCGTTCTTACAAAAGCCGGTCCTTTACCTGGTTTTACATGTAAAAATTCAATGATGAAATAGTATGTTCCATCAATGTCCAGGCACATGCCGTTTCTGAAATCTGCTGTACTAGCCATAAAAGTCTTTTATATAATAAGATTAATAATTTCTGAATTGACTGCAAAAGTAGAGTTTTTCATCCAATAAAGCAATATATATATTCCTTTTATGAATAAAATCGATTGCAAATCAATGTAATATGAATTTAGAAGAGGGCTAAGAGTAGTTTGATGGCAGGAACCAGAAGAGCCGTCATAATGCCCATTAAACCGATGGCAAGGCCACTAATCGCACCTTCAATCGCTCCGATTTGAATGGCTACAGAAGTGCCGATACCATGAGACGATGCTCCCAGAGCCAATCCTTTGGCTATGCGGCTCTCAATACCCAATACCCTAAGAATCATTGGACCGGCCATGCTCCCGAATATACCAACCGCAACAACTATGACAGCTGTGAGCGATGGGATTCCTCCCGATTTTTCAGCAATTTCCATGGCAATCGGAGTTGTAACCGATTTAGGCTGGAGTGTGGCGATAAGAATATCGTTGGCGCCCATTAGTTTGCAAATGCCAATTACACTCACTATTCCGGTGATTGCTCCGATAAAAAGCGAAGTAAGGATTGAGATCACATTCCCTTTCAGATTCTTCATCTGTTCAAAAAGAACATATCCCAATGCTACGACAGTCGGACCAAGCATGAATTCAATTAATTTGCTCCCCTCTTTGAATGATTCATATTGAATGCCAGTCACCTTAAGAATGGCAATAATAACCAGAATTGAAGTGAGCAAAGGGTGCAGTATACCTAACTTTGTTTTTCTATACAACAAAGAGGCGGCAAGATAAGTCCCGATTACCAGCGTGAGTATAAAAACCTGGGATTCCAGCAGATTATTCATTATCTTTTATCTCCTTTCCCATTTTTTGTTGAACAATGGCTACACTTGCGATAACCAGAACCGTACTAATTACAGAGGCTGTAACGATAACCACCCAATATTCGGAGATAATGCCCAATGAATTCATAAGTCCGACTCCGGCAGGCAGAAAGAAAAGACCCATGTTTTGAGTGAGAAGTGTCGATACTTTTTTAACTTTTACAGGATTCACAATCCCAAGAACAAGCGCCAAAAACAGAAGAATCATTCCAATCACACTTCCGGGTATAAAGCCCCCAAGAAAGTAGCTGATAAATTCGCCGCTAAAGAAAAAAAAGAGAATATAAAATACTTGGCTAAGCATAGGCTTATATTGTGTTTTTTTATACCGTTACAAAGATAACACTTATCCTGCAATGTATGTTTTGCAACATGTATTATTAACCTTACTTTAACAAAAAGAAAGAGGATGAACTCTGTATAAACAGAGTCCATCCTCAAAATCATTTCTTCCAGTTGAAAATTAATTTCAAACGGATGGATGGCTTATCTTACTTTACGTCCCAGAATAACTTCGTGCTGCGGGTATCCTTGCCAGCTACGATTTTATAATTTTCTGAGTTGTTTGATACTTCTCCTGAAGGATATATCAAACGAGTAGGAGGCGTAGTGTACCCTGAAAGTTTACCTTCGGATGGGAATGTAAGTGCCGGTACATCTGTCCTTCTATATTCGGCCCATGCCTGGTTGGCCTGCCATAAGCCGAAGTGAAGCCACTTCTGAGTATAAATCAAGGCTAGCTTCTGTGCATCGGTCCCCGAATAACTAACTCCACTTTCAATAAATGCTTCGATTTCGCTGTCGGAAGGCTTAGACTCTTTACGTAAACCTGCTGAATTCAGGTTGTTTACATAGTAATAGAAAGATACAGATTGTTTTACTGCAGTTTCGAAAGCAGTCTTTGCATCCGAAGAATTTCCCCAACGTTGGTAAGCTTCAGCTTTCAAGAAGTTTACTTCAGAGGATGTCATTACAAAACCCGGCATCTGTGCGTTCTGCACAAACGTAGTTGAATCGAGATAACAATAATCTGCGTAGTTTGCTTCGGCCCATGATGTGCTTGATTCTACAGGCATAGCACGGTATCCCTTGCTTGTGTTGTCGAAGAAAATAGGTAGACGGGGGTCGTTAGACGGAGCCATTACCTTGTTCAGCAAATAATCCGGAGCCCAGTTGCAATTTAGCTCACTTAAAGCCGAGTTCAGGTTGTCGGTGTAGGTGGTAAGAGGGAACAATAATACATCCACATTGGCTGGATTATAGTTGCTTGCCATTGCACCGTCTACCAATGGGTAAGAAGCCGGCTTAGAAAGCATTTCCAAAACCTCAGTTTTTGCTGTGTTTTCGTTCGCGTTAGACATTCTCATTAAAAGACGTAAGCGAAGAGAGTTGGCATACTGTTGCCATTTCTTTACATTACCGCTCAACAGAATATCGTATTTGCTAAAATCGGCCGTAGTAGATGCCGATGCAAAATAGGTTGCGCATTCATCCAAACCAGCGATGAAAGTGGCATATAATTCGGCCGAATCATCAAATTTTGCATTTGTGATTGTACTGTTTGTTTCCAGACTACCGGCTTCGGAGAAAGGAATGTCTCCCCAAAGATCAACCATTTGAGAAGCTCTGTCGTACAATACAACTTCAACGGCTTTCATAAAGATCTCCTGATTCTTTTTGTCTGCGTCCGGTAGATTTGCGTAGGTTACTTCCATGGCTCTGTACAATGACATGATCCCTCTGCCATAAAAATCGTTCCAGTATTGTTCACAATAACTGTCTGCTTGTTGGTAAGCCGTATTGCCGTTGCCAAAATAATTTGTCTGGGCATATACACCTGGTTGCATTTCCAGGAATGTTCTTACATTCCAGTATGAAGGGCGAACTCTGTCGCTGTTCAAAGCAGAGGTAAAGAATCCGGGTATGCTCATTGTCGTCGATTTTTCCGGATTGTAATATTTTTCTTCAAGCTGATCTGTACAACTACCGAAAATAAGGGTGGTAGCCAACAATAATCCTTGTACTATTTTCTTGTTCATAGTTTTTTAATTAAAAATTAGCATTAATAGAGATACCAAAACTTCTGGAAGCTGCAGTAGAACCTACGTCAATTCCCTGAGACCACCATTTGTTTCCAAGAGGAGCTTCGGGATCTACATTTTCCAAAGTCTTCCATACATAGAACAGGTTACGACCGATTACAGACACGCGAAGGTTGTTTAATCCAAGCTTGCTGGTTACCTTAGAAGGAACGCGGTAAGCAAGAGATATTTCACGCATTTTGATAAAGCTGTTATCAAAAATAGCTCCATCTTCATTCCATGCATCGTATCCCCAACCATATGTATTCATATAATAATCAGCGGCACCAATTACTTTTGTGTTCTTAGCACCTGTATTTGCATTTACACCATTCAGTAACACACCATCGTTCCATGTACCGTAATCGTCGGTAAATGTAAGTCCTCCATGTTCTGCATCACGGTATTTCATTGTATTTTCAAACATACCGGCACCCGTTGCATACTTGGTTGGGGTCGAAACCATCTTTCCACCAAAGCGGTAGTCAAGGGTGAAGTCAAGAGATAGATTGTTGTACATGATTGTATTTGACCATCCACCTGTAGCTTTCGGCATAATATTTCCTACCTTAACATACTTTGACTTGTCAATAACATAGTATCCATCGTCATTGATCAAATGATCTCCATTTTCATTTTTAGCACGGTCGTAAACGTAAATATTACCTAAGTCTTCGCCTTCTTTGGCTACAACGCGTATAGCAGATTGTTCTGCGTCATAAAATATCAGCTGAGGTACTCCTGTAGCAAGTTTGTTTACTTTGGATTTGTTAAAGCCAATGTTAAAGCGAGTTGACCAATGAACTGTTCCTCGTACCGGAGTCGCATTTAAAGCCAATTCCAGACCATTACTTGCGATCTCCCCTACGTTTACAATCTGACTTGTTGCACCAACAGAGGCAGCTGTAGATAAATCCATGATCTGGTCTTTCACCACATTGTCATAGTAGCTGATGTCGAATCCGATACGATCTTCGAGGAACTTCATTTCCAGACCAAGTTCACGTTCATACTTCGTTTCTGCCTTCAGGTTGTTGTTACCATACGAAGAAGAAAGAGCCAAAGCAGCAACCGATCCGTTGATTGATTGTAAGGCATCCTGTGTATAAGATACATTGGATACATACATCGGTGCAGCGTTACCAACGATACCGTATGATGCTCTTACTTTTCCGTAGCTGATCGCTTCGGGCATTGTAAATGCATCAGAGAATACAAAACTACCATTTACAGAAGGGTAGAAATAATTGTTGTTTTTAGGAGGAAGCGTAGAAGAATACTCTTTACGAGCTGTGGCTTCCAAAAACAGATAGTCACTGTAGCTTAAATTAAGAATTCCCAGATAAGCATATTTTAAAAGCTCTTGTCTTTTAGCGCTTGCATTCAGGATGCCGTAAGAGTTGCTAAGTGAAAACCAATTTTCAGTAATCAAACCATTTTTTGTTGATGTTGACTGATCTTTGTATTCTTCGGAACGACCCTGATAACCTGCACTAACAGAATATCCCAGTTTTTCTCCAACCTTACCGTCCCATGTTAACAAAGCGTCGCCATAGAATACTTTATAAATACCCTTTGCAGTTGTATATCCTCCTGTACTTGAGCTTGTTGAATTAAATGCAGTAGAATATTCGTTGAACTGTTTGTTTTCAGTTGTAATGCCAGTGTAGTCATTACCAATTCTTCCTCTGAACTTTAAGTGGTCAAGTATACTCCAGTTTAATGTAACACTTGAAATCAAACGATCTTCATTTTCTTCGTATTTATTTCTTAACTGTTGCCAGAAGAAATCAAGCAAGTTGGTAGCACGGATGTTATATTTAAATGCTTCGTCCGAACGCTCCGGATGATCATAGGTAACATATTTATATCCGTTTGAGGTTTTATACTTATCAAGCATAACATCCATATCTTCGGCACGGCTAAAGAATCCACCATACGAACCCAAAACCTGTCCTAACTGATACGGACGATTTTCTGTATAGGTATTAACATACGAAGCGATAGCGTCAATTGAAATATTGTCGGCCAGCTTAATGGTACTGTTTAAATTGAAGGTATTCTTTTGAGAATTACTGCCTCTTTGAGTACCCTTGTAATCCAGACGGGAATAGGATAAACGATAGTTTAGCTTATCTGTCTGATTTGAAAGAGCCAGGTTGGCATTTGATGTGAAACCTGTCTGATAGATGCCAGCATAGTTGTCAGGTTGTGCTGAGTACGAACGTACAGAACCATCCCACCACATTACATCCTGACCTTCCATCTTAGGTCCGAAGTTTCCGTAAGAGCGGAAGAAAGGTCTGTATCCGCTTGGTGAAGAAGTGTCGGCAATCCATCCTTCCGGGGTAGCACCGGAGGCAACATTGTTGGCTCTGTCGTATCCCGGACCATACGTGTTTTGATATTTAGGAAGGAAAGCAACCTTTTCAGCCATAATATTATAGTTGAAATCGATGCCAAGACCTCCCCCTTTGGTTCCTTTTTTGGTAGATATAACAACCACACCACTGGCAGCATCAGAACCATACAAGGCTGTTGCACTTGCACCTTTCAATACTGTTAACGATTCAATGTCTTCAGGGTTGATATCCAAAATACCGTTACCACGGATACGCTGGTCGTCCCAGTAGTTGTTATTGTTGGCACCCGAGGCCCCGTTTTGTCCGTCGTTACGGATCATAACCCCATCAACCACATAAAGAGGCTGTTGGTTATAGTTTAGGGAGTTGATACCACGGATCTGAACATTAACAGCACTACTTGCACCCCCGGGGGCGGTTGTAACTTTTACACCGGCAGCTTTACCATACATAGCTGAAGCAAAGTTTGTACTTCCGGATTCTGTTAACTGTTTAGAGGTGATGGCACTTACAGAATAACCAAGGGCCTTGGGTTGACGTTGTACACCAATCGGAGCTGTTACCACAACTTCACTGATTTTCTGTGCATCTTCAACTAATACAATTCGCAAACTTGATTGTCCTTCATATTTTATCTCCTGCGAGATATAACCTATAAAAGATACCTGAATAGTTTGTCCTTTATTTACTCCTTCGAGAGTGAAATTTCCATTCAAATCGGTAATTACCCCATTGGTAGATCCCTTAATAATAACTGATGCACCTGCAACAGAACCTAATGCATCCTCAACAGTTCCTGTAACTTTACTTCGTTGCTGCGCAACATCGGTACTCTGCTTAATTGGTGTCAACTCTGCATGCAAGACTCCTAAAGAGCTCAATGCACAAGCTAGTACAATTAATTTGCCCGTTTTAAACGTTTTCGTCATACTGGATTTTTTTAATGTTCATGATTTAGACCAACAGTTGTTAACTTTTGGTCTTGTTAACTTAATTTTTATTATTGTTTTTTCTATCTGTCAATTCTTTATTTTTGATTGTAAGAACTGCTGTTTTTTTAATGTGATTTATTTTAGTGGCATCATGCAATACAAAGAATTCAATTTAAAAATGAATCAGATCTGTTAATTGATCACCGGATTTTATTAACATCCGTTTATATTGATATTGCATTTTTGTGATTTGCTTACAAAAGTATGACAGGTGTGTTCTTGTATGTTATACAATTTGTCGATAGTGAATGATTCTGGTTCGGTGTACGATTTTACTATGTTAACGTACGATATTTATAGTACCTTGTTTCTTAGGACTTAAGAGATCGGCTGCAATGTGGATTATTTTACTACTTTTGTGCATTCTTTAGTATGAGTGCCGTAATAAAATACTCGCATATGAGACCATTTCTTTTATTTTTGTTTAGTTTGTTTTCTTTATTTGCTACTGCAAAAGATATAAATTTTAACACATTAGGTACTATCCAGGGGCTTTCACAGGCATCGGCAATTTCTATATGGCAGGATGGGGTTGGAAGAATGTGGTTTGGAAATGATGCACTGAATCAATTCGATGGCACTAATGTAAAAGTATATAGACTCTCCGAATATTTTAGCGAAATAGAAGATAGCAATATACATGCTATTTGCGGAGACAACTCATCAAATCTGTTTTTTCTGGCCGAAAATCAACTGGTTCAATTTGATTTAGTGCGTGAACGCTTCACTCTTCCCGGTATTCAATCAAATGCTTTATACTGTACAGGTGATTCTCTTTTTTATGCAAACGATAATAAATTGTATTATTACGATTCCAAAGCCACCGTTAATCGTTTGATTGCTTCTTTGCCAAATCCGGAGCATATTATTAAATCTATTCAGAGTGCCGGCAATGGGATTTTTTGGTTAGGAACTACAGGCGGACTTTATAAAGTCAGCATAAAGAATCCGGAACAACCAATAAGAATGTTTGAAAATGAAAGTATATCATGCTTGTATCTGGACTCGAATAGTTGCTTGTGGATCGGCAGTAAGTCTAAACAGATACACCGGGTTTTATCAAATGGTGAGGTTAAACACGTGCTTTTGAAAATGACTGATGATTTCTCTTATATAGATTCCGATATCTATTGTTTTCAAGAAGATAGCAATGGCAATATTTGGGTTGGAACTTTGTCTGGCTTGTATTTACTCGAGATTAAAGGCGATAAAGGTGAAGTTGTTCAAGTCGAAAAACCGTTGTTGCCCGAATCTACCATTTTTTCTCTTTATTCAGATAAACAAGGTACATTGTGGATTGGGTCGTATTACGGTGAGGTCCGCTTTTTTAATACAAAAACAAATTATTATTCTTTCCTGCCAAGCAATGATCGTGTTTCCGCAAATTTACACGGAGCTGTAATTGGCTCCATGACAGAAGATTTAAACGGGTCATTATATATTGCGACCGAAGGGAGTGGCTTAAATGTTATTCATAAGAATTCAGCGTTAGTAGAACACTTTAAGAAGGGGACGAACGGATTAACACATAATAAAATCAGATCAGTCTGGTTCGATAAAGAAAATAATCGTTTGTATTTAGGTGTATATATGGATGGATTATCCTATTTAGATTTAAAGAGTCAAAAGTTCCATACAATCAAATCACCGATACTCTCCTCTATTCATGAGAAAATAGTGGAAGAGATTATCTCCTATAAAAACTACTTGATTTTGTTGACTCAGGATGGTATTTTCAAAATGGACAAAGAATCTCAGCTAATAACTCCTCTGTTTGATGAGGTCAAATTACAAAATGAATGCAAAGGGATAATTCGGGTTATCCATGTGGACAACCGTGGGATATTATGGGTATCATCAATGACAAAAGGTTTATTTACCGTGGACTTGAAAAATAAAAGAATACTCAGGAATTATGGCAGCGGACTCGGGCAGGGAAGTGTTATCCCAAGTGCTGTACGTGCAATTTGTGGAAACCAAAAAGATGGGTTATTCTTTGCGACGCTAAAATCGGGATTGTTAGAGTATGATTTTGATAAAGATACTTTCAAATCATATACTAAAGAAAACCACATGTTGTTGAGCGATGTCTGCTACAATATGGAATTTACGAAAAACGGGAAATTGATACTCACTTCCGATAAAGGGATATCACTGCTTGATGTTCGCAAACATTCTTCGAAACATATTCGCTTAACGGATTTTTTGCCATTGAAAGCTTTGAGCGGTGATTGTGGATTATTTGTGTCGCCTACATCCGGCAAAATTTATGTAGGAGGAATTTACGGAATGATGTCTTTTATGGAAGACGATCTAAATGACGAACAGAATGATTATAATTTATATTTTTCTTCTCTTTCTGTAAATAATAAAATGATCGATCCCAATGCTGAAGGAATATTGAATAAGGGCTTTGCTTATACAACTAAAATCAAACTTGCTTATAATCAGAATACGATTAATGTAACATTTGCTTCGTCGAACTATTCATCATCATATAATTGTCGTTATGAATATAAGATGGATGGATTGGATGAATTTTGGACTAGTACAGATTATCAAACTATTACCTATACCTCTTTACCTCCGGGAAATTATATATTGAGGGTTCGGGAACTTGCTAATCCTTCAAAAATGATTTCGCTCGAAATAATTGTTTCCGCTCCGTTTTGGGCCTCCATACCAGCTTACTTTGTATATGCGTTTCTTCTTTTTTCTTTACTTTTCTGGTATGTCCGTTTTAATAAAGGGAAAGCATTGTTGCAAGCTTCTCTGGAAATGGAGCAACGTGAAAATGTAAGGATAGAGGAGCTAAACCAAAAGAAACTTGAGTTTTTCACGAATATATCTCATGAGTTCCGGACACCGTTAATGCTTATTTCCGGTCAGGCAGACAGGTTGTTGCAGCAAGATCTTTCTTCTGGCAACAAGAACAAGATAGAGAAAATTCAGAAACAATCTCTGCGTATGCAGGACTTAATAACCGAACTTCTTGATTTTCGGAAATTAGAACAAGATCGGTTTGACTTAAAAGTCGATTCACATGATATTGCGGCATTTCTGAATGAAATTTTCACTTCTTTTACTGAATATGCAAAGGAAAAACAAATCCGATATCTGTTTGAACATGCGAATGAAGAGGTGATATTGTGGTTTGATCAGATTCAAATGCAAAAGGTATTTTATAATCTGCTGTCGAGTGCATTTAAATTTTCTGTCACTCCCGGAGAGATAAGATTGATTTTGGAGCAAAAAAAGGGCTTTGCAGAAGTTAAGGTGTTTATCAAAGAGTCGATGTTGGAAGATAATGTATTGGAAGGAATATTCGACTCCTTCTACCAGTCCGACACATTTGCTTCAGATCCCAATTTGCCTGGTAGCGGTATAGGATTGGCTCTGGGTAAAGGAATTGTGGAGTTGCATAAAGGAACATTGTCAATTTACAAAGATGACAACGGAACTGTTTTGTCCGTTAAATTATTATCCGGTGATAAACATTTCACAGCAGATCAGCTCGACGGGGATCAACAACAAGATATAGCAGGGTCTCTTTCGTATGGACAGGTTGCTTCTTATGTTCCGGATGATATTTCCGTAAATTCTGAAAGCAGAAGATACAGAATGTTGCTGGTTGAAGATGATGATGATCTACGTCAGCTTTTAAAAGAAACCTTTTCGCCGGTGTATGATGTCCTGGAAGCAAAGAACGGAGCGGAAGGGCTGGAGCTGGCGAAAGACGAAAAGCCGGATATTATTATCAGTGATGTAAAGATGCCAAGACTTTCCGGAATCGAAATGTGTTCCCGTTTAAAGTCTCACATTGATACATTTCATATTCCAATCGTTTTATTAACCACACAGACTTCAATAGAGCAACATATTGAAGGTGTAAAATGCGGGGCAGACGACTATATTATTAAGCCATTCAATATTGAACTTTTGTTTTTGAAATGTAATAATCTTGTTAAAAGCAGAAAGGATTTATCTCAAAAATATTCTGAACATCAGGAGTTTGATAAAGTTGAACTTGCAACAAACAGTAACGATCAGCTTTTTCTGGAGCATTCGGAAAAAATAATTCAGGATAATTTCGAAAACGTCTCTTTCGATGTGTCTGAATGGTGCAAGGAAATGGGGATCGGGCGTACCAGTCTTTTTCATAAAGTTAAGGCAATTACCGGAATGACTCCCAATGATTATATCTTACATTTGAAAATGAGTAAGGGAATGATTCTTTTACGCGAAGAGAATTCTACAATTGCCGAAGTGGCTTATTCGTTGGGCTTTTCTTCACCAGCCTATTTTAGTCGTTGTTTTAAAAATCAGTTTGGAATAACACCTCAGCAATACCGTAAAAAAAGATGATATTTTTTACATATTTAAGTAATATTAATAATACAGAAAAAGGAAATGTAATAAAAAGCGTACTTTTTTTTGCAAACAGGCTGATTATTTGTATATTTGCAAGCGATAAAGAGACGATGAGGAGGGGGCGGGTAGTCCCCTCCTTTTGTTCTTAACCATATATGTATGATAGAAAAAAGCAGAATTACTCAGCTTGCGGAAGAACACTTGGCTTCCTCGGACAACTACTTGGTTGACGTAGTAATAAAACCAGGTAATATTATTATCGTCGAAATTGATAATGACGATGCAGTTTGTATTGAAGATTGTATATCTTTAAGCCGTTATCTGGAAGATAATCTTGACAGAGAATCTGAGGATTTTGAACTTGAAGTCGGATCAGCTGGAATTACATCTCCTTTTAAAATACTTCGTCAGTATATCAAAAACATAGGAAATGAAGTAGATGTACTGTTGAAAAATGGAGTAAAATTCTCTGGAGTTCTTAAATCTGCCGATGAAAATGGAATTGTTGTTTCGATAGAGAAACAAATCAAACCTGAAGGGGCAAAGCGTAAAATGACAGTCCAGGAAGATCTTGCATACACCTTTAATGAAATTAAAAATACAAAATACTTAATAAGATTCAAGTAAAATTAGACTATGGCCAAGAAAGAGGAAACAATCAGTATGATTGATACATTAGCAGAATTCAAGGATTTAAAAAATATTGATAAGGACACAATGATCAGCGTTCTGGAGGATTCTTTCAGAAACGTAATCGCTAAGATGTTCGGGACTGATGAAAATTTCGACGTTATTATCAATCCGGAAAAGGGAGACTTTGAAATCTGGAGAAACCGGACTGTAGTCGCCGATGATGAGCTGGAAAATGCAACTCTTCAGATCACGCAAACCGAAGCCCGTAAAATTGATGCCGACTGCGAAGTTGGAGAAGAGGTTACGGATGAGGTTCACTTTGCGGATTTTGGACGTAGAGCTATTCTAAATCTTCGCCAGACTCTTGCTTCTAAAATACTTGAATTGCAGAAAGATAGCTTGTTTGCAAAATATAAAGATAAAATAGGACAGATTGTTTCTGCAGATGTTTACCAGGTGTGGAAGAAAGAAATATTGCTTCTCGACGACGATGGTAACGAATTGCTGCTTCCAAAAACTGAACAAATCCCAACAGATTTTTATCGTAAAGGAGAAACAGTACGTGCAGTTGTTCTCAGAGTAGACAATCTAAACAATAATCCTAAAATTATATTGTCAAGAACAGCTCCGGTTTTCCTTGAAAGATTATTTGAACTGGAAGTTCCTGAAATCAACGACGGACTTATTACTATTAAAAAAATAGCTCGTATCCCCGGGGAAAGAGCCAAAGTGGCTGTAGAGTCTTACGACGACCGCATCGACCCCGTTGGTGCATGCGTCGGTATGAAAGGATCCCGTATTCATGGGATTGTTCGGGAACTACGCAACGAAAATATAGATGTTATCAACTACACATCTAACGTGACTTTGTTTATTCAGCGCGCGCTTAGTCCTGCCAAGATCTCATCTATCAGGTTAACCGAAGATGAACACAAAGCAGAGGTATATCTTCGTCCCGAAGAAGTATCGCTGGCGATTGGTAAAGGCGGATTGAATATTAAATTGGCTTGTATGCTTACCGAATATACGATTGACGTATTTCGCGATATTGAGGGTGCTGATGAGGAAGATATTTATCTGGATGAATTTGTTGATGAAATCGACAGCTGGATTATCGATGCACTTAAAAATATCGGATGTTATACAGCGAAAAACGTGTTGGCGATGACCCGCGCGGAATTAATAGAGCGTGCAGATCTGGAAGAGTCTACAGTAGATGAAATTCTGGCTATTTTCACTGCTGAATTTGAAGATCAGGATAAAGAATAAAAAAGTTTTACGACAAAGTTAGATATGCCTATAAAATTAATAAATGTAACAAGAGATTTAAATGTTGGAATCACCTCTGTGGTCGAATTCCTTCATAAGAAAGGTCATCAGGTTGAGAGCAATCCCAACACGAAGATCAGTGATGAACAGTATGCTTTGCTCGTAAATGAGTTTGGAAAAGGATTACAGGATGGAAAAGATCGTGAGCGTTTTCAGAAAGATAAAAGAAAAGAGACAGTAGAAGATACTGCTTCGACTAAACATGAAAAATCTTTCGAAATTAAAACTGAAGTTCCGGAAGAGTTTAAGCCCAGAATTGTAACGAAGGGAAAAATAAATCTGGACGATCATCATAAAAAGCATGAAGCTCCTGAATCGAAAGAAGTGCCGGTTGTGAAGGAAGTACCCGTTGTGAAGGAAGTACCGGTTGTGAAAGAAGAGGTTATGACTGTTAAGCCAGAGGTTGCTCCGGATATTAAAATTCAATCAGAACCTGTTGTCGAAATTCCGCAAGTTGCAGAACAACCTCCTAAGGTTGAAAAAACTGTGCCTGAACAGGTGGAAAAAGTAAAAGTAGTGGAAAAAGTAATAGCCGAAGATAAACGACCGATGGTTTCAGAGACTCCAAAAGAAATTAGATCAGAAAAGATAGAAGATAAATCTGTCGAGGTAGTTTCCGTAGATGCGGAAACTGAGACGGATGAAGGAAAGGATGAACTTTTCCGTATTAGTACAACCAAGTTTGAGTCAAATATTAAGGTTACAGGAAAGATTGACCTGAACGCGCTCAACCAGTCTACCCGTCCTAAAAAGAAGACGAAGGAAGAGAAGAGAAAAGAACGCGACGACAAACGTTATCCTGAGCGTAAACCTGTTGTGGCTCACAAAGGTCCTGGCAAAGATACTTCGCCCAGACCTGCTGCACCTGTTAAAGCCGGTACAGCACCTGTTAAAGTCGGAGCAGGACCAGTAAAACCTGGATCGGCACCTGTGAAAGCAGGAGATGATGCAGAGAAAAAGAAGCGTAAACGTATCAAGAAGGAACGTGTGGATGTAACTACCACTCCGGGAGCTAATCCCAATCCGAACTTTACGCGTCCTACTTTACGAACCGATCACAAGCCGCGTTTAAAGAAACCGGTTAAGACTGAGGTTAGCGAAGTGGATGTTCAGAAACAGATCAAAGAAACGTTAGCTCGTTTAACAAATAAAGGAAAGTCCAACACCAAGGGCGCCAAATACCGTAGAGATAAACGTGATGCTGCTTCCCGTCGTGAACACGATATAATGGATCAGGAAGAACGCGAAAGCATGGTATTGAAGCTTACGGAGTTTGTTACTGCAAACGACCTGGCCAACCTGATGGATGTGCCTGTTACAAAGGTTATTGGTACATGTATGAGTATTGGTATCATGGTTTCCATTAACCAGCGTCTGGATGCCGAAACAATCAATATCGTAGCCGAAGAATTTGGATTTAAGACAGAATACGTAAGTGCGGAAGTGGTTGAGGCTATTAATGCGGATGAAGAAGACAACGAAGAAGATATGGTTACCCGTCCACCTATTGTAACAGTAATGGGACACGTTGACCACGGTAAAACATCTTTGCTCGACAATATCCGTAATGCCAATGTAATTGCCGGTGAAGCCGGAGGTATTACTCAGCATATTGGAGCTTACAACGTAAAAATAAAGAGTGGAAGACGTATTACATTCCTGGATACCCCGGGTCACGAAGCTTTTACAGCCATGCGTGCTCGTGGAGCTAAGGTTACAGATATTGCGATTATTATAATAGCGGCCGATGATAATGTAATGCCTCAGACGATTGAAGCAATTAACCATGCTGCGGCCGCAGGTGTTCCTATGGTGTTTGCTATTAATAAAATAGATAAAAACGGAGCTAATCCTGAAAAGATTAAGGAAGAGCTGGCTAAAATGAATTACCTGGTAGAAGACTGGGGTGGAAAGTATCAGTCGCAGGAAATTTCGGCCAAACAGGGTCTGGGAGTCGAAGAGCTTCTCGAAAAGGTGTTGCTTGAAGCTGATATGCTTGACTTGAAGGCTAATCCTAAGAAAAGAGCGGTAGGTTCTATCATTGAATCATCACTTGACAAAGGCCGCGGTTATGTATCTACTGTTCTTATCGAATCAGGTACGTTGCGTATGGGGGATATTGTGTTGGCCGGAACGCATCATGGTAAGATTAAAGCTATGTTCAATGAGCGTAACGTGCGAATTGAAGAAGCGAAGCCTTCGGAACCAGTATTGATTTTGGGATTAAATGGTGCTCCTCAAGCAGGTGATACGTTCAACGTACTTGAAACAGAACAGGAAGCCCGTGAAATTGCAACCAGAAGAGAGCAGTTACAACGTGAACAAGGTATCCGTACGCAGAAGATGCTTACGTTGGATGACATTGGCCGTCGTATTGCGGTTGGAAGCTTCCAGGAATTAAATGTGATTGTGAAGGGTGACGTGGATGGTTCTGTAGAAGCCTTGTCAGATTCTCTGATTCGTCTTTCTACTCCCGAAATTCAGGTTAACGTTATTCATAAGGCCGTAGGTCAGATCTCTGAATCAGATGTTGTATTGGCAGCTGCCTCCAACGCGATTGTTATCGGCTTCCAGGTACGTCCTGCAGTAGCCGCCCGTCGTCAGGCTGATAAGGAAGGTGTCGAAATACGTCTGTACTCAATCATCTACGATGCTATCGAAGAAGTGAAGTCAGCTATGGAAGGAATGTTATCTCCCGAAATCAAGGAGGTTATTACTTCGAATGTTGAAGTTCGCGAAGTATTCAAAATTACCAAGGTAGGTACGGTAGCAGGTTGTATGGTGAAGGAAGGTAAGATTAAGCGTTCCAATAAAATCCGTCTTGTCCGCGATGGTATTGTTATCTATTCCGGCGATCTGGGCTCATTGAAGCGTTATAAAGATGATGTGAAAGAAGTTGCTTTTGGCTACGAGTGTGGTCTGAATATTACGAATTATAATGATATAAAGGTTGGTGATATTATTGAATCTTACGAAGAAGTGGAAGTAAAGAAGACTCTATAATGAATTGGTTGGATTTAACATTGGTTTGTTTAGCCGGTTTAGGATTTGTGAAAGGCCTGTTTGATGGATTCATCAAACAGGTTGTTTCGCTTATAGCCCTGATACTCGCGATCTATTTCTGCGGTCAGCTTGCTACATGGTTTCAGGCTTTTTTCCTCGAATCAGGCATGTTATCCAGTAAAGCCTCTGTTATTGTAAGTTATATTCTCGGGTTTACGCTCATTGTCGCTGTTATTAATCTGGCAGGTTCTGCCGTCGATAAAGTAGTGGATGCGACACCAATTGGCGTACTGAATCATTTGTCGGGCGGAGCGTTCGGTGTTATGATTATGATCCTATTCACAAGCTTGTTTATTAACTTTTACGAAACGGTAGATAAACATAATCTGTTTATTTCAAAAGAAACCAAAGAGGCGTCCCGTTTCTATTATTTCACCGAATCCATTATCCCTTCCGTTTATGCTCCCTTTCATTTTTTTGAAGAAAAAGATGAAAACAAGAAGAGTTACAGTCTTCGATCCATTTAAATTATGGGCATATCAATCAGACAGCAGGAACAAAATGAGTAGAATGGTTGTTTTTATGTAACATGTAAAGTTTAAGTTTATTATATGCAGGATTCAACAGATATTATAAGTGAGGTAACATCCGGAGATTATAAGTACGGTTTTGTTACCAATATAGATACGGAAGTAATCGCAAAGGGACTTGACGAGAACACAGTCCGGATTATTTCTGCTAAAAAGAATGAACCGGAATGGATGCTTGAATTCCGGTTAAAAGCCTATCGCCATTGGCTCACACTTGAGATGCCAACCTGGCCGCACCTTACTATCCCTAAGATAGATTATCAGGATATTATTTATTATGCCGCTCCCAAAAAGAAAGAAGGTCCAAAATCATTGGACGATGTAGATCCGGAGTTGTTAAAAACTTTCGATAAGCTGGGTATTCCATTGCACGAACGTGAACACCTGGCCGGAGTTTCCGGAATGGCAGTCGACGCCGTAATGGACAGTGTTTCGGTTAAGACAACCTTCAAGGAAAATCTGGCTGAAAAAGGAATAATCTTCTCTTCATTTAGTGAAGCAGTGCATAATCATCCTGATTTGGTACAGAAATATTTGGGAAGCGTAGTGTCTTACCGAGATAATTTCTTCGCCGCTCTTAACTCCGCTGTGTTTAGCGACGGTTCGTTTGTATTTATTCCAAAAGGAGTTAGATGCCCGATGGAACTATCTACCTACTTCCGTATCAATACAGCCAATACAGGTCAGTTTGAACGGACCTTGATTGTTGCCGAAGATGATGCTTATGTAAGTTATCTGGAAGGATGTACAGCACCCATGCGTGACGAAAACCAGCTGCATGCTGCCATCGTCGAGATTATAGCTCTCGAACGTGCCGAAGTAAAATACTCGACTGTTCAAAACTGGTATCCCGGCGACAAAGACGGAAAAGGTGGTATCTACAATTTTGTAACCAAGCGCGGGTTGTGCAAGGGCGATTTCAGCAAGATCTCATGGACGCAGGTGGAAACCGGTTCTGCTATCACCTGGAAATATCCAAGTTGCATTCTGGCTGGAGACAACTCGGTAGGCGAATTTTATTCGGTAGCCGTAACGAACAACTATCAGCAAGCTGATACCGGTACCAAGATGGTTCACCTTGGAAGAAATACAAAAAGTACGATCGTATCCAAAGGAATATCAGCCGGACATAGTCAGAATAGCTATCGGGGGTTGGTTAAAGTTTCTCCACGTGCCGAAAATGCCCGTAATCATTCGCAATGCGACAGTTTGTTGTTAAGCGACCATTGCGGAGCGCATACATTCCCTTATGCGGATGTACAGAATGAAACTGCGGTAATCGAGCATGAAGCAACGACTTCCAAGATTAACGAAGACCAGATATTTTACTGTAACCAGCGGGGTATCTCAACCGAAGAAGCTGTTGGTTTGATTGTTAATGGTTATGCCCGCGAGGTAATGAATAAACTTCCCATGGAATTTGCTGTAGAGGCACAAAAGCTACTGTCGATCTCTCTGGAAGGAAGCGTTGGATAATTTGATAAAACAACCTCTATATAAAATTAATAAATAAAGCTTCAACATATATATTATGTTACAAATAAAAAATTTGCATGCCAATATTAATGGCAAAGAGATATTGAAAGGTATCAACCTCACCGTGAAGCCTGGCGAAATTCACGCAATCATGGGTCCGAACGGATCTGGTAAAAGCACGTTGGCTTCTGTGCTTGTGGGTAATCCGGCTTTCGAAGTAACGGAAGGAGAAATTCTTTTCAACGGGAAAGATATTTTTGATTTGTCTCCCGAGGACCGTTCCAGAGAAGGAATGTTTCTAAGTTTCCAGTATCCGGTGGAAATACCAGGAGTAAGCATGGTGAATTTCATGCGTGCGGCTCTTAACGAACACCGTAAATATAATGGCCTCGAACCAGTTTCTGCATCCGATTTCCTTAAACTAATGCGCGAAAAACGTGCCGTTGTTGAAATGGATAACAAACTGTCAAGCCGTTCGGTAAATGAAGGTTTTTCAGGGGGTGAAAAGAAAAGAAACGAAATATTTCAGATGGCTATGCTGAATCCTAAGCTGGCTATTTTGGACGAAACCGACAGTGGTCTCGATATTGATGCCCTGCGTATTGTTGCCAACGGGGTGAATCAGTTGAAGACTCCCGAAAATGCAGCGATCGTAATCACACACTACCAGCGTTTGCTTGAATATATTAAGCCGGACGTAGTGCATGTGCTTTATAAAGGACGTATTGTTAAGACAGCAGGTCCCGAACTGGCTCTCGAGCTGGAAGAAAAGGGATACGACTGGATTAAGAAAGAAATGGGAGACGAGTAATATGGCAGCAGAACAACAATATATCGATCTGTATTCGCAATGTGAAGCGCTGGTTAATCGTCATGCTTCCGATGTGCTTAATGCACCCCGGGCTAAAGCTTTGGCCGATTTTAAAGCAGCAGGCTTCCCGAAAGCGAATTCGGAAGATTATAAATATACCGACGTCGCGCAGGCTTTTACTCCCGACTTTGGACTGAATATTAACAGGCTTGCCATTCCCTTTAATCCATACGATGTATTTCGATGCGATGTTCCCAATCTAAGCACCTGTTTGTATTTTGTTGTGAACGATTCCTTCTATGATAAGGTGAAACCCGACGTGAAATTACCTGACGGAGTATATGCAGGCGGACTGCTTGCTTTTACAAAACAGTTTCCCGACATTGCCGCTAAGTACTATGCGAAGGCTGCTTGCTCAGGAAAGGACGGAATTATCGCGCTGAACACCTTGCTTGCTCAGGATGGCTTTGTTCTTTATGTACCAAAAGGGGTTGTGGTCGAAAAACCGGTTCAGCTGATTAATGTGCTTCGGTCGGATGTGGATACCATGGCTAACAGCCGTATATTGATTATTCTGGAAGAACAGGCACAGGCTAAACTGCTGGTCTGCGAACATACCATGGATCTGAATAACTTCTTGTCAACGCAAGTCGTAGAAATATTTGCCGCCGAAGGAAGTCATTTTGACTATTATAACCTGGAAGAAAGCAACGAGATGACTTCGCGCTTTTCTTCTTTGCACGCTAAACTTGAAGCCTCTGCCAATGTTTTGGTGAATGGTATTTCTCTCAATAACGGTACTTCACGCAATAATTATTACGTGGAACTTCTGGGAGAGTATGCCGAAGCTACCTTGTGTGGAATGGCGATTATCGACCAGGAGCAGAAAGTAGATACATACAGCCACGTAACCCATGCAGTTCCCAATTGCACCAGTACCGAGCTTTTCAAGTATGTATTGGACGATAAAGCCGTGGGCGCATTCAGTGGCCGTATTCTTGTGAAAGAAGGTGCTCAGAAAACCCAGGCATATCAGACAAACCGGAACCTGAGTTCCAGTCGCGAGGCACGCATGTATTCTAAACCGCAGCTCGAGATTTATGCAGACGATGTGAAATGTTCGCATGGTATGACTACTGGTCAGCTCGACGAAAACGCATTGTTCTATATGCGTAGCCGGGGTATTGCCGAAGCGGAAGCAAGAATGTTGTTAAGTGTTGCTTTTACAAGCGATGTGATTGATTACGTTCGTATGGACGCCTTGAAAGATCGTCTTCATCTGCTGGTTGAGAAACGATTCCGCGGAGAGCTTGCCCACTGTGCAGGATGCCGGGCATGTAAATAATTTAGTTGATGTAAAACAACCCCTTGCCTCGTGTATCACTACACAGACAAGGGGTTTTCACCTTTAAAAATTAATGAACCTATAATTCCAATACCAAAACTTCTTTTGCAGCAAGTTTAATTTCTTTACTCAAACTTACCGTCTTACCCGTAATCACATCCTTACCGGAAGCTGTATCTTTAAGAATTTCTTCGTAGCGATCCAGAGGCAGCACAGTTTCCTTCTCATTCCCGTTCATAATAACAACCACCTGTTTGCCATCAAGGTAGCGGGAATATACGTAGACTCCCTGGTTGGGAACAAAGTGTTTCATCTTTCCTTTGGCAATCACCTCGTTTCCTTTGCGCCACTTTAGCAAAGTTTGCATATAGTTCCATGCCTCGTTCTGTAACTGCGTTCTGCCGGAAGCCTCAAATTGATTCACCTCATCGCCAGGCCATCCACCGGGAACGTCCAGACGGATATAGCCGTCTCCCTTTTGTTTGTTCCCATTCATCAGCAACTCCGTTCCATAATAAAACTGGGGGATACCCGGAATGGTCAGCAAAAAGGCAATTCCCTGTTTAAACCCGTCCAGCTTTTCAGGCATAGCAGGAAGGAATCGGTCCGTATCATGATTATCCAGAAAGCGCAACACATTATAAATGTCGGCATACGCATAATCGTAGCACAAATGTTCGTATAAAGCTTGCATCCCGCCGGCATCCCCAAAGAATACAGAATGAGCCAGCCCCATGAGACGGAAATCCATCACAGACTTTAATTCCGTATTGCCAACCTGGTTAAGCTTGCTGTCCTTCTGCCAGAAAGCAGTCCCCATCGTCTGATTCATCCAGGCTTCACCCACAATATTGTAATCCGGATATTCCCGATAGATAGCCTTACACCAATCTGCCATCATCGCGTAATCAGCATACGGGTAGGTATCCTGACGGATTCCGTCGACTCCGCTATATTCAATCCACCAGATGCTATTCTGAATAAGGTAAGTGGCAACGTGCGGATTTTTCTGATTCAGGTCAGGCATGGAAGGAACAAACCAGCCATTCACCATTAGCTGTTTGTCGACTTCGGATGCGTACGGATCGAACAGAACCTCTTTCACGTGACTTGTCTGAACATACTTATCCAGGTTGTTAAACCAGTCCTTACTTGGAACATCCTTCATCCAGGGATGATCGCTGCCGCAATGATTAAAAATCATATCCATAACCACACGCATCCCTTTTGCATGTGTCTTCTCAATCAGACGGGCATACTCTTCGTTCGTCCCGAAACGCGGATCAACCCGGTAGTAGTTGGTTGTTGCATATCCATGATAAGCACCGCCTTCCATGTCGTTCTCCAATACAGGATTCAGCCAAATGGCAGTTACACCAAGGTCTTCTATATAATCAAGATGCTTCTCAATTCCGGCTAAATCGCCGCCATGGCGGGCGTTCGGGTTGGTACGGTCCGTTTTGTAAGTTGTTTTCAGGGGGATATTATCATTCTGTGGATTGCCGTTGGCAAAGCGGTCGGGCATAATAAGATATAACACATCCGACGAATCAAATCCCTTTATTTTGCATGCATCCGCTTTACGGGCTTTTAGCTCGTAAGGCATTTTAAATGTTTTCTTATCTTTTGTAAATGTAAGGTCGAACGTGCCCGGTTTTGCATTCTTCACATCCAGATAAATAAGCAGGTAGTTGGGACTTTCCAGAGAAACCGCACTTTTAACAGTAACGCCGGGATAGGAAACCGAAGGCCTGAAACCAGCGATATCATCGCCATATACCATTAACTGCAGTTCCGGGTTTTTCATTCCGCTCCACCAGAAGGCAGGCTCGATGGTGATATCCTTCGCAAAAAGCAAGCTTGGGATGAAAAGAAACAAGATCAGGCTTAGAAGCAGATTCTTTTTCATAATAATGATAATTAGTTTGTAAACAAGTTGACAAATACAAATATAGGAGGAATTATATCGTAAAGACAACATCCCGTTTATTTATAACAGGATAAAAGGTGCAATCGTTTGCAAAGGGGTGCTGCTTAAGACATTCAAATTCATAAACTCTTTATTCGCATTTAAATTACAAATAAACATAGTATCTTTGACAAGTGTTATTAGACTGTAAACGAAAACGACTATGTTAGATATACAAGCTATCCGTGCAGATTTTCCCATTCTTTCACGTAAAATTTACGGCAAAGATTTGATTTATCTCGACAATGGAGCTACCACGCAGAAACCCCGCTGTGTTGTGGAAAAGATCGAAGAGGGGTATTACAATGTGAATGCCAATATTCACCGGGGTGTTCATTTCCTGAGTCAGGCTGCTACCGAAGCGCACGAAGAAGCCCGGATCACGGTTCAGAAGTTCCTTAATGCAAGGTACGCGCGCGAAATAATCTTTACCCGCGGAACAACCGAATCCATTAACCTCATTGCCTCTTCTTTTACCGACGCATGTATGAAAGAAGGCGACGAAGTGATTGTGTCCGTTATGGAACACCACTCCAATATCGTCCCCTGGCAGATGCAGGCGGCTAAAAAAGGAATCACGCTGAAAGTCATTCCGATTAATGAAAAGGGCGAATTATGTATGGAAGAATACAAGAACCTCTTTTCCGAACGGACCCGTCTGGTTTCTGTCATGCATGTCTCCAACGTACTTGGAACAGTTAATCCGGCCAAGGAAATTGTTGAGATAGCCCATAGCCATGGAGTTCCTGTTCTGATCGACGGAGCACAGGCAGTACCTCACCTCAAAGTAGACGTGCAGGATCTGGACGCCGAGTTTTATGTTTTCTCTGCCCACAAAATATACGGTCCTACCGGCATAGGCATTCTTTACGGAAAAGAAGAGTGGCTGGACAAACTACCTCCTTATCAGGGAGGGGGCGAAATGATTGCCACTGTTTCTTTCGAAAAGACAACCTTCAACGAACTACCCTTCAAGTTTGAGGCAGGAACGCCCGATTATATCGGAAGCACAGCCCTGGCCGAAGCGTTGCGGTATGTGAATAACCTCGGTATAGAGAATATCGCAGCCTGGGAAAATGAGTTGTTGAGCTACGCAACCGAAAAATTGGAAGCAATTGATGGAATGCGCATCTTCGGCAAAGCAGCACATAAGAGCGGAGTCATTTCTTTTCTTGTCGGGAATATTCATCATTACGACATGGGTATGCTGCTCGACCGCCTGGGCATCGCAGTCCGTACCGGTCACCACTGCGCACAACCCCTGATGCAGAATCTGGGTATAGAAGGAACCGTACGGGCATCGTTAGCGTTCTATAACACGAAAGAAGAAATCGATACCCTTGCTGCCTCTATTGTCCGTGTAGCCGGTATGTTTTAATTTCAAACAGTATGCTGGAGTCTTATTTAAACAAAGACCAGATCGAAGCCGGCTGCGACGAAGCCGGACGCGG
>JAGPJL010000185.1 GCA_018054455.1 Parabacteroides sp.
TATGTTTTCGGAAAACATAAAGGCGTTTTTATAAAGTCAGTCTAAGGCTCCCCCAGGAAGTGCGCTATGAGTTCCACCTCCCTTTTGAGAAACACATGCCGGTGTTTGTCATACCCAATGCGTTGCAATTCTCCCGTGAGTTCCCGGTTTTTGCGTATCCACCTGTACAGTCGTTGCAAGGCCGGTGTGGCACACAAGCCCGGTGCATAGAGCATGGCAAGTTCCACCTTGGCATAGGATCTGAGGCAGAACACCTCTTCGTTCTTTTCGTCTTTCATACTTATTTTATTACCAATTATTCTCCAATAAAGATAATAAAATAAGGGGGTTTAAGCAAGAAATACAACAACTAATTTACCAACGAATTAGTATACTCTTAATTATTTTCCTACTCACTTACTTGCAATATCAGCACTTTTATTATATCTTGCCGTCATAAATCAATCTCTTACTCCATGGCACAACTCTCCGCTACTATCGTCACCACTGTTTTACTATTGTTCTTCGGACTTTTTATCCGTTTTTTTTTCGGTGGATGGACTCCCAACAAAATTTTGCAAGGTATTGATAAAGCATTATCCAAATCGCAGTTCCGACAAGTGTCTCTCTTGCTTTTTTTTACCTTTTTTACCTTTGCGTTACTCGTTTCTTTCAATGCCTTATTCAATCCGATTGATAACCGCGGATTCGACTTCCGGTTCTGGAGTAGTTTAAAACATTTTTTTAGTCCCGGCAGCTTTTATGAAACCGATGGCATCCGCAATGAGTGGATTATATTATTGAATATATCGGGAATGATACTAATGACCGGATTGTTGATTTCCGTATTATCCAACTTACTGGAAAGACGTGTTGATAATTTAAAGAACGGGCGATTCCATTATCATTTCAAAAGCCACATTCTCATTATCGGATATGCAAAGATGACAACCAGCTTAATAAAACAGATAGCTGTGAAATATCCTGCACACGAAATTGTACTGCAAACCATTCAGGATGTTCCCGCTATCCGTCACGAATTATTCTCGCAGCTCGACCGTCGTACTGAAGAAAGAGTTATTATTGTAAGTGGCAACCGTACCTCCCGAGAAGATTTGATCAAACTACACCCGGATAATTGTCTGGAGATCTTTCTGCTTGGAGAGAATGATGAATACGATCATGATTCGGCAAGCATTCAATGCCTGGAGCAAATAGGCAACATTCTACAGGCGTCCTCCCCTGACAATGGTCGGAAAGACAGCAGTAAACCCTGCCATGTACTATTTGAGCATCAGTCAACATATACCATCTTTCAGCATCAAAGCATCACAATGAATGATTACATTAACTTCATGCCGTTCAACTTCTATGAGATGTGGGCCCGCAAAGTTTTTGTTGGTGGAATACAATCAAACGGCAAGCCTTACCCTCTGCTCGACCGCGACTATCTGAATGCACAAAGCCCCAAATACATTCACTTTGTAGTGGTTGCCGCCACCCGAATGGGAGTTGCCATGGCGCTTCAGGTTGCACGAATTGCACATTTCCCCAATTTCAGAACCCATAAAACCCGCATAACAATCATTGACCGTAATGCCCAAAATGAAATGAACATTTTGCGTAGTCAGTACGCAGCTTTCTTTGAAGGAATTGATGTTTTTCTCGATGGGGAAAAAGTAGACCGGAGTGGTGAACTGAGCGCTTGCACAGACATAGAATTTCATTTTATACAGGCAGATGTTACCAGCCCGGAAATACGAAAGCAATTGGTTGAATGGACCGAAGACCCATCACAGATTCTTACATTGGCCATCTGTCTCAATTATCCCCCCGCCAGCCTTGCCGTTGGCCTCTATTTACCGGATGAACTATATGAAAACAACATACCGATACTGATACGTCAGGAAACGTCGGGCAGTATTTTAAGACTTTTTGGTGATGGTAACAACGCTCAAAAATATAAGGAAGTGTACGCTTTCGGCATGACAGCCGAGTCCTTTGACATGGAGATGAATGAAGATACCATACCGCAATACATTCAACACATATACTACAACAGATTGGATTTTGATCAGAAAGAAGTTTCCGCCAACTTGGCTGAAGCTTGGCAGCACACGCCCGTAGTTCACAAGTGGAGCAATCGCTACAACGCAGATATGATTCCTTTGAAATTGAGGCAAGCCGGCATGAAAGAGGTGAATTCATACACTACATTCCGAAGTCTTTCTGAAATCGATGAGGGATTATTCCATGAGAGAGTGCCCGATTTAATCCAGATGGAACATAACCGTTGGGTGATTGAAAAACTACTCGCCGGATTCCGGTATCTGAATGACGAGCGAAAACAGAAATTATTTGCCTCCATTACCGACGATGAATTAAAGCATAAAATAACACATTTAAAAGAAAATAAAGACAAATACTTTCGCCTCGAGCAGAAAAGATTTATGGAGAAAGATCCTTTAAAGGCCTATGAACTAAAAACCATGGCAGAACGTATGAGAAAGGAACTGATTAAACCCGCTAAGGATGCCATCGAATCAGTCTTTTATCATGATTGCATCGTTCCATACGAAGACCTGAGCGACGATGATCAATATAGTGACAGGGCGATTTCGATCGGTTTATTGTGGATCATAAAAAACAAAATGCTTATAAATACTAAAAGAAGAAAAGATGCCAACGAATAACTATGTTCCCCAACCGACGGAAACAGCAGATGTTGAGCTGTCACCCGAGCTACTTAAACTTAGCGAACAAATAGCGGAAAACGTACACGAAGTATGGTCTGCCGCTCGCATGGCCGAGGGATGGACTTACGGAGAATCCCGCAACGATTCTTTAAAACACCATCCGTGCCTTATTCCCTACAACGAATTGCCCGAAAAAGAAAAAGAATACGACCGTAATACGGCCATGCAGACATTGAAACTCATTCAGAAAATGGGGTTTCAGATTATTTCCCGTCCAAAATAACACGAAGCAGCTCCATCTGTTTCAAAGATTCAGCCAAATAATTCCGGAAGTTCTCTTCCGGTCGGCAAGCCAATATTTCGGAAGCTTTGGCAAAAAGGTTATAAGACTCCTGCCAATTCTCTAAGTTTGCATACAAAGTAGCTGCGCAATAAGCCCCCATGCCATATATTTCACAAAGAGCCTCATTCTCCTGATAATCCTTTTTCGTTAAACCGGTAGAAAACACATTCATATTACGATAAGCAGTAAGCGCATGTTTATTATCGGCTATTACCATAAAATGCACTAACATATCGTAGTTTGAACGTATCATATCAGCTTCATTCGTAATTTTCCGTCCCTCTGCTAATGCAGCGGCATAATGCTCAACACATAGCGACAATAATCGGTTTGTCTTCGCATCATCTTTCGCGGCATCGTCTTTCCGCCCTTGAAGCGCAACCTGATAATAATAAATAGCCAGCGAGTATTTATCGAAATTATCGACACCGTGTTTTTCCTGACTCTCTTTCATAAAAGTCTCATAGCCGGGATGCCCCATTAAGGCATAACAACAAAGTTTACTATACGAAACCATGTAACCTACATTTTCCTGAGATGTTAATTGAAACCGGTCAATCAGATGAAGTATCTTATCATAATATTCCACGGCAGATGAGTACTTATTTTGCTCATCATACTCCAGCCCTACTCCCCAATATGCCATTATCAGATCGGGTCCATATACAGTTGGTTCCTCCTCTATTATCCTTTCATAGACCCGAATGCATTTAAAAGCATAATCAAAATACCGTATTGTGTCGTTCCGCTCCGTAAATGCCACCGATACATCATGGTATGCTCTGGCCAACGGTTCAGAAAAAGCTCTTGGATTCTGTTGAGCCATGGTT
>JAGPJL010000092.1:0-3540 GCA_018054455.1 Parabacteroides sp.
CTAAGCTTTTCTGTATCGGCTTCGTTCTTAGCCTTGATAGCCCGTTTGTATTTTGGATTCGGATATTTTATAAAATTGAAGCGGAAGTCGCATCCTTTGCTGTTTAAGGTATTTCCAGTGCGGACCTCTTTTAATTTAACCGTTGCACCGATGTCGCCCGCCACCATTTCATCCACTTTGTTGCGGGTCTGACCTGCAACTGCAAATATCTGTGCGATTCTTTCTTTCGAACCACGGTCGGCATTCTGCAAGTCGTCTCCTTCTTTTACTTTTCCAGACATAACCTTGAAATAGGAAACCTCTCCAATATGAGGTTCAACCGTCGTTTTAAAGAAAAACAGACTGGTGGGACCATTCACATCCTGAGCCACTTCTTCGCCGTCCACTGTTACCATTTTAGGCATTTTGTCGACACATGGCACTACATTTCCCAGAAATTCAAGCGTGCGACGTACACACATGTCTCGTCCGGCACAAACACAAAACACCGGGAACATTCCTCTGGCTAACAAGCCCTGACGGATACCGTCCCGCATTTCGTCTTCGGTTAAGGTTCCCTGATCAAAAAATTTGTCCATCAGGCTTTCATCGTTTTCGGCAGATGCCTCAACCAATGCCTGATGAAGTTCCATGGCTTTTTCCATTTCCTCTTCCGGAATTTCCAAAACATCAGGAACACCGCCTTCGGGTTTCCAGCGATACAATTTCATTTTTAATACATCCACCACCTGATTGAAAGACGGACCACAGGCTACAGGATATTGAATAGGAATAACTTTATTACCGTATCTGTCTTTTAGCTGAGCAACAACATTATCGTAATCGGCCTTTTCCTGATCAAGTTGATTTACAACAAATATAACAGGTTTAGCCAGCTTTTCTGTATAACGGAACTGATTGATAGTTCCCACCTCTATGCCGTATTGGGCATTAATAACCATTACTGCTGTGTCTGTAACACTCAATGCAGAAACCGCACCTCCGATAAAATCGTCTGATCCGGGACAATCAATAAAGTTTAATTTACGACCTTGCCATTCTACACTGAAAACGGTCGAGAAAACAGAGTATCCATACTCTTTCTCAACCGGGAAATAATCGGATACAGTATTTTTCCCTTCTACAGTACCGCGACGTTTTATTACACCACCCTCGAAAAGCATTGCTTCTGCGAGAGTGGTTTTCCCAGAGCCCGAACTTCCCAAAATTGAGATGTTCTTAATTTCGTTTGATTGGTATACTTTCATGCTATCAGGTATTAATTAGGTTTAACAATAAATCCTCTTTTTTCAAGTATTTTCCTAACGAGGTCGCAAATTAAAAAATGCAATCGGGATAACCAATTATTATCTTCTGTTTGAGAACATAGTTATTAAACAGGGGATTGTTTTTTTCCTTATATTTGCCGGGAACCAATAATAAGACAATGGCAGGCATTTATATACATGTTCCGTTCTGCAGCAAACGCTGTACCTATTGCGATTTCTTTTCAAATACCGATATGCGGTATAAAGAAACTTATATTACGTCGGCCATACGTGAACTGGAGCTTCGAAAAGATTACCTGAACAACGAACTGATAGAAACCATCTATTTTGGGGGAGGTACTCCTTCCCAATTGAACAAACAGGCATTCGATCGCTTCTTCGAAGCTATAAGCAGCTTGTTTACTGTTGATAAAAATGCGGAAATCACTCTCGAGGCCAATCCGGACGATATGACGCCGGAGTACATCAGGGATATACGTACATTACCATTCAACAGGGTCAGCATGGGGGTACAGAGTTTTAAAAATGCTGACTTGCTGTTTCTGAACCGCAGGCACGACAGCAAACAGGCTTTACAGGCAATCAACCTTTGTAAGGAAAACGGCCTTACAAACCTAAGCATCGATCTTATTTATGGGTTACCCGGACAGAGTATGGACGATTGGCAGGCTAACCTGGATGAAGCCATCCGGTTGGACATTCCTCATCTTTCGGCTTATCATCTGATTTATGAAGAAGGCACCCCTCTGTTTAAACAACTTAAAGCCGGTAAAGTGCATACTGTGGAAGAAGAGCTTAGCGCAGATATGTTCTCTACCATGATTGACAGGCTTGCGGAGGCTGGATATGAACAATACGAAATATCCAACTTTGCAAAAAACGGGCTCTATTCCCGGCATAACAGTTCTTACTGGACTGGAGCCATCTATTTAGGTATAGGACCTTCGGCTCATTCATACAATGGGAATACCCGTCAGTGGAACATATCTTCTCTGCCTAAGTATTTTAAAGGAATAGAAAATGGCAAACCCGACGTGGAAATAGAACAACTGGATGCCAAGACCAGATACAACGATTTTATCATTACAGGTCTACGAACCATGTGGGGGATTAATCTGGATAAACTAAGGGATACATTCGGGGAGAAAATGCTTGCGTACTGTATGCAACAAGCCGCCCCTCATAGGAGGAACGGCTTGCTTATTGAGAAAGATTCTGTTCTTACGCTTTCACGTCAGGGAATTTTTATTTCGGACGGGATTATGAGCGATCTTCTTTATGTATAGATCTATTTATCAATATCCATTTCATTTATCAAATAGCCGGCTCCCGCATATTTATCTATAAGGAACAAAACGTACCTGATATCAACAATAATGCTTCGCTGGTATTCAGGAAGGTACTGAATGTCGCCCCCTACTCCTTCCCAGTTCCGGTCAAAGTTGATCCCGATAAGTTCGCCACGCGCATTCATAACCGGACTTCCGGAGTTTCCTCCGGTAGTATGGGTATTTGCTGTAAAGGCTACGGGCATCCCTTGTTCGGGGCTACCGTATGGTGCATAATCCTGCTTTGCATAAAGTTCTTTCAGTTTGGCCGGGACCACAAACTCCCAGTTGGTGGAATCTTCTTTTTCCATCACTCCCTCCAGGGTGGTCTGATAACCGTAATTGACAGCATCGCGGGCATTATATCCCCGCACCTGTCCGTAGGCTAGTCTGAGGGTTGAGTTTGCATCCGGAAACATATCCTTTTCGCCCTGCATCTGCAAAAGACCTTTAACAAACGTATGGTGAGCCGCAGCATAGCTATCATCGAATCCGTCCAAGGCCGCCTTCAGGGCTGCTTTTTCATTCTTCACCGACCTGGCGAACTTAATCATCGGATCGTTCTGAAGAGCTTTTATGGTAGGATTATTCAGGAAATGAGCAAAATTTCTATCACTGCCAAAGATGGATTCGGCAAATAGGTAATCGATAAACTGATCGGTGTTTCCTTCAAACTTCTTTTCACAATCGATAAGACAAGCAGGACGCATTATCAATGGTATTTCGGTCGAATATGCCTTTAGCAATGCTTTGGCAACCTTCTTATCCACCACGCGGGAATAATCTTTGTCGGCAAATCGTTTGTAGGCAAGGTTCAGCAAAGTTAACTGATCTTTGATAGCTGCCTGATCTTTCGATTTCAACGCATTAATAACAGGATCTACTTCTGTTGGAACACTGGTAAATTCTATTCCGCGCACCAGGGCTTCATCGAGCATCCAGCT
>JAGPJL010000092.1:3640-12759 GCA_018054455.1 Parabacteroides sp.
GTTAAGATCGGAATCCTTTTCCAGGGCCTTCAGTACAAATTCCGTTACATCTTCAATTTTATCAATCATTGTAACAGTAAGACCCGGATTAAGGAGCTCTTTGTCTCTCGATAAAGCCCAGAATCCGTTTGTCAGGTAATCGTTTTCGACCGAACTATGTTGCTGTATCTGACTATATCCGCAATGATGGTTTGTAAGCAGGAGTCCTTCGTCCGATACGAACGAGGCGGTACATCCGCTTCCAAAAATAACGACTGCATCTTTTAACGAGGCCGAATCCGGATTGTATATATCATAGTCCTCCATCTGCAACCCCAGTTTTTTCATCTCTTCATATTTTTGCTGCCTGAGCAAGGGAAGCAGCCACATGCCTTCATCTGCGAAAGATGGCAGCGAAAGTGTGGTGATTGCCAAGAGTAAGAGAAATTTCTTCATTTGAGTAGTTACTTTAAATGTTATATATTACTTTTTATTTCCCCAGTGAGAATACGGCTGCTTCGAAAGCATTGAATTGTAATACCGTACATCACCGGTAACTTCTTCTCCCAGCCAATCGGGGTGAATAAATTCTTCCGAGGCATCGGTCAATTCAATTTCGGCCATTACCAGTCCTTCGTTTTCGCCATGAAACACATCTACTTCAAACGTATGTGCACCTGCTTTCACCAGGTTGCGTACCTTGTCGATCGTTCCGGGTTCGCAAAGCCTGAGAAGCTGACCGGCTTCTTCGGGCGTGATTGCTTTTTCGAACTCGTATCGGCTCATTCCATCGGCATCCGAAGCCCCCTTGATGGTAAGATATCCTTTATCCCCACGAATACGCACCCTTACAGAGCGCTCCGGAGATGAGCAGATATAGCCCTGCACAATGCGCTGAGACTGATAAACCTCGCCCGAGAAGTCGCCTTTCACTAAAAACTTACGTTCAATTTCCGTGGCCATGAAGATACAAAAATTATTTGATAGTTACCATCGTTGCACCAAATCCGTATTCGCGGAATGAAGCATCCTGATAAGCATACTGTTTATATTTTGATTTCAGCTCCTTTTCGATGGCTTTACGTAACACACCATCGCCTTTTCCATGGATGAAGACAATCTTTTGTCCTTTTACTCCTTCGTACTGCTTGAGCACTGCATGAAATTTATCCAGCTGATAGGTAATTATAGCCGTGTTATCCATTCCGGCTTTCGAATCCAACAACTGATCGATATGAAGATCTACTTCCAGAATAGGGTTCTCCGATTTCTTTGTAACTGTTGTTTGAGGCATCCGTCTGTCTTCGCGTACTTTCTGTTGCATGGCTTCCTGTATTTCGGTAGCCGAAATAAGTAACTCACGTTCGGGGATATCCTGACGAACAATTGGCAGAAGGATAGCCGGTTCGTCAAAATAGTCGTTATCCATAAAGCAGTGTAGCTTATAGAACTTAACCGTATCCACACGCAATTCGACCGAAACTGCATTCTTCAGTGCATAGGGTTTGTTTTTCTTGAACGCGATAAACTGAACGCAGATGCGCTCCAGATCGTTCAGGTCTTCTTTTCCAAACTCTTCCAGAAATATCTTCGTGTTCGGTTCTACAAGTCCCTGTTGCCTGCTTGTCCAACTATTATTTTGTCTGTTCATGTAATTGTAGAACAGGTAGTAATTGCTTTCGTTAACGAAGTAGGCTTCGTAGCGGGTTTGCTGCATGGCTTTAGCGTCCATGGGCAAATAAGCCAGAAAGATGTTGAGGCGTTCGCCTTCGGGAGTTTCCTGAACAGCTTCGGGAGTTGCTACGGGTGCAACCACTTTTACCTGCGGGGCCTGAGCAGCCGGACGAGGCATTCCGCCGCCAACCATCTTGTTATCTCCTACAACAACACACTCACGGGCAAGTACCGGAATTTCGAATCCGTCTTCATCTTCTACTATTACCTGGTCGTTTCCTCTGAATTTACGTACGATTCCGCCACCTACACTATTCAGAAACCGAACCTTGTCGCCTATTTTAACATTCATACATCCGCGTTGTTAGTTATTATTTGGACAAAGTTCACTAATTTTGCGCAGATATTAAAGTAATGACTGCAAAAACTGAACAAATACGTATTGAGGAGTTTAATTATCCTCTTCCCGATGTCCGCATAGCCAAGTTTCCGTTACCTAAACGCGATGAGTCTAAATTATTGCTCTATCGCAACGGAGTTATTGGCGAAAGCATATTTAAACAATTGCCTGATTATCTGCCGGAAGGGAGCATGCTGGTATTTAACAATACGCGGGTTATACAAGCCCGCATGCTGTTTAAGAAAGAGACGGGTGCCTCTGTAGAGATATTCTGTCTGGAGCCGGTTGTGCCCCACGACTACGCGCTGGTATTTCAGCAAACCAAAAGATGCAGCTGGACTTGCCTGGTGGGTAATCTCAAAAAATGGAAAGAGGGTTCGCTGCACAAGACCATTCTTGTTGACGGAAAGGAAGTAATCCTTTCGGCCGAAAGGATACGGACTACAGGTGATAGTCACCTCATCGAATTTTCCTGGAACGACGAGCATATTACTTTTGCCGAACTGCTTGATGCCGGTGGAATACTACCTATTCCGCCTTACCTGCACAGAGAGACCAGCGAAAGCGACCTGCAGACTTATCAAACCGTTTATTCAAAAATAAAAGGATCGGTTGCCGCTCCTACTGCCGGACTTCACTTTACACCCGAAGTTCTGTCCGATCTGGATGCAAAAGGGTTTAACCGCGAAGAGGTTACACTCCATGTGGGAGCCGGAACATTTAAGCCGGTGAAGAGCGAGACCATCCGCGACCATGAAATGCATACCGAGTTTATCTCGGTGCGCCGCAGCACCATCGAACGGGTAATTGCCAATCTGGGGAAAATTATTGCCGTGGGTACTACTTCAGTTCGTACACTGGAAAGCTTGTACTATATGGGAGTTACCCTCACACAGCATCCGGAGGCTACGGCAGACGATCTGATTGTGAATCAGTGGATGCCCTACAAGACGGACTTTGGCATCACTCCGGAAGAAGCATTAAAGGCCATCCTAAGCTACCTTGACAGGAATAGCACGGATACACTGGTTACGGCGACTCAGATTCTGATTGCTCCGGGATACAAATTCAAAATCGTAAGAGGAATAATCACCAATTTTCATCAGCCCAAAAGCACGTTGTTATTGCTTATTTCTGCTTTTGTAAATGGAAACTGGCACTCTATTTACGACTATGCGCTGGAAAACGATTTCCGCTTTCTAAGCTACGGAGACAGTTCTCTGTTACTGTAATCGTTCCGGGGGTATGGATTGATCTCCTGAACCCTCAGCCTGATAAGTCGAAAGTAACGAGGTTTTTCCTCAAAACATACGAGATCTTTATAAAAGGATGTACATGGTTTTTAAATTACATGTACATCCTTTTCAATTTACATGTACATGGTTTTGGATTTACATGTACATGCTTTCAAAAACCCTTGGTAACCTTCACAAAAAAAGATAACGAGGATACTTCCTCCGGATATAATAAAACAGTAAAAATTCAGTTACTTTGTTATAACAATGTATCAACGTATCAACGAGCGATGAAATACCGTTTCTTTTCCTATCTGTGGCTTTTCCTTACAGCATTTATGCTTTTCTCCTGCAAATCGGCCAAGCTGAGCGATGCAGAAGAGAAACAGCGTATTGGCGAATACTACGAAGCGGCTGCCATATACAGGAAGGTTTATACCAAAACCAAACCTCAGAACCGCGATCTTCGGGGATACATTGCCTGGCGTATGGCCGAATGCAACCGGATTATCAATAACACGCCCCGGGCTACAAGCGCATACATGAATGCGATCCGTTACGATTATCCGGATAGCATGGCTACCCTCAGACTGGCACAGATGCTTCACAAAACGGGGAAGTACGCGGATGCCATCAAACAATACGAATCTTTTCTGGAGATGAATCCCAAAAGCACTTTGGCGCAAAACGGGATGAAAGGTAGCTTACTGGCTCCGGAATGGCGCAAAACGCCTACCCGGTATACGGTAAAGCGAATGGATAAGTTTAACTCGCGCCGGAGCGAATTCAGTCCCATGTTATATGGAAGTAATTTCGACCAGCTTTACTTTGCTTCTTCCCGCTCGAAAGACAAAGAGACAAAAATAAGTGCCATAACCGGACTAAGCAACAATAATTTCTATCTGGCAAAGAAAGACGAAAGAGGCGAATGGCTTGCCGCAGAGGAGATAGAGGACGAAGTGAATACGGAGTTCGACGAAGGGACTCCTTCCTTTAGTTCCGATGGGCGAACCATGTATTATACATATTGTTCTCAGGACGCGGAATCGTCGCGCACAGCCGAAATATATGTATCAACGCGTAGTAACGCAAAATGGGGAAAGGGTACCCGTGTGCCTTTGCTAAAGGATTCGGTTACCGCCCTGGCCCATCCTTCTATATCTCCGGATGGAAAGTATCTTTATTTTGTTTCGGATGTTAGGGGTGGATATGGAGGAAAGGATATTTACAGGGCGCGTGCCATAGGGAACGACTTTGGTCCGCTCGAAAACCTGGGTCCTTTGATTAATACAGAAGGTGATGAGCTTTTCCCATATGTAAGGGATTCGGTTACTCTTTATTTTGCCTCGGATGGTCATCCCGGCATGGGTGGACTCGATATCTTCAAGGCTACCCAGAAGAATGATGGCTCCTGGGTGGTGGAAAATATGCAGGCTCCGGTTAATTCGATGGCCGACGATTTTGGAATTACCTTTGCAGGAACAAAAGAAAGCGGGTTCTTTAGCTCTAACCGTACCGACGGAAGGGGTAGCGACCACCTCTATTCTTTCGAACTGCCTACAATTACGATTCAGATAGAAGGAATTGTTTCGGATGTGGACGAGTACCCGATAGAAGAGGCTGTTATCCGCATTGTAGGGAAAGACGGGCTGAATGAAAAAGTTCTGGCAAAAAAAGATGGTTCCTACAAAGTGGAGCTAAAAAGGAATATCAGTTATGTGATGATGGCCAGTGCAAGAGGTTTCCTTAACCAGAACTTCGAGCTTAAAACTTCGCCGGACGAGAAGAACGAAACTTATCTGGTGGATTTCTTTCTTTCACCTATTTCCAAACCTGTGCTTATCGAAAACATCTTCTACGATTACGATAAATCATCTTTGCGTCCAGAGTCCAAAACGGCACTGAATGAACTTATCAAAATGCTAAACGACAATCCGAATATTACCATCGAACTGGCAGCTCACACAGATCGTAAAGGCACAGTGGAGTATAACGAAGGACTGGCACAGCGCCGCGCACAGTCGGTTGTCGATTTTCTGATAGCCGGAGGTATTGATAAAGGTAGGCTTGAACCCAAAGGTTACGGAAAGAATATGCCTAAAGTAATCAACAAGAAGTTGGTACGTAGCTTCGACTTTCTGAAGGAGGGCGATACGCTTACTGAAGAGTATATTAAAACCCTAACGCCCGAACAGCAAGAAATAGCCGACCAGATTAACCGCCGTACAGAGTTTAAGGTACTGCGGACAAACTACAAGATGTTTTAAAAAGCATATAAATTACATTTACCTTCTGCTATTGCGATAACGCCCTGCCTTTTTCGGGAAATAAAAAAACAATTTCCTAAATAAAAGGTTTTAACTACATGAATCGTGCATTCAAACAATCCCAGGATAAAGAAATGATTGCGACAATCGTATAAGTCTTAGGATTCAGGTACAAATAGTTTATTTACACCTGAGATACATTTAAAGTAGTATGTAAATAATAAGATTAAAAATGGCAAACAAAAAGAAGGTAGTAGTGGTTGGCTGTGGCTTTGCAGGCATCCGGCTTATACAGGAATTAGACCAGAATCTATTCGACATCTATGTGATTGACAAGCTAAACAATCATCAGTTTCAACCTCTTTTTTATCAGGTAGCAACAGCACAAATAGACCCTTCAAGCATTTCGTTTCCCCTAAGAAATGTATTTAAAAGGAAAAGGAATGTCCATATCAGAATTGCAGAAGTAACCAAAATTGACAGCAACAATAAGCAAGTAATAACAAGTATTGGAAATTTTGAATACGATTATTTAGTGATTGGCATTGGTTGCAAGACTAATTTCTTTGGAAACCGTGAAATTGAGGAGAACTCGCTAACATTGAAAACTACGTCTGAAGCGATCGCAATCCGCAATCATGTACTTATGACTTTTGAGCGCATAATCTCTGCCAGCCCGGAAGAGAAAGAGCGTTTGCTTAATCTGGTAATTGTTGGAGCAGGGCCTACAGGAGTTGAACTGGCGGGGGCTTTTGCCGAAATAAAAAATACAATCTTGCCGAAAGACTATCCTGATATTGATTTCAAAAAATTAAACATCATCTTGATTGAAGGGAGTAAACACACGTTGAACAACATGAGTGATACGGCAAAGACTTCTTCTACTAAATACCTTCGTGCTATGGGGGTAACGGTTATTACGGAGGTATTGATGACTAACTACGACGGGAAAACTGCCAAATTAGATAATGGGAAAGAAATAAAAACAGGAACCGTAATTTGGGCGGCCGGCGTAACAGGTAACAAGATTGAAGGGCTTCCTGAAACCTCAATTACACGTGGAAACCGGATAATAGTAGACAGATATAACAGAGTAAACGGCTGCGATGCCATTTATGCTATCGGAGATATTGCGTATATGGAAACCCCTAAATACCCGAAAGGACATCCACAACTGGCCAACGTGGCTATCAATCAAGCAAAATGTTTAGCTAAAAACCTAAAAGCAATTCAACTAAACAATAAACTTACCGAATTTGAATACAAAGATCTCGGGTCTATGGCTACCATAGGGAACCATAAGGCTGTTGTCGATCTTCCGTTTATAAAATTTGAGGGTTACTTTGCCTGGTTAACCTGGATGTTCTTACATCTTATGTTGATTCTTAGCGTAAAAAACAAACTCATAATCTTCCTGAATTGGGCATGGAGGTATTTCACAAAAGACAATTCGCTCCGATTAATTCTCCCTCCTTTCACAAATAAAAAACAGGAAAAATAATGACTGGTCAGCTGACATCTGACAAACAGCCGCTATGAAAAAAAAGCGTCCCCGGATAAAAGCCTGCTTGCTTTTACACGGGGACACTATTATTTTATGTTCTGCTATTACAAAGAGAGGATACGAACTGCATCCAGCAAATCACGGTTGATTGGCTTATCGTTCTTGATTGCTTTCGAAAAAGGCACATAAACAATCTGATCGTTCTGAATACCAATCATCACATTACGCTGATCGTCAAGCAAGGCATCGATAGCAGCAATACCCATACGGCTAGCAAGGATACGGTCCTGAGCAGAAGGAGACCCTCCACGTTGCAGGTGTCCCAGAATGGTAACACGTACATCGAATCCGGGATATTCTCTTTTTACACGTTCGGCCACTCCCATGGCACCTCCGGTTATTTCGCTTTCTGCTACAAGTACAATACTACTGTTCTTTGATTTGCGGAAGCCACTTTCGATTGTCTCTGCCAATTGGTCTTTCTCCATAGCAATCTCAGGAATAATAGCTGCTTCAGCACCGGCAGCAACAGCACCATTCAAAGCAAGAAAACCTGCATCGCGGCCCATTACTTCGATAAAGAAAAGACGGTCGTGCGAAGTGGCAGTGTCGCGAATCTTATCCACGCACTCCATAATCGTATTTAATGCTGTATCATAGCCAATAGTTACATCCGTACCAAACAAGTCGTTATCAATAGTACCAGGAAGTCCAACGATAGGATAGTTAAATTCCTGTGCAAAAATGCGTGCACCGGTAAGTGTTCCATCACCACCAATAGCGACTAAAGCGTCGATGCCTTCTTCCATCAACTTCTCGTAAGCTTGCTTACGTCCCTCGGGAGTTCTGAATTCCTCGCAACGAGCTGTTTTCAGGATGGTACCTCCACGCTGAATAATATTACTTACATTCTGAGTCTTGAACGGTTCAATTTCGCCGGTAATCAATCCTTTGTATCCACGATAAATCCCCTTTACTTCAATGTCATTATAAATTGCGCAACGTGTTACAGCACGAATCGCTGCATTCATACCCGGAGCATCTCCTCCGGAAGTTAAAATACCAATACATTTGATAGTTGTCATATCGATAGTATATTTGTTATTCACTGCAAAAGTAAGAATAAAATGGCAATAATATAAATTTTGTCATCAAACTTCCTGCATAAATAATCATTTTATCACTATTATACATTCATTTGCCTTATTTTACTTGCAACTTCTTCCATGAGCCATTTAGGTGTGGAAGTTGCTCCGCACACCCCAACGCTTCTTATTGATGAAGAAAGAGGCTCTGTAATTTCGGCCGCTTCAGAAATAAAAACAGTATTTGGATTAGCACTACGGCATTCTTCGAATAATATTTTACCATTCGAGCTTTTCTTGCCGGCAACGAAGAAAATCATATCGTGTTTGGCGGCAAAAATCTTAATATTGGGAATGCGGTTTGTTACCTGACGGCAAATGGTATCGTAATAATCGAACTTTACGCTATCAGCGATACGTTCCTTTATACGGGCAATTAAATCCTGAAATCCTTCAAGAGATTTAGTTGTCTGCGAGAAAAGCACAATTCCCCGGGTAAAATCAAGCTTTTCAAGATCTTCAATCTTTTCGATCACGATGGCGTTCCCTTCGGTTTGCCCTACTAGTCCGTTTACTTCGGCATGTCCTTTCTTTCCGTAAATAACAAGCTGCACATCCTCCGAACGGGTTTCGAGATACCGCTTGTTTATTTTCCGCTGCAACTGCAGTACAACCGGACAAGTCGCATCTACAATGGTGATGTCGTTCTTTTTGGCTATTTCGTAGGTGGAAGGCGGTTCACCGTGCGCCCTTAACAACACCTTTTTACCTTTCAGGGATTCAAGATCAGAATGTTCGATGGATTCAAGACCCTGTTTTTTCAATCGTTCAACCTCCTGACTGTTATGCACTATATCTCCGAGAACATATAGCTTATCAGTCGCTGTTAATTCACGTTCGGCACTGCCTATTGCGTTTACAACGCCAAAGCAAAATCCCGAGCCATTATCTATTTCTACTTCAATCATTTTGTTT
>JAGPJL010000186.1 GCA_018054455.1 Parabacteroides sp.
CAAATTGGTCTGTCAAAACGAATATTTATTATCGACACAACTCCCCTAAAAATAGACGATCCGAGTGTCGAAATCATTCGAAAAGTTTTTATTAATCCTGTCATAAAAGAATACAGCCCGGAGAAAACGGACTTCAACGAGGGTTGCCTAAGTATACCAGGAATTTATGAAACTGTTGAACGTCCGGAACGCATTAAAGTATCCTATCAGGACATAAATATGGAATTGGTAGAGAAAGAATTGACAGGTATTGAGGCTCGTATATTTCAGCATGAATTCGATCATCTTGAAGGAATCCTATTCACAGACAGATTATCGCCAATGCGAAAAATGCTCATCAATGGGAAGTTAAAAAAACTTCAAAAATATAGAAGATAAAATAAGAATAACACTATAAAGAAGCAAAACAATGGAAAAAAAAATAAAAAGAGACGTAATTGAAAAGACGCAACTGACTAACATTAAAAATATTATTATTGTAGCTTCAGGCAAAGGTGGAGTAGGTAAATCAACGGTAGCGTCTGGTCTGGCAGTAAACATGGCGTTGGAAGGATATTCTGTAGGGTTACTGGACGCCGATATTTACGGGCCATCCATACCTACTCTTTTTAATATACAAGACCAACATCCGGTTATACACGAAGACCAGGAAAAAAACAAAATAGAACCTATATTCAAATATGGAGTGAAAGTAATGTCTATAGGTTTCTTTATTGATCCCAAACAAGCCATCTTATGGAGAGGTCCACTTGCTTCCAACGGACTTAAACAGTTGATAAATGACACAAATTGGGGTGATCTGGATTATCTGATAATTGACACTCCTCCTGGTACTGGCGACATTCATATTACTTTACTTCAACAATATGAAATAAATGGAGCAATTGTTGTTACAACTCCTCAGGTATTAGCTATGAGTGATGTTAAAAAGGCAATAGACATGTATTTGGATGAGCATGTTGGAATACCTGTTTACGGAGTTGTAGAAAATATGTCGTGGTTCTCGCCATCAAAACATCCGGACGAGCAATATTATTTGTTTGGAAAAGGAGGTGGCAAAGAATTAGCTAAAGCATTTAATTTGCCTTTGTTGGCTCAAATCCCAATAAATGAAACTATTTGTCAAAGTTGCGATGAAGGCAAACTTGGCGAGTTGTTCAATGACACAGCAACTCAAAAAGGGTTTGAAAATCTAACGGATGGAATCATTAAACACAATAAAAACTGAACTTTAAATAAATAAATAAATAAATAATGATTGATCACAGCTACTCATTCCGGGTAATCTATCCGGAGACCGACCAGATGGGAACAGTCCATCACTCAAATTATGCCAAATATTATGAAACAGCTCGCTGGGAGCTGTTTCGAAGTATAGGCATTCCTTATATTGAGGTAGAGAAAGCAGGATATATGTTGCCCGTTACCCGAATGAATTTTCGTTTCATCAAAACAACCCATTACGATGAAATGCTTACTGTAATAACCACTTTGAAAGAAGTTAAAGGTGTACGCATTTGGTTTACCTACAAACTATACAATTCAAACAATGAGCTTATCAATACAGCAGAGACCGAACTGGCTTTTGTAGGAAAAGATAATTGGAAACCGTGCTCTCCACCAGATTTTGTAGTTCAAGCGATCGAAAAATATACTAGTCAGCAATATTAAAAGAAAAAAATAGTAATCGTCTTAATAAATCCAAAACACAACAAAACAAAATGAACATATGATCTGTTTAATTTAAACATATGTTCGTTTTAAACTTTTAAAGACAACGCAAAATATTAAAACAACATACTACATATTCAACCGATATAGCTATTAAATTTATTAAGGAGGATATTATATGGGATGTGACACAGGATTAAAACCAAGAAAAAAGATTCAGACTAGTAGTAATGAAAATGTAAATTATCAAAAAGAAGAAAAAACTATGAGCTCAACAATGGTAAGACGCGAGATGCCGGCATTTACAATGGATGCTTTTGACGCAAAAACCGGACACTTTAAAACTGTCTCTAGTGATGATTATAAAGGCAAATGGGCTGTGGTATGTTTTTATCCGGCTGACTTTACTTTTGTTTGTCCAACTGAAATTGCTGCGATGAACGCAAAATACGATGATTTTCAGAAATTAAACACTGAAATACTTGCTGTATCAGTAGACTCTAAATTCTCACACAAACGATTTGTTGAAACTGAACCTCTTTTAAAAGGACTGCAGCTTACAATTGGAGCAGATACTAACCAAGAGGTGAGCCGGGCTTTTGGTGTGCTGGTTGAAGAAGAAGGAATTGCTTTGCGTGGACGTTTCCTGTTTAATCCAGATGGTATTTGTGTAGCACAAGAGGTACAAGCCGACTCTGTTGGCCGTAATGTGAACGAATTTCTTCGTCAGGTTGAAGCATGGCAACATGCGACTAAAACCGGAGAAGTTTGCCCAGCTGGCTGGAGACCAGGCAAGAAAACGTTACCGGTAAATACGGATGCAGAAAAAATGGCTGGTCATGTAGGAGACTATATCACTATTGAAGAGATTATGAGTTAATATTTATTCGTGATAAAAAAAGAGGATGAAATCGCAATGCAATTTCATCCTCTTTTTTTATCACACAGCTATCTGATTATTACCTTCCTCCGCGATAGCCTTTGCCAACCTGGCCCTCACCATTGGCACTGCCCGGAGCTTCGCCGAATGTGGTTTGGACACACTCCCCATAACGATTTACCTCTCCTTTGGGTCCATCAGAAAGGCCATTCTGTGTCTGAGCCCGTTTACGGGTGTTGGTCATTAATCCATTCTGTCCATGTACCTGGTATTGATTGCCCATAGCAAAAGGCGCTGTTATAATGGAATTATAAAGTTCCGCACTCAGAACAACTGGTTCATAAATAACCTGCATGCTGGCAAGCTGACGAACATAGGCTTTCAGGTGATTTTTAGAGGCGGCAAGAAGATGAGTAACCAATAATTCAAGATTATCATTGTCAACATCTACTAAAACAGTACTCAACGCGCTAATACTTTCTTCTTCCAGGAATGCTGTTACCTTATAAGCCTCAATTAAAGAAGTTCCTCTGGCAATCAACTCATTGTAAGTTGCCTGGCGGGTTGAATCGGCAAATACCCCCGCAGCATCCAAAGCCGGATAAGTAATTTCATAGTAACTCAGCACCTTTTCAATAGCAGCAATATGATTGGATTCTGCCTGAGAAATTCTTTCAAAGGGCTTCGATTCCGGGAAAAGAGAGGCAAAAGCAGCGGTTACATCTCTCGCTAACTTTTCGTCTTCACGAAGAGCATAGAGGAATTCAATTTCATCTGCCGTTAAAGGATTCGTTACCGCCATTACTGGAATGATATTGGCAGTTGTCAAGGTGGTAATGCCTTCTGAGTTAGCATTTAATACCACCAGCGATTTTGTCGCCAATTCTTCGTTTACCGGATCATTCTCATTATCACAGGCCGTAAAAGGAAGAGTCAGCATGCACAGCAAAACTGCAGCTAATAATTTTTTTGTTTTCATGACAAGTACTTTTTATTTGTTGGTTACTATATATTCTCTTTTAGAAGAGTCTCCGATATGTAACCGCACAAACAGACAAATACCCTACCACTTTTTTCAAAATCTTATTTCAACGAACAGAACAGGCGTAAAAGGAGTCGCTTTAGTGTAGATATTCGTAATATCCGTATCCTCCTCAACTTGATAGGAGTATTTGATGTTACGGGTATTAAACAGATTCAGGAAAGATAAGCCGGTCTGCAACCGCGTCTTCTTAATGTTAAATCGATAGTTTACAGCCAAGTCGAGTCTGCTGTAGGGAGTGTCCACTA
>JAGPJL010000093.1 GCA_018054455.1 Parabacteroides sp.
AGAAAATGATGGAACTACTGAAACAGAAAATTATTTTCTTATTTTATAAGATACAAATTATGCTGTTTTCTAATCCTGTTTTTAAAAATAAATTAAATAGTGGGTTTTGTTAAGGAACGACTATTTAATACGCACCAGGATAAGTCCATATGTTCCTAAAAATTCTCATCACTACTTGTGTGTGTAAAACATTTTTGTTAATATTGTGTTAGCATGTTTAAAAGCAAATATTTCAAAAAGTTAGGAATGGGAAAGATTTTCCGAGTGATATTTCTTTTGCTTTTTTTGATGACGGCGTGTAAAGAGGAGGGTAGAAACAATTCGGATAAGATTGTAATCGGTTTTTCACAAGGGTTGGGCAACCATCCATGGCGGGAAGCTATGAACCATTCTATGGAAATTCAAGCCTCTCTACACTCTAATGTAAGTTTAAAGATATCCAAAGCTGAAAATTCTGTAAAAAAACAGATTGCGGATATTCAGAAAATGATAAATGATAATGTGGATGTTATTATTATTTCTCCAATCGAACCTGATTCGATTGTTCCCATTGTTAAAAAAGCCCACGCTAGAAAAATACCAGTAATTCTAGTGGATAGAAAAATAAATTCTTCAAGTTACACTACCTATATTGGCGCTGACAATGAGGAAATTGGAAAAGAAGCAGCCAATTATATTCTTTCTGATTCGAAAATCGAAAAAAAGGTTATTGAAATCAAAGGTGATGATAACTCCTCTCCAACGGTAGAAAGAAGTAGAGGCTTTCAAAATACTATTAGAAATAATCCCAATACTCATCTTATAAAATCCTTCAAAGGACTTCCTGTAGACTCATTCAGAAAAACGCTGGATTCCTTAGGGAATCAAAGTTTATATGTTTTTGCTTTTAATGATGAACTTGCAGCTATTGCATGGCAGGTTGCTCGGAATGCAGGCTTAGAAAATCAGATAAAGTTTATTGGTGTCGATGGGCTCAATACTAAGGACGGAGGCATACAGATGGTTTTGGATGGAAAATTAAACGCAACTATTATATATCCGACTGGAGGACCAGAAGCTATTGAAACCGCAATAAAAATCTTTGATGGACAAATACCTCCCAAAAGAATCAAACTTAACTCGACCGTAATTGACAGGTTCAATGCAGAGATTATGCGTAATCAGTTTGACAAGATTATTGAACAACAAGGGGTGATCGAAAACCAAGTGAATGCTATAAAAAAACAGACACAACTATATTCTTCGCAAAAAGAATTGTTTCGGTGGTCGGTAATTTTGTTGATTTTGATGTTTTGTTTTATCGCTTATGCAATCTATCTAATCCACGCCATTAAAATTAAAAATAAGCAACTTATTTTAACCAATGAGAGGGTTACCATACAACGTAATCAGATTGAAAAAATTGCAGATGAACTGAAGGAAAGCAACGAGGCAAGAGTAAACTTCTTCACCGGGATGTCCCACGAATTTAAAACACCTTTAACACTGATTTTGAGTTCTTTGGAATCTTTAAAAGAAAGCATTATACAAAAAGGATCCAAACCATCCTATGAAATAGAACTCATCACTAAAAATTCTTATAGATTGCTTCGTTTGATCGATAATCTTTTGGATTTTAGAAAAATAGAAAACAAAACTTTTAATCTTCGGGTTTCAAAAACCAATATTTATGATTTTACCTTTGGTATTTTTAGGGATTTTGAGAATGAAGCCAAAAAACGAAATATCAAGTTTGAAATTCACGCTTCCAATAAAAACATAGAGCTTTATATCGATCGCAATTTGATGGATAAGGTTTATTTCAACCTTTTATCCAACGCCTTTAAGTTTACACCAGACAACGGAAAAATTGAAATATCCATTCAGGAGAAGGGAAATCAGGTGGCAATTATTTTTAAAGATAACGGCATAGGAATACCGGAAAAAGAAATTGGCAGTGTATTCGAGCCCTATTTTAAAGGATCGAACAACCGAAAAAACAGTTCGGGAATTGGGTTGCACCTTAGTCGTCAGTTCATTGATTTACATCTCGGAAAAATCGAAGTTCACTCTTTTCAGGGAACTGAGTTTGTTATAAGTCTTTTCAAAGGAAATAAGCATTTCAATGAAGACCAAATGATAAAAGAAGCCAGCGTTATAAATGCCGAATTACTTGCGAAAGATTCTGGTTTTACGGGATTGGAAGAAGAGGTCTTTGAGTCAGTGCAGGGTAATGGAGAGCGTTATTCATTGCTATTAATAGAAGATAATACTGATTTGTCATTTTTCCTGTGTAATAAACTGAAAACAGAATTTGATGTCAATACATCTGACGGGACAGACGCTGTTGAAAAAGCTGTGGGGGAAATTCCAGATATTATTGTCTGCGATGTGAATCTCCCGGATAAAAATGGATTTGAAATCTGCGAAATTCTTAAAAACGATTTAAGGACATCGCATATCCCGATTATTTTACTCACAGCTCTTGATAATAAAGAATCTTATCTCCAGGGACTGAAATCAGGAGTTGATCTTTATCTTACCAAACCTTTCAGCTATCCAATTTTAGTACAATCTCTTCGAGGTATGCTCTACAACCGTGAAAAATTGCGCTATTATTATACTCATCATATTGGAAATATTATCGACAGGAAGTCTTTTGGAAGTATCGAACAGAATTTTGTTAATAAATTAAATCAAATCATAAAAGACAACATTGATAATGCTGATTTTTCAGTAGAAAACCTAGCAGATTATCTCAATATATCCAGAATCCAGCTCTACAGAAAGATCAAGGCGATGTTTGATGTGAATGTAAGTGATTATATAAACAATATCCGTTTGGAACAGGCTAGATCGATGTTGCAAAATTCTGAACTTACGATTTCGGAAGTAGCCTATAAGAATGGCTTCTCATCACCAAATTATTTTTCAACTGTATTTAAGAATAAGTTTGGATTGTCGCCGAACGCTTTCAGGAAAAGTATGGGTAAGGAGTAGTTTAGTAACTATTTTTTAAAGCCGATTTTATACTTTTAAGAAAATCGAAAACAGATGTTCTTCTTTCTTAACTATCACATTTATTCGATGATAACGCCAACTTTAACTATATCATCATTTACGAAATGCCCGATGTAATTTTTCTTGATTTTGAATTGTTTCCTTGAGCTCTGGAAAAATACCTCCTACTATTAATTCAAATTCAGCAGCTATATTATAAATTTAGGGATATATATGTAGAACATTATTCTTTAATGCATCTGATCTTGCCTAAAAACCTGTAACAATTTTATATGATGATGTTACATTTTCGAAATACAATCAAAATTTTCATTAACGATTGTTTATTTAAGTATTTGATTTTAAGGTAATTGAATTTATTTAATAAATAATTAACGGTCTCTTAATCTTTTGTTACATAATTAGATACCTGAATTGCCATCTAAGAATATATTAGCCACAAACAAATACATATTTTTAACAGATGAGCAAAATAATGATGTGGGCTATTACTGCAGCTTTGGCCGGATTTCTATTCGGATTCGATGTTGTGGTAATTTCCGGAGCCGACAAAAAACTACAGTTGTTATGGAATAGTTCGGATGCCTTCCACGGAGCAGTAGTGATGGGAATGGCATTGTGGGGAACCGTAATTGGGGCCATCTTCGGTGGCATACCTACCAACAAATGGGGTAGGAAAAAAACACTCCTTGCAATAGGGATTCTATATACACTTTCCGCAATCGGTTCGGCACTTTCAAATGATCCTTATGTTTTTGCATTTTTCAGGTTTATGGGAGGTCTGGGTGTAGGTGCTTCTACGATTGCTGCACCAGCGTACATTTCAGAGATCGCACCTGCAAAAGATAGAGGAAGGCTTGTTTCATTATATCAATTTAATATAGTTCTGGGAATTTTGGTCGCATTTTTTTCTAATTATTTATTAAGTGGAATTGGCGATAATGACTGGCGTTGGATGTTGGGAGTACAAGCAATTCCGGCGATATTCTACACGCTTTTTGTCATCACCATTCCAGAAAGTCCAAGGTGGTTGATTTCACAATCCAGAGTGGAAGAAGCCAAAAAGGTAATGAAGATTATAAGCCCGGATCAGGATTCAGAATTGCTGGCCACACAAATGGAGGAAGATTATGCAGACGCACCAAAGGAAAATATTTTTATGAAAAAATATCGCTTTCCTTTAATGCTGGCATTTCTTGTGGCGTTCTTTAATCAAATGTCGGGAATTAATGCCTTTTTGTATTATGCACCGAGGATTTTTGGTGAAGCAGGTCTAGGTGAGAAAACGGCACTTCTCAGTAGTATCGGAATAGGTGTTGTAAATATGGTATTTACTCTGGTTGGCGTGAATCTGATTGACAAAGTAGGGAGAAAAAAACTAATGTTTATTGGATCCATAGGATATATTATTTCTCTGGGATTAGTGTCTATGGCATTTTACTTTCATTGGACCGGTTTGGCGATTCCAATCTTCCTTTTCCTGTTCATTGCATCTCACGCGATTGGTCAGGGAACTATAATTTGGGTGTTTATATCGGAGATTTTTCCGAATCATCTCCGCGCATCAGGACAGTCGTTTGGAAGCTCTACGCACTGGGTACTCGCTGCAATTATCCCTTCGCTTATCCCAACCCTATTTTCTACCATTGGGCCAGGAACAGTGTTCCTTGTGTTTACTATCGCTATGGTTTTCCAGTTGCTTTTCGTCATCTTCATGATGCCAGAAACAAAAGGTACTACCCTTGAAAAATTAAGTAAATCATTATTAAAATAGTCGGACGTTACATATGGTCTAATAGTCCAGAAAACAACAACAAAATAATTTCAATGAAAAAATATATTTCAACACTCGTCGTAGCGCTGATTTGCAATTCGGCAATCTATGCTCAGTCGATAGCTCAACCTTCTGAGGAGCAACTTTACCGACCGAACTTCCATTTCACTCCGAAAACCGGTTGGATGAATGATCCGAATGGACTCTATTACAAAGATGGTGTTTACCACCTGTTTTTCCAGTATTATCCGCACGGGAACAAATGGGGACCGATGCATTGGGGACATGCTACAAGCAAAGATCTCATCAAATGGGATGAGCAACCTATTGCCCTCTATCCTGATGAGTTAGGATACATTTTCTCTGGAAGTGCAGTGGTGGATGTGAATAATACCTCGGGTTTCGGAGATGCCAAAAATAAACCTGTTGTTGCAATTTTTACTTATCATAATATGGATAAGGAAAAAGCAAAGCAAATAGATGTGGAAACCCAAGGAATTGCTTATTCTTTAGACAACAGCAAAATATGGACAAAATATAGCGCAAACCCAGTTCTGAAAAACCCAGGAATCCGAGATTTTCGTGATCCGAAAGTATTTAGAGATCAAAAAAGACAACAATGGATCATGGTTTTGGCTGCACAGGATAGAGTTCATATCTACCAATCGAAAGACCTTAAAGAATGGAAATTTCAATCCGAATTCGGAAAAGATTTGGGCGGTCACGGTGGCGTTTGGGAATGCCCCGATTTGTTTCCGCTAAAAGTAGAAGGTTCGAAGGAAGAAAAATGGGTGATGATTGTCAATATCAATCCGGGAGGTCCCAATAAAGGTTCTGCAGGACAATATTTCGTCGGAGATTTTGACGGGAAGACTTTCACTGTAGATGAACATTTTAGCCAACAAATTAAAAGAGAAAAGGCTGCTTGGTTAGATTGGGGCAAAGACAACTATGCAAGTGTTTCTTTTGATAATGTTCCAAAGGAAAAACGGGTTATTATCGGTTGGATGAGCAACTGGGACTATGCGCAGGAAGTTCCTACACAAGCGTGGAGAAGCAGTATGACTGTGGCGAGAGAAGTTTCACTCAAAAAAACAAATGATGGTTACATTCTCAAAAATATTCCTGTTGCCCAACTGAAAAAGTATCAAGGAAAATCTACCCGAAAAACAATTAAGGTAAAGGCGGAAAATCAATTGATCGAAAAATCACAAATTGACCTTAGCAAAGCAGTTGTAGATTTAGATTTAAAGAAAATGACTGCCGGAAAATATACTTTCGCGCTGAAAAATGCTTTGGGAGAAGAATTGACTTTTGGGATTGATAACACAACGAAAGAACTGTTTGTTGACCGTTCCAAATCGGGGAACACAGATTTCGGAAATCATTTCGCAACCGCTGTCAGTAAAGCGCCGTTGAATAAAGTTTATTCTAACGTGAAAATGAAATTGGTCATCGACAAAACTTCCATCGAAATCTTCTTCAACGATGGTGAAAAAGTGCTGACAGAAATTTTCTTCCCTAACGAACATTTCTCGGAACTTTACTTATCAACGGATACGAAAGGAAGTACCTTGAACATCCGTGGTCATCAGCTTAATATTAAATAAAAAACTCTATTTTATGAAAAAAAGTAAAATTGCAGTAGCCTTTTGTCTTCTTCCGTTTTCCTGTATTTTCGCTCAGGAAACCGTCAAAGGAAAGGTACTGTCTCCCGACCAAAAGCCGTTGAGCGGCGTTACTGTTACCGTTTCAGAAACGGGTGCTACTACTACCACAGACCGTGATGGTGCGTTTCAATTGAATGATTTAAACAAAGGAAATACACTTATTTTCAATTATCCTGATTATTCTACGCAGGAAATTATTGTCGATGAAAAAACAGTTCTCAACATTATTTTGGCTGCTGAAAAAGTGAAGAATATCGATGAGATTGTATTGACCGGTTACACGAAGCAGAAAAAAGCCGATATCACAGGTGCGGTGTCTATTGTTGAGATGAAAGACCTTAACAAACAAGGAGAACCAAATCCCGTAAAATCTTTACAAGGAAGAGTTGCGGGGGTGAATATTTCAACTGATGGTTCGCCTTCTGGAGGGAATACCAAAGTTTTGATTCGTGGGGTAGGAACGCTTAATAATACCGACCCACTTTATGTCATAGACGGTGTGCCTACAAAAGCTGGCATGCATGAATTAAACCCAAGCGATATTGAATCTATGCAAGTGCTGAAAGATGCATCCTCGGCAAGTATATATGGGTCCAGAGCGGCAAACGGTGTAATTATCATTACCACTAAGAAAGGTAAAAAAGGCAGAATGAGAATCGACCTGAATTATTATACAGCCTATTCGCAATATGCTAAGAAAACTGAAGTTCTCAACGCAAAACAATTTGGGCAAGTACTTTGGCAAGCCAATATTAATGATGGTTTGAATCCGAATGCTAATAATCTTAGTTATAACTTCGATTGGGGCGTTGAGAATGGTGTTCCGACTTTGTACAACATCTACGTGCCGGAATATTTAGATGCAGCGAAAACCATTAAGTCTGCCGATACCAATTGGTATGACGAAGTGTCTCAAACTGGCGTGGCTAATTCACTAGATGTTTCTGCATCAAGCGCTTCAGATAAAGGATCTTATTTCTTTTCAATGGGTTATTATGACAATGAGGGAATTGTGAAACTGACCAATTTCAAAAGATTATCTGCCCGTGTAAATACCTCTTACAATTTCTTCGAAGGCAAATTGAAAATTGGTGAAAATTTCACCTTCAATAAGACCAATGAATTGGTTGATCCGGGAGTTTTAGATCCGGCTTTGAGGGCACTGCCGATTATTCCGGTTCATACAGTGGACGGAATCGGGTGGGGTGGTCCGGTTGGAGGAATGAATGACCGGCAGAATCCTGTTCGGCTTTTGGAATATAATAAAGATAATGGATACCAATACGAACGGTTTTTTGGAAATATTTTTGCTGAATTACAGCTTGTAAAAAACCTTACTTTAAAATCAAGTTTTGGTATTGATTTTTCCAATTATTACAAAAGAATGCTTCAAAGAAGTTATGTTTCAGGGTATTTGAAGAATAATAAGAATGCTGTAAATATTGATCAGTCCGATACTGAAAAATGGACATGGACCAATACTGCTCAGTATACCGTCAAAGCAGGAAATCACCATTTCGATTTACTCGGAGGAATGGAAATGTATCAAGATACCTACAACAATACTTGGCTGAGAAAAGAAGGTTTCCTGATTGAAGATCCAGATTATATGTATCCAGATGCCGGAACCGGCGATGCCTTCAACGGCGGAAGTTCAACCTATTATAGTTTGTTATCTTACTTCGGAAAACTCTCGTATGATTATGACAATCGTTATCTGTTTTCTGCAACGCTTCGTTATGATGGCTCTTCAAGATTCGGTAAAAATAACCGTTTCGGAACATTCCCAGCTTTTTCATTAGGTTGGAGAATTAACAAAGAAGATTTTGCAGATCAAGTGATTCCATTTTTCTCAGATTTAAGGTTAAGAGCAGGCTGGGGAAAAACCGGAAACCAAGAAATCAGCAATTCTGCTGTTTACTCGCTTTACATCGCCAATTATGCAGGTGGTAGTCCGACTTGGGCTACTTCATACGGAACAGCTTATGATATTTCCGGTGTTGGAAGTGGTTTGTTGCCATCCGGATTTATCGCTACTCAATCAAAAAATGATGATCTAAAATGGGAAACCACTACACAAACTAACCTAGGTTTGGATTTTGGGTTTTTTAATCAAAAATTGACAGGTAGTGTGGATGTTTATCAAAAAGATACAAAGGATATCCTTGTATTGCCACCTTATCTAGGCGTAATCGGCGAAGGCGGAAACCGTTGGATCAATGGTGCTTCAATGGAGAACAAAGGAATAGAGGTAGCACTAGGCTATCAGAATAAAACAACAGGTGGTTTTGGATATGAAATTTCAGGAAATTTTTCAATGAACCGAAATAAAATAACGGAATTACCTAAATCAGTTGTCAATAATTATGGTGGAAACGGAACTACCGATAATATTCTGGGAAGACCGATCAATTCGATGTATGGCTATGTTGCCGACGGACTTTTCAGAACTCAGGCGGAAGTAGATAATTCTGCCGCACAGCCAGGTAAAGGTTTGGGAAGAATCCGTTATGCTGATTTAAACTCGGACGGAATTATCAATGACAAAGACAGAACATGGATCGGAAATCCGAACCCAGGCTTTATGTATGGTGTAAATCTCAATTTTTCCTACAAAAATTTTGATTTATCTGCTTTCTGGCAAGGTATCGGCGATGTGGACGTAATTAATTCAAAAAAATATCAAACCGATTTCTGGAGCGTGGATGATATAGGTTCCAATAAAGGAACAAGACTTTTAAATGCGTGGTCTCCTCAGAATCCGAACTCTGATATTCCGGCACTAACTACAGTGGATAGCAATGCAGAATCAAGGTTTTCTACTTACTATATAGAAACCGGAAGTTATTTGAAATTGAGGGTTTTACAATTTGGTTACACCCTTCCTAAAGATATTCTTGAACAATACAAGATTTCCAATTTCAGAATCTATGTGAGTGGGCAGAATCTTTTGACCATAAAATCCAAAAGCTTTACAGGCGTCGATCCGGAAACCCCTGCTTATGGCTATCCGCTTCCTCTGACTTTCAATTTTGGAGTTAATTTATCACTTTAAACTTTTAAATATTAAAATAATGAAAAAGAATATATTATTTACAATCGCCTTTGCTTTTTTGCTAGGAACAACTTCCTGCAATGATTTTCTGGATAATGAGCCAAGAGGCGTACTTTCCGAAACCGATGTGGTAACACCCCAGAATGTGGATGGATTTGTGATAGCGGCTTATGCAGCACTTGGAAATGATCATTATGATACTCCTTTCAGCCTTTGGCCTTATGGAAATGTTCGTTCAGACGATGCATACAAAGGAGGCAGTGGGACAAATGATATCCAAACTTTCCACTTCTTTGAAATTTCTAATAATATTCGCCCGGATTTTGGTGAATTAGACGGACTTTGGTATTTGAATTATGTAGGAATTGGTAGATGTAATAAAGCGATTGCTGCACTTAACCAACTTTCCGAAACTGCGTATCCGAATAAGCAGAAACGAATTGCCGAGATGAAATTCGTGAGAGGTCATTTTTATTTTTTGTTGAAAACACTTTTCAAGTATGTACCTTATGTTGACGAAAATACACCAATAGAAGAGTACCCAAATATCTCAAACAGAGCTAAAACCGACCAACAATTGTGGGATGCCATCGCTTCTGATTTTGAATTTGCCGCAGCCAATTTGCCGGAAATACAGCCAGAAGTTGGAAGACCAAGGAAAAGTGCTGCATTTGCTTATTTGGCAAAAGTAAGATTGTACCAAGCGTATGAACAAGATGATAATTATACCGTTACACAAATTAATCCAGTAACACTTCAGAAATCGATTGATGCTGCTAATCAGGTAATTGGGAATTATACTTTGGAATCCGATTTCGGGTACAATTTCCTTCCGGGTACGCACGAAAATGGTTCGGAAGCTGTTTTCTCCATTCAATATTCCGACAATGACGGAACGCTTTTCGGAAGGCTGAACTACGGTGATGTACTTTCTTTGCCACAAGGTTTGGGATGTTGTGATTTCCATAAACCAAGTCAAAATCTGGTCAATGCTTTCAAAACGAACGCCCAAGGTTTGCCAATGTTTGATACTTACAATGATGAGGATTTAGATTATAAGCAACTCAACAATTATAAAGTGGATCCAAGGCTTTACCATACAGTTGCGATGCCGGGACTGCCATGGAAATATGAAAAAGACAAAATCTATCAGGAAAGCTGGGTCAGAAGTCCGGGAACCTATGGCTATTATGCTTCACTAAAAGAAAATGTTCCTGTAGGATGTGGCTGTACGGTCAATATAGATCCATTTTATGGCAATTCTAAAAACAGAATTATCATCCGTTATTCCGACGTTTTGCTGATGAAAGCAGAAGCACTGATTGAACTTGGACGGGTTAACGAAGCATTGCCACTGATTAATCAGGTGAGAGAGCGAGCAGCGAACAGCACCGTTTTGACGGGTAGTTATACCTCAAACAATTTTATTAGCAAATATGAACCAGGCGTGAACTGTACTTGGACCCAAGATTTTGCAAGAAAAGCCCTAAGATGGGAGCGAAGAATGGAGTTTGCAATGGAAGGCAGCCGTTTCTTTGATCTTGTGAGATGGGGAGTTGCAGCCGAAACGATGAATACCTACTACTCCGGTGAAAAAACGAAAAGAACTTACTATTCTCAAGCAGGATTTGACCACGGAATTGAAGAATATTGCCCGATACCTTTAGCTCAAATCAACTTCAGCCAAGGTCTGTACAAACAAAATAATGGTTACTAAAATTTAAAGATTTATGAAAATAATATTTAATAAATTACAGACAGCATTCAGTAACCGTGTTTATGATGTGGTGAACAGAAAATGGAGTATTTTTGGAACCTCGGACGCTTCATTCAAGAATATTAAAATCAAAAATCCGTAGAAAATGTTCTTTAATAAAAAAATAAATGTAGTATGTTTCGGAGAGGTGCTCTTCGATGTTTTTGGAGAAGACAAGAAAATTGGTGGTGCGCCGCTCAATCTTGCACTTAGAACTGCCTCTTTCGGATTTCCGGTAGCGATGATCAGTGCGGTAGGCAACGATGAAGATGGAAAAGTTATTTGCGATTATATAAAAGAAAATCAAGTAGATATCAGTGGAATCAATACAACTCTTGATTATGAAACCGGAATTGTTCAAGTAACCCTTAACGAGCGTGGTTCGGCAACTTATGAAATTAAATTTCCATCTGCCTGGGATTACATTGAAGCCAATGAAAAGACAAATAACATCGTAAAAAATGCAGACGCTTTTTTCTACGGAAGTCTCGTTTGCCGAAATGAGGTATCGCAAAAAACACTTTTCGGTTTTCTGGAAAGCAACCCGAAAATGTTCAAGGTTTTTGATGTTAATCTTAGAAAGCCGTTTTATGATATTGAACTTCTTGAAAGATTAATGTACAAAGCGGATTTTATTAAATTCAATGATGAAGAAATTCTGGAAATTGCTTCCGGATTAGGATTTAATTCAGATGATCTCGAGGAAAACATCCGATTTATCTCGCAAAAGACCAACACACCTTCGATTTGTGTAACCTTGGGAAAACACGGTTCTATAATGTTATGGGAAGGTAAGATGTATCGCCATTCGGGATATCCTGTGGAAGTATCTGATACCGTTGGTGCTGGAGATTCATTTTTGGCAAGTCTCATCGCTCAATTGTTATCCAATAATAAACCAGAAGAAGCGATGGATTTTGCAAGTGCCGTAGGTGCTATTGTTGCAAGCAAGCCAGGAGCAAATCCATTAATTAATCAATCTGAAATTGATAAATTACTAGGTTTAGCTCATTGATTTTTAAAATTAAATATTATTTGTAAAATCCGTCTCTATTGCGAGACGGATTTCTTAATATTATATAGTCGTTCCTTAACAAAACCCACTATTTAGTCGTTCCTTAACAAAACCCACTATTTAATTTATTTTTAAAAACAGGATTAGAAAATAGCATAATTTGTATCTTATAAAATAAGAAAATAATTTTCTGTTTCAGTAGTTCCATCATTTTCTTCA